>NZ_JBMMUD010000002.1:296483-595225 GCF_049257195.1 Pseudoalteromonas sp. SS15
TAAAGTGGCGTCCCCTAGGGGATTCGAACCCCTGTTACCGCCGTGAAAGGGCGGTGTCCTAGGCCTCTAGACGAAGGGGACGCAGTATCATGTAGATAATGTGTCACTAGGACTGGTTATTTAAGCTCTTACCATACGAGCGTTTATCTTGAGCACTTTAAATAAAGTGGCGTCCCCTAGGGGATTCGAACCCCTGTTACCGCCGTGAAAGGGCGGTGTCCTAGGCCTCTAGACGAAGGGGACGCAGTATCATGTAGATAATGTGTCACTAGGACTGGTTATTTAAGCTCTTACCATACGAGCGTTTATCTTGAGCACTTTAAATAAAGTGGCGTCCCCTAGGGGATTCGAACCCCTGTTACCGCCGTGAAAGGGCGGTGTCCTAGGCCTCTAGACGAAGGGGACGCAGTATCATGTAGATAATGTGTCACTAGGACTGGTTATTTAGACTCTTACCATACGAGCGTTTATCTTGAACACTTTTAGTAAAGTGGCGTCCCCTAGGGGATTCGAACCCCTGTTACCGCCGTGAAAGGGCGGTGTCCTAGGCCTCTAGACGAAGGGGACGCAATATCATGTAGATAATGTGTCACTAGGACTGGTTATTTAAACTCTTACCATACGAGCATATTTAACTTCCCTACTCCATTCGAAGAAGTAGCGAAATTGGCGTCCCCTAGGGGATTCGAACCCCTGTTACCGCCGTGAAAGGGCGGTGTCCTAGGCCTCTAGACGAAGGGGACACAAAACTGTGTTCTCTAGGACAATTGCACTTAGAAGATTGGTGGAGCTATGCGGGATCGAACCGCAGACCTCCTCGCTGCCAGCGAGGCGCTCTCCCAGCTGAGCTATAGCCCCTTACCTTGGGCTTATCTAACCTTTCAGTTAGTCACCTGTATCGCTGAGTGCGGGGCGCATTCTATGCACCCGCAAAATTAAAGTCAACAATTTTTCTTTAACTTTTTACTGTTCGCTTTAAAAAACAGCAAACAGGCGCATATATAACCACAACAACCGTTTTGAGGCAACTAAACCCTCACTATATCATCACCCTAACCCTCAAATTGCTCTGTTTTATTCCCTGCCGCACTTAGATATTAGCTAGCGTTATGATGTTTGCTATTTTAGCTTTATATTCCGACCTACATAAAGGGCATCTATAAATAGTTTTGAAAAAAGCTTAAAAGCCATAACCTTTAATTTTAACTACTAATTACAGCCCAGTATTGAATTCAAAATATTGGGGCTTTGACTTTGATTTATTTTTCTATGGGACAATTTTCTTGGCTTTTTAAGATTTTTTTAGTTTGAAAACGCACTTGCTATATAATGAAGAATAATTGCAATTTGATGATAAAACCCGCAGACAGACCAAAATTGTAAATTCAGCTATTGACTCTGTTGCAAGTCTCCCTATAATACCGCTCCACAACGACACGGCAACGTGTTGTTTTTAGATATGGGTCGTTAGCTCAGTTGGGAGAGCATCGCCCTTACAAGGCGAGGGTCACTGGTTCAAGTCCAGTACGACCCACCACATATCTAAATTTATCTATAATGGGTCGTTAGCTCAGTTGGGAGAGCATCGCCCTTACAAGGCGAGGGTCACTGGTTCAAGTCCAGTACGACCCACCATTATAGAGCTGTAATATGGGTCGTTAGCTCAGTTGGGAGAGCATCGCCCTTACAAGGCGAGGGTCACTGGTTCAAGTCCAGTACGACCCACCATATTACACACCAATTTCTAAATGGGTCGTTAGCTCAGTTGGGAGAGCATCGCCCTTACAAGGCGAGGGTCACTGGTTCAAGTCCAGTACGACCCACCATTTAGAAAAACTTTGCGGGTTGTTAGCTCAGTTGGGAGAGCATCGCCCTTACAAGGCGAGGGTCACTGGTTCAAGTCCAGTACAACCCACCACTTTACTGGTTCGCAAAGTACATTGATATGGGTCGTTAGCTCAGTTGGGAGAGCATCGCCCTTACAAGGCGAGGGTCACTGGTTCAAGTCCAGTACGACCCACCATATCAAGTCATTTATTATGTGGGTCGTTAGCTCAGTTGGGAGAGCATCGCCCTTACAAGGCGAGGGTCACTGGTTCAAGTCCAGTACGACCCACCACATAATCCAATCTTAAATTCTTAATCTTACTCTGTTTTATCTCCAAACTATTTAAAAAAGCCCATTAAAGGTCTAGACTGTCATAAGCCCTTATCGTTACTAATTTATTCAATGAGCTTAAACAACTTTAGCAATATCAAGCTGTTAATCGTCGAAGAACAGCCGCTCGCGCTGAGCCATCTCAGGCGCTCTTTAGAGCAGCTACAGTTTAAGCATATCTATATTGCCGAGCATGCCGTTGCAGCAATTGAGCTTTGTGCCAGTGAAAAGTTTGATTTAATTATTTGCTCATTCGATTTAACTAAGCGACAAAACGGCTATCAGCTCTACGAAGAGTTAAAAAGCAAAAACCTTATCAAGAACACCACCGCTTTTATTTTTGTCTCTGCAGAGACCAGCGGGGAGTTAGTTCATAGCGTACTTGAGCTTCAACCTGATGACTTCTTAGTTAAACCATTTTCAATTAAAGAATTAAAAACCAGACTTACCCGCGTGTTAAAGCGTAAATTTGCGCTCAAACAAATTTTTACTTTAATTGATGATGGCAATGATTCAAAAGCAGTTAAATTTATCGACAAAGAACTCGATAATAATGACAACACCTACAGCCCTATTATGCTTAAGCTCAAAGGTGAGGCGTTACTTAGACTAAAGCGTGTTGATGAGGCTAAAACATTCTATAAATCGGCACTGTCTTTACAAAAATTCGCTTGGGCCAAAATAGGCCTGGTAGAAGCTTTAATTGCAAACAAAGAACATGTACTGGCTCAACGTATGCTAAAGACGATGTTAGAACGTTCAGAAACTCGATTGGTTGCGCTCGACTTACTTGGTCGCCTTGAAATGCAATTGAATCAATTTGAAAACGCACAAACATTTCTTCAGCAAGCGTCTAATATGGCACCGCGGAATATCGAAAGGCAAAAAAGTTTGGGTCGTGTTGCGTCAATTAATCACGATTACGAATCTAGCTACAACGCCCATAAAGACATAGCTCAGTACGCAAAAAACTCAATCCATGATAGTCCTGAGATCTACCTTAATGCGGCTAGAGCTGGTATCGACTTTGCCCTTGCCACAGATCAAACCGAGCAAGTTAACCGTATCACACGACAAACTCAAAAATACTTGGGGGATTTAAAAAAGCAATTCCCTAATGCCAATAATCAAACTCAGTTAGACGTATTAAACGCACGTATTCATTATTTAAAAGATGAGCATCAAAAAGCCATTCAACTTATTAACCAACTTGAAGATGAGCCGACAATACGTTCAATTGATGCCGCCCTTGATAAAGCTAAAGCTTGCCATGAATTAGGCATGCAGCATAAAGCTCAAGACTTATTCACACAGATCATAAAACACTGCGAGCGTCATAAAGACATTAGCGACCCCACTACCCTGCACTACATTCATCAGCAAAAAACAGAGAAGCAAGACATTACAATGGGCCCGAAAGAGCTTAACAACCATGCTGTGACTCAGTTTAATAGAGGTCGAATTGATGTCGCGCTTGAAGCATTTACGCAAGCGTTTAGAGTCATGCCAAAAAATGCCAGTATTGCTCTTAATTTGGCGCAATGTTTATTAGATAAAAACCACCAAAAAGAAAACACCATCAACACCCCATTGCTCAAGAAGTGCTTTGCGCTTTTAAACAATGTGGAGTTAGATGCCGATCAGAAAGAGCGTTTTGGTAAGCTGAAAGTCACCTGCGATGAGCTGGGACTTTCAGTAGAGTGATTGTTTAAGGCTAAGCTTTTGTCATTGATAACGCATTCACGCAATAGCGTAAGCCCGTTGGTGGTGGGCCATCAGGAAATACATGCCCTAGATGCGCATCACACACATTACAAACAATCTCGACTCGCTGCATACCATGGCTGTTATCGCCAATATATGCTATCGACTCTAAATAAGCTGGTTTTGTAAATGATGGCCAACCTGTACCACTGTTAAACTTTTCGTCCCCTGAAAACAGTAAGTTATTACAACAAGCGCAGTGATAGTCACCCGCTTCAAATACCGTGCAGCTACCACTGCTGAACGGCCTTTCGGTGCCTTTGTTACGGGTAATATAGAAGACTTCTGGGTCTAGCTCTTGCTGCCACTGCTCAGCAGTTTTTTCAACCCGATTCTTCGGCTCTGGATTACCAGCGTTCGCGTACTTTAAAACATCTTGCCAGGTCAGCATAATTTATCCCTTGTTATCTTGTTTTTCAGGCTCAGGCCAATCATTAAAAAAGTAGCTTAAATAACGACTTTTCAGCAAATACAATATCACCCACAACAAGAGCACCATTTGCACTGCTAAAAACATCGAAAATTGGTAATACGCTTGTGACGCCTGATAGATCAACCAGATTAAGTCTAAGCATGCACAAAGTAATAACGGCCAGCGCATGTGTCGCCAAATTTTGGCTAACTTCTGAGAGCTGGTAGGTCGGCGTAGTGAATAAATCACTGTCGGTACAATGGCAATGGCACCTATTCCTAACGCTGTAAAGAAATGGAATTTAGAAACAAAAAATAGCGACATAAAATCGATATCTGGACGTCTTGCCAATGCAGAGAATGTCCATAAAAAATAAGCACGCAGCAACACCACCAGCGTCAAGTTAAAAGCCAGTGGTGTACGATACACGCCATATTTATCCCAATATTCTGGGCCATAATGTTTCATAAATGTCCTACCCTCTATGCTGAGGAACTACTACAAAAACGCGGCCATATTGACCGCGTAGTGTATTTCTATAATTGCTGCTTGGAGTTACTCGTGTTCAGCGAACAAAGCAATTAAGGCATCTTCATCAAGGATCTCAATACCTAACTCTTGCGCTTTAGTTAGCTTAGAGCCCGCTTTTTCGCCTGCAACAAGGGCATGGGTGTTTTTCGAGACACTGCCAGCCACTTTTGCGCCGAGTGCCTGTAATCTCGCTTTCGCGTCGTTACGATTTAACTGGCTCAATGTACCAGTTAAAACATACGTTAACCCAGCAAGCGGCTGTGCATCCGCAGACTTCTGTTCTATTTGCGGCCAATTGATGCCAATTTCAAGTAGCGCATTCACAACAGCTTGGTTATGTGGCTCGTTAAAGAAAGCATGAATGTGTTTGGCAACCACAACGCCCACATCACTAACCGTTTGTAAGTCATCCGTGTTAGCTGCCATTACCTTTTCTAGCGTTAAATAGTGGTTTGCCAGATTCTGCGCGGTCGCTTCACCCACCTCACGAATACCCAAAGCATATAAGAACTTTGCTAGAGTCGTTTGCTTTGCTGCTTCTAAGGCGTTAACTAGGTTTAACGCCGACTTTGGTCCCATACGTTCAAGTGACTCAAAATGGCCTTGCTTTAAGGTAAATAAATCCGCAGGTGTCTCAATCAATTCTCTATCAACAAGCTGATCAACAATTTTATCGCCTAGACCATCAATATCGAATGCTTTACGTGATGCAAAGTGTTTAATCGCTTGCTTGCGCTGTGCTTGGCACACTAACCCACCGGTACAACGAGCCACGGCTTCGCCTTCAATGCGCTCAACGTGTGAGTCACATACTGGGCATGTTTCAGGGAATACGATGTCTTTGGCATCATCAGGGCGACGCTCAAGCACCACTTGTGTTACTTGAGGTATTACGTCACCTGCGCGGCGTATAATGACGGTATCACCGACTTTTACGCCAAGGCGCTCTATTTCGTCACGGTTATGAAGCGTTGCGTTTGACACGGTTACGCCACCGACGAAAACTGGCTCTAAACGAGCTACCGGTGTAATTGCACCGGTACGCCCTACTTGGAATTCAACATCCAGTAATTGAGTGATTTCTTCTTGTGCAGGAAACTTAAAGGCAATGGCCCATCGCGGCGCTCGGGCTACAAAACCAAGCTGTTGTTGGTAATCTTTACGGTTTACTTTGATCACCACGCCATCAATTTCATAGGCAAGGCTAGCTCTGCGCTCTAGAATATCTTGGTAATACGCCATTACTTCTGTGGTGCCTGTCACTAGACGCGTTTCAGGACACATTGGGAAGCCCCAATCTTTGAGCTTACTGAGTTGCTCAAAATGTGCATCTGGCAACTCTACCCCTTCAACAACACCGGTTGAGTAGGCGTAGAACATCAGTGGGCGCTTGGCGGTAATTTTAGAGTCAAGCTGACGTAAACTACCGGCAGCCGCATTACGCGGGTTCGCAAAAGTTTTTTCACCTTTAGCAAATGCTGTTTCATTTAATTTTTCGAAACCCGCCGTATCCATAAATACTTCACCGCGCACTTCAAGCTCTGCCGGAATATCATCACCACGTAAACGCAGCGGCACGTTACGAATGGTTTTAACGTTCTCAGTGATGTTTTCACCAACTTGACCATCACCGCGTGTTGCCGCCTGCACTAATACGCCATCTTTATATAAGATAGATACCGCTAGGCCATCGAGTTTTGGCTCGCAACAAAAATCCAGAGGCTCGCTCACCAATAAGCGCTCTTGAATACGGCGATTAAATGCGGAGAATTCAGCTTCATCAAAAGCATTATCAAGAGACAACATAGGCACTTTATGAGTCACTTGAGAGAACTTACTCAGTGCTTCCCCACCGACTTTTTGCGATGGAGAGTCAGGTGTGAGTAATTCAGGGTTTGCTTGCTCTAGCGCCATTAACTCACGCATAACCCTATCGTATTCTGCGTCTGGCACACTTGGATTATCTAATACGTAATACTGGTAGTTATATTCTTCTAATTGCTGTTTTAATGCATCAATTTGCTTAACAACTGACTCTGACATCTCGACCTCTAAAAACAAAAAGCCACCAAGCGTGAGCTCGGTGGCCTAAAAAATCATAACGCGCTAATCATTAAGCGGCGAATTCGCGAACCTTTTCAACATAGCTGCGAACCGTTTCAACACTTAAAGGCTGACGTTGGTGATCAAGCACCGTAGCACCAAACTCGTCAGACAGTTTCTTAGCAGCACTGTGCAGCATATTAAAGGCTGCTAGGCTATCGCCCTCACATGGTAGCGTCATAAATAAACTAACGCCCGCAGTGCTAAACTGCTCCATGTTATCAATATCGAACGTACCTGGGTTGAACATATTCACTAAGCGGAACAATACAGGGCCATTACCTGAAGGCTCAACATGACGGTTAAAGAAGCCTTCATCAGAATATTTAAAACCTAAGCTCAAAACACAAGGTAATAGCTTAGAGCCCGCCATAGAAAGGCCTTCTGGCATTTCAATGTGCAAGATAATAAAGTCTTGTGGCTCAGGGGCTGCTGCCGGCGCAGCGTCTTTTTGTTGCTCTTCAGCAACAGGTTCAGCAGTTGGCTCTTCATCTACCGCTGAAAAATTCATATCACCCAGTTCAGGTTCATTGTCTGTCGCTGGGGCCGCAGGCTCAACTTTAGGCTGTGGTTTCGGAGTATTATCAGTTTGTTCTGGTGTTTCTTTTTTTCTTACTGACCATAAGCCGTGGATCAATAAACCGCCAATAACTAGCGCACTGATCACGATTAATGCCCATCTTAATTCTTCGGCCATTACTCACCTTTATCTTGCTACGTTTGTGCCATTTGCACTGCTTGTTCTATGTCTACGGCAACCATACGCGAAACACCCGGTTCTGCCATGGTTACCCCCGTCAGTCTACCCGCCATTTCCATGGCGATTTTATTGTGACTAATATATATAAATTGCACCGATTGTGACATTTCTTCGACCAAACGGCAAAAACGCACGACGTTGGCGTCATCAAGCGGTGCATCAACTTCATCCAGCATACAAAATGGCGCTGGATTTAGCCTAAATATTGAAAACACTAATGATAATGCGGTCAGCGCTTTTTCTCCACCACTTAAAAGGTGAATTGTTGAGTTTTTCTTGCCCGGTGGCCTTGCCATAATCGCAACACCGGTTTCTAACAGGTCATCTGAGGTCAACTCTAGATAAGCTTGACCCCCCCCAAACACTTTCGGGAACAACCCAGCAAAGTCTTTGTTTACTTGATCAAAGGTTTGCTTAAAGCGCTGCTTGGTTTCTCGGTCTATTTTACGAATAGCGCCTTCAAGGGTTTCGAGTGCGGCAGTTAAATCATCAAGCTGCTCGTCTAAATACGTTTTGCGCTCTAGGGCTTGGTCATATTCTTCAATCGCAGCGAGGTTTACCGCACCTAACTCCAACAACTGCGCAGTAGTGTTTTGTAACTTTGACTGAAAGCTCACCAGCTTAGGATTTTCTGGCAAGCTTGCCAAAATATCTTTGAGTGTTTGCTGTAACTCTTCAAGGGGTTCTAGCATCAACTGCGCTTTAATCATTAGCTCTTGCTCTGCTAATTTAAGCTGCTGAAGCTGATTTTGTTTTTTTGTTACGCCTGATTGTGCGTCTTGCAAACTCGCTTGTTTATCTTGCAGTGCTTTTTGGGCTTGCGCTTTTTGCGCTTGATACTGCTCTAGCTGAATTTCAATTTCTTGATGCTGCTCGACTAAAATCATCAACTGCTCTTCACACTCGAGCAGTGGCAGTTGTTGGTCTTCTAATTGCTGCTGTAAGGTTTCGAGTCGCTCTAAGGCGCTATTTAACACGCTTTGGCTGTGTTGCTGTTTTGTTTGCTCAAGTTGCCACGTATTTTGTACTTTTTGCAACTCAAGCTCAGCCTGATGCAATGCTTGCTGAGCCGTTTGCGAGTGACTTGCAGCCTGAATATAGGCCTGCTCTTGTTCATCAGCCTGAGTTTGTAACTCAATTTGCTGCGCTTGAAGTAACTCAAGGGCAGCTACCATGTCCGCAATCTGTTGTTTTTGCTTGGCAATAGGTGCTGCTTGCTCAGTTAATTGTGCTTGAAGCGAGCCTTGCTTTTGTTGATATTGTTCGAGTGTTTGCTGCCAATTGGCATGTTGTTTTTCTAATAGCTCGGAGTGAGTTTGTGCCTTCGCCATACCCTGTGCGATTTGGTGAATATTGGCACTGTTACTCTCAACATCTTGTTGCGCTGCTTTTAAACGCGTTTGTAAGGCTTCTTTTTGCGCTTTTGCTTGCTCAACGTCTGCGATTAGTTTTGGTAATTCGTCGTTAAGTTCATTTAATTGCGTTTGCTGTGTTAATAAGCCCACTGAGGTTTGTTTAGACTTACTAACTCTAAAGTTCTCACCATACAAGTTACCTTCGCCATCAACGGCCATCCACCAGCCTTGCTCAGGAGTAAATCGCTGACCTTGTTCAAGTAATTGGATCTGGTTTAAAAATTCAGGGTAAACCTGCCCCTGCAGTAAACTTGCAACTGAGCCCTCGCGAAGCGCTTGGGTGTTATTCCAGACACCATGCTCAGTGATGCTTTCGCTTACAGGTAATAACGTCATGCCAAGCAGCGCACTTTCAACAATCGCTGCATCACTCGCATTGACGGATAAGGTTTGCAGTAGCGTCTGCTGTACGTCCTCGGTCAGTGAGCTAAGCACATTCTCTAACGCACTGATATTTGCTTTGCAGCTACTGACCTTTTGCACGCGCTCGCGCTCTTCAAGCTCGGCCTTTGAATAACTAGTCTGTGCATCATCTAAAGCAACAGCCAGTTGCTTGGCCTGCGATTGTAGCCCTGCCATTTGTTTCGCAAGCTGATTAAATTCGGCTTTTGCTGCATCGAGCTCTTTTGTGACTGATTGGCTTTGCTGCTGTTCAATTTGCTTTGCCACATCTGCAATATTTGCCTGCAAGTGAGTCAGCGATAACTCTGCTTGCTTAAGGTTTTGTTCTGCTTGCTGAAGTGCTTGGCGCTGCTCAGATAGTTCATGCTGCCCTGCATTTAACTTCGCTTGTTGAGCTTTATGTTCTGCTTGTGACGATTCAAAGGTACTTTGTGCTTTGAATAACGCGTCTTTCGCTTGTTCAAGCCCTTGCTCTGCCACTTGCTGTTGCTCAGTAAACTCAGTTTGCGCATGTTGCAGAGTTTGCAGTGCATCTTGTGCTTCTTTAAATGCATGTTTTTGTTTATCTATGTCAGCTTGTAGTTGCGTCTTTTGTTGCTGTGCACTGAGTTTTTGCTGTTCAAAGCGAATTATCTCGGTATGAATACGATGCTTTTGCTGTTGTGTGTCTTCTAGTTTATGGGTGTCTTGTTCAAGTTTTGCTTCTAGTGCTGAAAGCACATCAGCATGACCTTGATGGGCGTCACTAAAAAAGCGGATTTGTTTTTCAAGTTCAGCGATTTCAGCGGCTTTTTGCTGTTGTTGTGCATTTAGCTTTTGCCATTTAATGACTGCAACTTGGCCTTTGAGCAAACGCTCATCACGCTTAAGCTCACGATATTGTTTGGCTTGCTCTGCTTGTACCGAGAGTTTATCAAGCTGATTTTTCAGCTCTTGGCGCATATCTAACAAGCGCTCTAAGTTATCACGGGTACTTTGAATACGGGTTTGCGTTTCGCGGCGTCGCTCTTTGTATTTAGAAACACCGGCTGCTTCTTCTAAAAATACTCTCAGCTCTTGTGGGCGGCTTTCAATTAAGCGAGAGATCATCCCCTGTTCAATTATCGCATAACTACGCGGCCCAAGGCCTGTGCCTAAGAAAATATCAGTGATATCGCGTTTACGACATTTGCTGCCATTGAGAAAATACAATGACTGGCCGTCTCGGGTTACTAAACGCTTAATCGCGATTTGATTTCGATTGGCGAGACTGCCTTGTAACACACCAGAAGTATTATCAAAGAAAAGTTCTACTGAAGCTTGAGAGACAGGTTTACGGTGTGTTGAGCCATTAAAAATAACATCTGTCATAGCATCGCCACGCAGGTTTTTTGCTGAGCTTTCACCCAGCACCCAACGTACTGCGTCAATCACATTAGACTTACCACAGCCATTGGGGCCGACCACACAGGTCATCTGATCTGGAAATGGGATCTTGCTGGGCTCTACAAATGATTTAAAGCCAGCAAGCTTAATATGGGTCAGCCGCATGATTTGCTAGGGTTACTTTAGTTAATTGAAAACAATAACAAAATAATCTTCAAAGATTAAGCTTGGCGTTTTATGTTATCTAGGATGATCCCAGTCGCCATAGCCACATTCAGCGACTCTGCCCCACCAAAAGCAGGTATGGTGATCTTTTGGTTAATGAAAGGTGCAACTTGCTCTCGAATACCATGAGATTCGCTTCCCATCACCAACACCCCTTTTGCAGCAAACTGCGTTTTATGGACACTTTGACCACCAAGGTATGCGCCATAAACATCGCCGTCATAGTCCACTAAAAATGCCGACAAGTCAGTGCGGATCACATTAACACGAACAAACGAGCCCATGGTCGCGCTGATCACTTTAGGATTAAAATGGTCAGCACAATCTAGGCTCACCACGATTTGCTTCAAACCATACCAGTCAGCCACGCGAATAATGGTGCCTAGGTTTCCAGGATCTGATACCCCATCTAGCGCTAACACGAGGCCTGATGTGTCTATGCTGCTTGGCTCTGGCATAGTGACAATGGCAATGGCTGCATTGTTACTTACTAACGTGCTCGCTTTACTTAAACTCTCTTCATCGGCTTCAACAATGTCATCGGCAAGAATTTTATCGTTATGGGCAGTAATAAATGCAGGTGAGGCAAATAACTGTTTTACTGGCATATTGGCAGCAAACAACTCAAGGATATTTTTTTCTCCTTGCACTAAATAACAATTATGTTGTTTGCGATATTTTTTCTGCGCCAATGCACGCAATAATTTTAGTTGGTTTTTAGAAATCATAGTTACCCCACAAAAGACCTTGGCGATTATACCTGATATTTATAAACACAAACAGATTGCGACCGTTCAGCACCAGAACTGCTTATTTTGATTTAAATCACCATTACTGATAATTATTTGCATTTACATTTGACAACCTTGTACCTATAATCCCCGCCGTTGAATTCTCTGCACTTATATATTCAACAGTCAACTCGACGAGCTCGGCATGCGCATCCATACCAAGTATCGGTAGGAAAGCCGACCTATATCCAAAAATTATTGAGAGGATCTCATAATGTCTAAGATGTTTACCAAGCACTTAATTGCAGCTTCACTATCTTGTGCGTTTTTAAATACAACTGCTTTCGCTGAAGATGACAACACAACTCATGAATCAATGGAAACCATTGTTATCATGGGTGAAAAAGCCGATAGAACGTTAAAAGATACCGCTTCTTCTGTGTCAGTAATCAATGAAGAATTGCTTAAAACATTGACTCATTTAAGCGTTACTTCAGCAGTCTCTGAAATTGCCAATGTGGTTGTTAAACCTGGCGCTTTACCTGACATTCGCGGTGTATCCGGTAATGGTGCTGCCGCAGGCTTTAATGGTGTAACAGGCGGTGCTAAGGGCCGTGTTTCAATTTTGGTTGATGGCATTTATCAACCTTATATGGCTGACTTAACCGGTGACTCAGGTATCTGGGATGTAGAACAAATCGAAGTATTTCGCGGCCCTCAATCAACGACTAATGGCCGAAACAGCATTGGTGGCATGATTTTCATTAAAACCAAAGATCCAAGTTTTGATTGGGAAGCCGCAGGTAGGCTTGGATACCGTAATCAAAGTGATTATATTGATACTTCTGTGATGGCATCAGGCCCTATTATTGAAGATGAATTAGCATTTAGATTCACAGCGCAAGGTCTTCAAGGCAATGATTATGATAACAGCATCATTCACCCAACCCACGACCCTGAATTTGATTTAGACAAACTCAAAACCACGCGTTATGGCACTAAGCTATTGTGGAAGCCAAAAGCCCTTGAAGGGTTTTCTACTATGTTAAGTTTTGACAGCAACAGTGAAGAAGGTAACTCAGGCCGTCGCTATTTTAGAAATGACGATCCTTGGGCCTTCGTACCGAATTTCGAAAGAAATATGGACACAGATACACGCACAACAAAATTAAATGTCGACTACACAATTGATAAGGATAGCAGCGTCGATGTGTTGTGGGCATATATGGATCACAGGTGGGGCTTTAATTCATACGAATTAGTTGAAGCGAGAAATCAGCTACTCATTATGAATGAAAAGAACGTGACTTTTGATGGTAAGTATAACTTTGGTTTAGATGATGCAGCGCTTAAGGGCTTTATTGGTCTGGCTTATTTTGAACGAGAGCAAGATTACCAAAGCCATACAGGCTTCTTATATCAAGGTAACGACAGTAGTGACTCACGCGCAGTCTACGGTGAAGTCAGCTACAGCATCAGTGAACAATTCAGTGTGATCTCAGGCCTACGTGTAGAAAAAGAATCACAGTTCCGTGATTACATAGAAAATACGATGGAGGGTGAACAACTGGTTCATCGCTCACGTTCTATACTTGATCAAGAAAATACCATTCGCTTACCTAAAGTGGTTCTGCAATATAAAATAAATGAACAACATACCGCAAACATCAGTGCACGCCGAGGCTATAACTCTGCCGGCGGTGCTTTTAACTGGATGACGCAGCAGTACTATTATTACGATGCTGAATATGTGAACACCTACGAAGCTGGTCTAAGAAGCTCATTGAATGATGGCAATGTTAACTTCAGTGCCAATGTATTCTTCAATGCCTACCAAGGTTATCAAGCTGTTGGTCCGAATAGGAACATTGATAACCTCGCCCGCGTTGATACATACGGCCTTGAACTAGAAGTGTCGGCCATGCTCTCAGACAGTGTACAAGTGACCGGTGGCCTAGGTCTTCTTGAGACTGAAATGAAAGATGGCACTGAAACCTTCAAAGACTTAGATGGTAAAGAGCTCAACTCAGCACCCAAAATCACCGCCAATGCTGGTGTTAAGTATTGGATCAATGATGCTTTCAATGTAGGCCTTTCTGGTAATTATGTTGATGAGTTTTTTGGGACGTTTACGAATGAACCAGAAAAGAAAGCGGGTAACTACTCTCTGGTTCGAGTGCATGCCAACTATGAATTGGAGAACTGGCTATTCAATGTGTTCGTGAATAATGCGTTAGATAGACAAGCAGTAACTCATCGTTCACCTGCAAATGCCCGTGACCCTTATGGCAACGCTGGTATTATTGACCCGCGTACTTTCGGTATTTCAGCGACTTATACTTTCTAATCGCTATTAAAAGCTTGAGCTAACACAAAGGCGGGTTACTTTACTCGCCTTTTTCCTTTCTTTTATTTGGACAGTAGATCCGCATAACGCTACACTATTCGCGTTTTTATTAAACAGTTTATCGATTATGACTCCTGAATTTGCAATTATCGCGGTTAATTTTATTGTGCTGTTTGTTGCCTACTTTTATGCAAACCCAAAATATGCGGGCAATGACTTTAAGAAGATCTCTCTACAAGATTTAATTGCATCGGTGATTTCTTTGTTTGTCGTCGGCTCTGTATATATGGGCTCACCTCAAACTTTCACTTTAGTTTTCACTGAAGTTAATTGGGTGTGGTTTACACTTGTCAGCTTCTCTGTCATCGAGTTACCTTTCTTTTTATGGTACGCGAAACGTTACAACGTTGAATTGCCTAAATAACCTTATTGCTGAACGCAAGCTTCCTCTTTGACATAGTTTGTTACCATAAGCGCTAGTCGCTGTCTCTGGAACACTTTATACTAAAAACGTGTACATATAATTGTTGAGGCTAGTTGTGCAGTTAGGCAAAGGTATTGAGTATTTCATTGCAGGGTTTTCGTTAATAACCCAAAAAGGACTAAAGCGCTTTGTATTTATTCCATTGTTTATTAACGTTTTGCTATTCGGCAGTTCTTTATTCTTTTTATATGATTGGCTAGTTCAAGGCTTTGAATACATCAACAACTTGCTGCCATCTTGGTTAAGTTGGCTTGAATGGCTGATGTGGCCGATTGCTATCTTGGTGATCTTATTCTCCTACTCCATGGTTTTCACTGTGATAACCAATTTCATCGCCGCGCCTTTTAATGGCTTGCTTAGTGAAAAAGTGGAGCTCTATTTAACAGGCCAACCTATCAATGACGATAAGCTGTCAGACACCTTGAAAGACGTACCGCGTATGCTTGGACGAGAGTGGACTAAGCTTTGTTACTATCTTCCTAGGGCAATCGGTTTCTTTATTTTACTTTGGATACTCCCTGTATTCGGGCAAATCATGTGGGTGCTATTTACCTGTTGGATGTACAACGTTCAGTACAACGACTATCCGTTTGATAATCACAAAATTCATTTCAAGCAAATGAAAGACGACCTAAAAAGCGAGCAAGGATTATCGTACGGGTTTGGTTTTGCAGTATTTGTTTTAACCTCGATTCCTTTCGTAAACTTAATCGTAATGCCTGTTGCGGTATGTGGCGCAACCAAGCTATGGGTTGAAAACTACCGTAAAAACTATCGTGAAGTTTAACTCTATGTAATTTAAATTTCCGAAAAAAAATGGCGACCTACTGGTCGCCATTTTTAGTGGGAGTCTGTTAAACAAAAAAGTTTAATTAGTGCTCGTGATCATGCTCTTCAGCTTCAAACGCACCTACCCAAGTAAGGTTTGCGATTGGCTTATCAAAGTGCTGAATTTCAGTGCTTGTTTTTGCTTCAGTGTCTACTGCGTATAGGTGCTCACCATAAGCGACGTACACAATGTGGTGCGCCATGTTTGCAATGATCTTAGCAGTAGCACCTTCTTCAATTTCTTCTAAAACTTGAATACGCGCTTCATTTTCCCAGTCGTGTTCGCCATGGAAAATATTTAAGTAACCTTGATCATCTAGCACTAATGCGTTGCCTGTCTTTGCATTACCTGCGTATGCAAGATACTTTTCAACACCTTCTGGTTGCCATGCAAAAGCTTTGATTTCACCTGTCTCTAAGTTTACTGAATAAGGACCTAAACGAGATAAACCAATGACAGTGTGGTTCTCAGGGTGGCCGATAAATTTACCTATGCGATTGCCTTCAGGAAAACCTTCAGGATAAGCAATGTGCTTAGAGGTAAATACTTCTGATTCTTCTTCAATTGCAACGATGCCATCAGTACAACCGAAAGCAACAAACTCTTCTGTTTGCACGCTACCATGAAGCCCTGGGCACTTATGTTCGAACTCTTGCTCTTGATGGAAGTGGTCGCCATGCTGTTCAAATAAAGCGATTCGGTTAGGTAATGAGTTTTCAACCTCTGTATCACGCAGTGTAGAAATCACATACTCACCGCGAATTTCACCTGTACCATGCATGAAAGTATTAAATTCATGATGAGCATCGGTTTTTGCTTCAGCAATGCCTTCATCTGAAATTAAAGCAAACCCTGCATCTGCTTGAGTATCTTTATCACCGTCAAAGAATACCAATGCATGCTCACCACCTGGTACATAATGTGTTGGTTTTGTTTCTGCTAATTCAAAGCTCACCGCCTGAACATCTTCTTGTTCTAGATGAAAGTGATCACCATGAGCTTCTAAGAAAATACCGCCATCAATAAACTCAACATGGTTATGCTCACGCTGAATAGCTACCACATAGCGACCTTCTGGGCTCGCATAAAGGGCCGAAACTGGATTAGTTAAAGTAACTGTTTCTAATAGTTCATTTTTTGTAAGATCATAAACTGAAACATTACTTTCATCAGCAAATGAAACCGCAAGTCGACCTAGCGGATATTCAATTTTGTGAGCATGGTCAGAATCGGTATTAGTGTCTGTACCCGAGCTTGAGTCTTGTTCTACTTGTTCAGTCGGCGTGATTTCTTCAACTTTACTACTATTACCACAGCCACTTAGCATGGCTAATAAAATTGCACTGCTTAATAATTTTAATTTCATCTAAAACACCAGAGAGATAATATAACAACACAAAATGTTATCTTATATCATATCCACATTAAAGTCCCTGTTTAAGAAAATGAGATAAAATAACAATATCTACCGTTGATTAATTTAATAACTGTGATTAAACAAGCCGTGAATTTGCATCTATATGGTTAACACTCTAAAGTGCGCAATAATTAATTTTCCAAAGAGAAAAGGCTCTGCATGCTCGCCACTGTCGTGATCTTTATAAGTGCGTTTTTGTTGTTTCAAGTTCAGCCCTTGTTAGCTAAATCTTTGCTGCCCGTGTTTGGTGGTGGCGCACAAGTTTGGACAACCTGCTTACTGTTTTTTCAAACCTTTTTACTCGCTGGCTATTGCTATGCACACCTGCTGGTTAAATTTCTTGATATAAAAAAACAGCAAATTGTGCACTTGAGTCTCTTACTCGTTAGCTTACTCGCTTTACCTTTAGGTCTATCTGATAGTGATATTAAGGAACAAGCTTCTCCAGAGCTCGCATTGCTTCTTAAACTTGCACTGAGCGTAGGTCTACCTTATTTTGTGCTTGCTGCAACTTCGCCGCTATTACAAAGTTGGCAATCTCAATCGCTCAACAGCAAAGTTTACAAACTCTATAGTTACTCAAACATTGGCTCTTTTTTGGCGCTACTCAGTTACCCGTTTATATTTGAACCTTGGTTAACTCTGTCTGCACAATCTTGGGCTTGGAGCCTTGTTTATGGTGTGTTTGTCTTATTATTTGCAGGTTTCATTGGCTTAGCACTTAAGCAAAACAATTACACTCAGACAGCGCAATCAAATGAAGGTACTTCGACACTGGATAAGCGTCTGCCTTTATGGCTATTGCTCAGTGCCTGTGGTGTGATCATGTTAACGGCAACCACCAGTGCGATGACACAGAATGTATCGCCTATTCCTTTTTTATGGCTGCTGCCTTTATCGCTCTATTTACTGACGTTTATTTTATGCTTCCACTCGGCAAAGGTTTACCAACGCTGGTTTTGGCTGGCAGTGTTCGCATTCAGTAGTTTTATTGGCTTGATGCTGTTCTTTATTGGCAGCCAACTCGATTTACTCAGTCAAATTGTGCTCTATTCAACCGTGTTATTCAGTGCCTGTATGATCTGCCATGGTGAGCTTGAGAAGACCAAACCACATCAGTCTAAACTGACGCAGTTTTATTTAATGATATCTTTAGGTGGGGCTTTAGGCACTGCAGCAATTACTTTTATCGCGCCTGAGATATTTACTTTGTTTTATGAGTACCCTCTGGCTTTAGGCCTTGTATTGGCGCTTTTCATTTATTCTTTAATAAGTACCGAGCAGTTTGCAAAAAGCCGGAATATGGTGCTTGTGGCAGGCGGCGTGCTGGTACTACTTGCCCCGACTTTTATCTGGCTAAACAGTCAATTTACCAACCATGACACATTGAGGTTACGTAACTTTTATGGCTTATTGTCGGTCAAAGAAGTCTCTATCAATGGACAAATGGAGCGCCGCCTAATAGATGGCACCACTTCTCATGGTACTGAGATCATTGAACCCACTTACTTACAAGGTCAACCACAAAGTTACTACCGCTTTGAAACGGCAGTGGCTCAACTACTTAATAGTCAAGCCAACGGTGCGCAAGTGGGCTTTATCGGCTTAGGTGCGGGTACTCTAGCAGCTTACGGTAAGCATCGTGATAACTATACGTTTTACGAGCTAAACCCTAATGTTGTGGCAACTGCGCAAAGTCACTTTAGCTACTTAAATAACAGTAAAGCACAGATTGAATATGTGGTTGGAGATGGTCGCGTGCAACTTCAAAAACAAAAAGAGCAAGGCCAAGTAAACCGATTTGATGCCCTTATCTTAGATGCATTCAGTGGCGATGCCATTCCTATGCACTTGTTAACGCTTGAAGCCATGCAACTATATTTATCACAACTTAAAGCGCATGGCGTTTTAGCAATACATATCTCTAATAGTCATTTAGATCTCACGCCCCTCATGCGCGGCCTTGCTGACGAGCTTAAACTTAAAGTGCACTTCTTTGAAACAAAAGCCAAGCAAGCGCATGAGCACAACACGCACTGGGTCACTTTAACCTTTGATGAGCAGGCAATTGCAAGCTTTAAGCACCTTCAGAGCCCTTGGCCAAATCAAAAGCCAACATTTATTTGGCGCGATGATTACAGTAACTTAATGTCAGCACTTTAGGAGCAAACCACATGACGAAGACTGACAAAACTTTATATATCACGGGCGCAGGCGTCAGTGCTGAAAGTGGTATTCCTACCTTTCGTGGGGAAGATGGCTTTTGGACGATTGGTAGTCGCAACTATACACCACAGCAAATGGCGACGCGTGATATGTATATGCACAACCCTGGTGAGTTTTTAAAATGGTATTACAACCGTTTTGCCACTTACCGCCATCACGGACCCAATAAGGTGCATCATTGGCTTGCTGACAAAACTCTGATCACACAAAACATCGATGGCTTAGACGGTAAAGCGGGTAATCCTGATTACATTTCAATTCACGGTCGATTGGATGAAGTCACTTTATTTCATCGCCAAGGCGATGATGTTGAGCGTATTAAAGCACCTTGGGATAAGGTGGATGAAGAAAACTTAGAAAGCTCGCTACTTGAGTTATTTAAAATAGGTAAACATGGGCCTATTTTGAATGAATCATTAAAGCCTTATGTGCTGCTGTTTGATGAATACTACACTGAGTTATACGAAATCAGCCGAGCGCAACAACAGATGCTAGACGCAGATAAAATGGTATTCATGGGGACCTCGTTTAGCGTCAATATCACCAATATGGCATTAGAGATTGCCCGCCACAACAATATTCCAGTTGAAGTGGTCGACCCGAATCCCACTCATATTTTACATTCTCAGGTTGAGTACTTTGCTATGACAGCGCAAGAGTATATCTCGCGCTAAAATAACCTGACCTCAAATTAAACTATTACATTAAATACAAAAAAAGCCCTGAACTTGAATAAGTCAGGGCTTTATTATTTTTAGCTTTAAACGTTAACTGAATAGTTTTTGTGGGATCTTGTGTATTTGCACTTGTACTGTGATCTCTTCACGGTCATGGTATAAATGTTTAGCTTGCAAAGTATATTCAATCTCGTACTTAGGTAACTCTTCACGAATTAACTCTAGGCACTGATACACCTCTTCAAAGCGTTTCTTCATGGGTAGCTTTAAGTTAAAGATTAACTCGCTAGCAAAGCCATTCACCATCCAATCTAACATTAGGTTTGTCACTTTCTTCGGCTTTTCTACCATATCGCATACTAACCAAGTGTTATTGCGCTTTTCTGGTAAGTACTTAAAGCCATCTTCTCTGAAGTGTTTGACCTGACCTGAATCCATTAAATTCTGATTCATCGGCCCGTTATCTATGGCAGCGACAAACATGCCTCGACGAACAAGTTGGTAGGTCCAACCACCTGGGCACGCCCCTAAATCTACGGCACGCATGCCTGGCTGAACGCGCTGCTCTATTTCTTCTGGCGGCACAAAAACGTGAAAGGCTTCGTCTAGTTTTAATGTCGAGCGGCTTGGCGCATCACTTGGCATACGCAGACGCGGAATACCCATAAAGAAAGGCGAGTTATTGCTCGGGAAAGAATAACCCACAAATGCCGTATCGTTTGCTAAAAACATCACATGTAATACTGGGCGGTTCTTCTTCACTGCACGAGTCAGCTTGTTTTGCTTTTCTAGACTTTTCGCAAGCGGCGTTGAAAACTTCTTACAGAATTTTGAAAGCTCTTTGCCTTCATTGGTATCTGGAGTTTCTACACGCAACTCACCACATAATGGGAAGTCAGCCACCACGGCTTTTACTTCGCTGACACGATCTTCTATCGACATCTTGCTGACAAAGACACCTGCAAACCACTGTCTTGCGAATACCAAGCTTTGAAAGTCGATTTTCTTAATGAGCAATTCTGCATCGCTTGCTGCATAGGTTTCAAAACTCACATAACCCGTATTTGGCTTGGCTTTTACATAGCCTGCAACGCCTTGTAAGGCTGCATGATGGTTAATTTCAGCTGCGGCATCACTTTCAAAGCCACTACGACAATAAATCACAACACTCGACATAGGTGTTCTCAAATCTCTTTAATTAAAATTTATGTTTGGCTGATTTGACCATTAAAAGCAACCAACCTAAAATGAAGCACACGCCGCCAATTGGCGTGATCGGGCCTAAAAAGCGCCATTCGGTCAGCGCCAGCAAGTATAAGCTGCCACTGAATAAAATGGTGCCAAAGGTAAATAACCAGCCTGACGCATTCAGTTTTAAACCTTGTTTAATCAGCATCGCCACTAATATCAAGGCCAAACCATGAAACATTTGGTATTCGGCAGCGGTTTTGAAAATATCGACCGCATACTCAGAGGCATGTTTTTTCAAACCATGAGCGGCAAAGGCGCCTAGCACCACCGATAACATGCAATATGCACTGCCTATCAATAAAAATAGTTTAGTCATTCAGGTGTTGCTCTATAAATTCTGAGGTGGCTTTTGCAGCGTCCAGACGATGTGCTTCTTCACTAAAACCACTTTTCTTTCGTGGTTTTAGTGAATGATCGCCATCGGCAAAAAATTGAAACATTGGCGCTTTAGCAAATGACATTTGGGCTAGTTCAGCTTGTGTACCAAAGGTATCTCGCTCACCTTGTAATACTAAAAATGGGCAAGGAATATCAGCAAAATGCTCCGTTCTCAGTTTTTCTGGTTTACCTGGTGGGTGGAACGGATAACCCATAGCAATCACGCCTTTTACAGGTAAAGAGTGATCTGTCACTAACAATGAGGCCATTCTGCCGCCCATTGATTTGCCACCGATAAATAGAGGTAAATCAGCATCGACTGATGCTAATACTTTCTCAAAATAGGCGAGTAATTTAGGGGCTCTATCCGGTGGACGGCGCTTACCGGTTTGTTTGGCAACTTGCATATATTCAAAATCGAATAAGCCAACTTGTACGCCATGCTCAGCCAGCTTATTAGCCATATCTTGCATAAACTCAGAGTCACTACCAGCCCCTGCCCCGTGGGCAAAAATAAATTGTGCTTTAGGGTTATCTGCTTTAATCCATTGGATCATTCTTGTTCCTCTTGTTCAACCATACTGAGCATCCACTCTTTAAACGAAACGATTTTACCCAGTTCAGCTTGCGCCTCTCTAACCACTAGATAAAACGCGTTTTTACTTTCTAAACTGTGACTGAAAGGAATGACTAAACGGCCCGCATCTAAATCAGGTTTTGCTAATACACTGTTACCCAGCGCAACGCCTTGACCATGGATCGCAGCCTGTAACACCATGGATGAGTGGCTAAAGATAGGTCCTTGGTTTACCGGTACATCACGTACCCCAGCGGTTTTCATCCACGCTTTCCAAGGTCTACGAGAGGTATCATGCAGTAAAGTGTGCTGGCTTAAATCTGATGGTGCATGAAGCGGCTTGGGGCCGGTTAGTAGAAACGGACTACATAAAGGCACCAAATATTCTTTGTGAAGCTGGTAGGCCTCTACCCCGTTCCAGTTACCACGGCCATAGTAAATAGCCACATCTACATCATCCGTTAACGAGTTTTCTTCATCGTCTTGGGCTTTTATTCGCACATCAATTTCAGGGTGAAGCTCATGGAACTTACTTAGCCGCGGTACCAACCATTGAATAGCAAAGCTTGGTGTTAAACATACCGTTAATGACCCTTTTGCGCCACGCGCTAATAACCTATCGGTGGCATCAACCAACTGATTAAAAATTTCTTTTATGTCTAAGTAATAACCCTGCCCTTCTTCGGTCAGAAGTAAGGAGCGGTTTTTACGCAAGAAGAGTTTTAACCCAAGGTGCTCTTCAAGGGTTTTAATCTGATGACTGACAGCAGCTTGTGTGACATACAATTCTTCTGCAGCTTTGGTAAAGCTCAAATTACGTGCCGCAGCTTCAAAAGCTTTTAGGGCGTTTAATGGCGGGAGTCTTCTAGACATAATTCTTTAAACCAAACTAAAGAGCAGCAAATTTGCTGCTCTTTATAATTATTATAAGTCGGCTGCGCTTGTATCTAGTGGTTCGAAGCTTTTCACTAAATCGTCAACCGCTTTCATTTGCTTTAAGTAGCCTTCTAACTTAGCCAGTGGTAATGCACAAGGGCCATCACACTTTGCTTCGTTTGGATTTGGATGTGCTTCAATAAATAAACCTGCTAGGCCCAACGCCATGCCACTACGTGCAAGTTCAGTTGCCTGAGCACGACGGCCATCAGCAGAATCGGAACGACCACCTGGGCGTTGTAGCGCGTGAGTTGCATCGAACATCACAGGTGCCATGTGCTTCATGTCATCCATGCCCAGCATGTCAACCACTAGGTTGTTGTAACCAAAGCTACTTCCACGCTCACATAAAATAACTTGGTCGTTACCTGCATCATTCAGCTTCTTGATAATATGACGCATTTCATGCGGCGCTAAAAATTGTGGTTTTTTCACATTAATCACAGCGCCAGTTTTTGCCATCGCCACCACTAAATCTGTTTGACGTGCTAAAAACGCTGGAAGCTGGATGATATCAGCTACTTCAGCAACCGGGGCTGCTTGAAATGGTTCGTGCACATCGGTGATCACAGGAACATTGAAGGTCTTTTTAATCTCTTCGAAAATCTTCAGACCTTCTTCCATGCCTGGACCACGGTAAGAGTTGATTGAAGAGCGGTTTGCTTTATCAAAAGATGCTTTAAATACGTAAGGAATGTTTAGCTTGCTGGTTACTTCAACATAGTGCTCAGCAATTTGCATTGCAAGATCACGCGATTCCAACACATTCATACCACCAAATAATACAAACGGTTTGTCGTTTGCCACTTCAATATCTGCAACTTTTACGATTTGCGTGTTCATAACTTTCCTAATTCTTTTAGTAATAGAAATCTAATAGATGTCTACTCGGGAGTTTGTAAAGCATGCTTTAACGCCACACTAAACTTGGCATAAATATTAAAGCTCGCTAATTATTCTTATTAGTGGACTACATGATTGTAGTCTTGTAACTCTTCTATTTGATGCTGAATAATCTCAATCGTTGGATCATCAGGACATTCATCGACGAAAAACTGTAAATCAGCTTTAGCTAATTTAGGGCAATTTATCTGATTGAGCAGATACCCTCTATCACGACGTTCATACGGGTCATCACCGAGTAAATCCATCAACTGTTCAACGCAACTTAAAGCATGACCAAACTTATCTGCTGTGATAAACGCCCATTTCTGCTGAGCGAGATATAGCTTAAATGCTTCATCACCTAACAATAACTCGTAAGGCTCTTCGTCTTTACTGTCATTTTCAGGATTGATATACCAAGTTTGGTTGCCGCCGCAAGGCTCTACGATATACCCTTCTTCAGCACTTAAAGCGATATGAACCATGATATCGCCTTGGTGAAATGCCATGTTCACATCAAGCTGTGCACGTTGCAGTAAATGCGTCAAAATCAAAGCAAGAGAAGTGGCATTGCCAGTGCGCATTTTCAATACATAATTGACACTATTTAACTTGTACTCAACTTCGTTTTGATTGCTGCCACTGAATAACCAACGGGTATAAAACGCATCTAAAAGCGCATCGATCAATGTATGTGTTTCGGTATGTTCGCGACATAATTGATCAACAGCTAATTCAAGTTCTGCAAGCTGGCAGTAACTCTCTTCTAGATTTATCTGCGCATCCCACTGACGCTCAGCGTCGATGCATCTAAATAATGTATGCTGTGGTATGTAGTCTGCACTACTGTCTTGTTCATCGAACCAGATATCAGTCATAAATACCAACGACCTTAACTATTACTCTTACTTATTAATCGGCTAGTCTAACATTTTTTATAGGAATTAATGTAGCGCCTTATAGAAGTAGTTTTTGTTAATTGATTTAGAAGGAGTTATATGGGGTAAAAATGAGAAGAGGTTGAGTAGGCAAAGCCTACTCAAAGAAACTTAAAGTAAAAATGACGCTTTACTACCCGCTAAATAACCAATGAGGAGTAGCGAGATAGTAGCTGCTGTCAGTGCGATAACCTGCGTTTTAAACTGTGTCGATTTAGCAACGACAAAACCCAAACCAATATAAGCAACCACTAAAACAATTTTTTCAGTCAGCCATGGTTGTTGTAATGGATTCATACTCGCAACAACTAACAGCGCGACAGCTGAAACCAATAATAAAGTGTCTATAATGTGGCTGCCAATAAAAACGATTTTATTACTGGCGAGTTTCCCCGACATAAAACGAGATACTGTTCTCGTGTAGAACAAAATAATACTCAACAGTGCGAACATCACATGAGTATGTTTGATTGCAATATATTCCATTTAATTAACTACTCTGCTTATCTGGATACTTCACTAAAATCGCCTCTAAGTCGTCAATAATGCTATTAAACACATCCACAAGCTTAGGATCAAAATGCTTGCCTTTCTGACTATTAATTTCGGCCACAACTTGCTCTAACTCCCAAGCAGGCTTGTAACAACGTCTATGACGAAGTGCGTCATAGACATCGGCTAGGGCAACAATTCGACCATAAATATGAATACTCTCACCTTGTTTACCGGCAGGATAACCTGAACCATCCCACTTTTCATGGTGATCTTTAGCAATAATCGCCCCTGCATTGACAATTTCACGGCGAGAGTCTTTTAAGATCTCATAACCTTTTTCAGCATGGGTCTGCATCACTTGCCATTCTTGCTCTTCAAGCTTATCTGGCTTATTTAAAATCGCATCAGGAATACCCACTTTGCCTACATCATGAAGCGGCGAGGCCATACGTACTAACTCTGCATCACGTCTTGGTAAACCATACCCTTCAGCGAGCGCATAACAAATATGCGCAACGCGTTTTACATGATTGCCTGTTTCGGTAGAGCGTTGTTCTAGCGCTTCACTCAACCTGTAAACTAGCTCTTGTTGGGTATCTTCAACTTCAGCCTGCAGTTGCACATTCTCATAAGCTAGTTGCACATTTTGTGAAAAGATTTCAATTAAATGCTTTTGTGTATCCGTTAGAAAATCTGGAATACCAGACACAAATAGCATAGAGCTATGATTAAACTCACTGGTGCAGTAGGCGAACAAATAATTATCTTTATAAACTATGCTTTTTTCTTGCAAAGCAGTAGAGCAAGCTTGGAGCTGGTCCTGGGTTAACACTTCAGAAATTGGTTTACCTTCACAAGATTCAAACTCACCGCGGCCTGTGAAAACAACCAGCTGTTCAGCATTATGATTCGCGTCGTTACTTGCAACCAAAGACGTCGCATAAATCGCTTCATCGACAGTACCCAACAAAGAGGTTAGCTGCTGTACAACCCCCTTAATAAAGTGCTCTAAGGAATGTGATGAAAAGATGTCTCTTGAAGCGCAAATAATCTTTTCTAAACCTTGACGTGATTGCTCAATAGCTAAAATGTCGCGATAAGAACGCAGACTCGACATCACAACTGTAAAAAGCTTTTGTGCTGTCAATTCTGTTTTTGATTTATAGTCGTTAATATCATAGTTAACGATGACTTGTCTTTCTGGCGCTTGGCCTGGTTGACCCGTTCTTAAAATGATACGAATATGATTGTTTTTAGCGGTTTCTCGAATGAACTTAGCAACTTGTAACCCCGCATCGTCGGTTTCCATCACCACATCAAGTAATACAATGGCTGCGTCTGGATGTGCTTGGATCACCTTACGCGCTTCCTCACCTGAGTATGCACTAATAAACTCTAATCGTTTCTTTTGAAACTCGAAGTCACTTAAAGCAAGCTTAGTTACCGCGTGAACTTCAGGCTCATCATCGACAACAATTACTTTCCAAACGCCATTGCTATCGGGCTCAACAACATCGTTCGGCTCATCTGAAAACAAAAAATCATCCATACGCGGGGTCCTATTAATACACAGGGCGTTCTTATCGCTTGCCTTGCCACTGGGCCATGGTTACTCGATCACAGCCTGCCATATCTTTTATAGTAAGTATATTGCTATACGCCATTTGTGCAAAAAACTCTTGTAATAACAGCGCTTGTTGATAACCATGCTCAATAAGCAAATATCCGTTCGGTGCCAGATATTGCCGCGCTTGCTCAATGATTAGTTTAATATCAGCCATACCATTATCTGGTGCAACTAATGCACTTTTTGGTTCAAAACGCACATCGCCTTGGCTTAAATGCTCATCAAGTTCATCAATATACGGCGGATTACTGACAATAAGATCAAATTGTTGATTTGGTACTGCACTAAACCAATCGCTTTGCATAATAGTGACATTATTCAAGGCGAGTTTTTGTTGATTTCGCTTAGCAAGCGCAACGGCTTGCTCAGAGTAATCGACCGCAGTGACCTGCCAATTAGGCTGCTCAGATGCCAGCGATAGCGCAATGGCGCCGGTGCCAGTCCCCAAATCAAGCATTTTTGCATTGGTAGGCAAATCTAAACTAAGCGCTTTTTCTACTAGGGTCTCGGTATCAGGTCTTGGAATTAACGTCGAGTTATTCACTTCAAGTTCTAAACTCCAAAACTCGCGCACACCGATTAAATGAGCGACGGGGTGGCCTATTTCTCGTTCTGCGATCAGCTTATCAAATGTACTCAATTGCACATCAGTAAGTTCGGCTTCAGGCCAAGTGAATAGATAGCTTTTGGGTTTATCAAGCACATGAAGCAATAAAACTTCAGCGTCTAGTTTAGGTGATTCAGAGGTATTTCGAAGAGTTTGGGTTGCCCAAGCGATTGCTTGGGCGACAGTTAGGTTTGCCACGATTACTCGTCACCCATTGCTGCTAATAAGTCAGCTTGGTGTTCAAGTAATAATGGGTCAATCACGGCACCTAATTCACCGGCTACAATCTCATTCAGACGGTAAAGTGTTAGGTTAATGCGGTGATCGGTAATACGACCTTGCGGGTAGTTGTAAGTACGAATACGCTCTGAACGGTCACCACTACCTACTAGGTTACGACGTTCAGATGCCTCAGCAGCTTGACGCTTCTCGTCTTCAGCTTGTTGTAAACGTGCACCTAGTACAGAAAGTGCTTTAGCACGGTTTTTGTGCTGAGAACGCTCATCCTGACATTCAACAACCACGCCTGTCGGAATATGCGTGATACGAATTGCAGAGTCTGTTTTGTTAACGTGCTGACCACCGGCACCCGATGCACGGAAGGTATCAACTTTTAAATCTGCTGGGTTAATTTGAATCGCTTCAGCTTCAGGAATTTCAGCCATTACTGCAACCGTACATGCAGACGTGTGAACACGACCTTGAGATTCAGTTTCAGGCACACGTTGAACACGGTGCGCACCCGATTCAAACTTCAATTTACCGTAAACACCTTCACCACTGATGTGCGCGATCACTTCTTTATAACCACCATGCTCACCTTCGTTGGTGCTAACTACTTCAACTTTCCACTTTTGAGTTTCAGCATAACGGCTGTACATACGGAATAAATCACCAGCGAAAATTGCTGCTTCGTCACCACCTGTACCTGCACGCACTTCAAGATAAACATTGTTGTTATCTTTCGGATCTTTTGGCAGCATCAAGATTTGTAGTTCATCTTCAAGGGCTACAATGGCTGCTTTTGCTTCTTTATATTCTTCTTGCGCCATCTCACGCATATCAGGATCTGAGTCCTTCAGCATTTCTTCAGCTGTCGCCACATCGTCTTGGGCTTGCTGGTAAGAAGCAAACGCTTTAACTACGTCTTCAAGTTCTGAGTATTCTTTTGATAAGGCACGGAAACGATTTTGATCGCCAATAACTTCTGGATCACTTAGCATCGCTTGCACTTCTTCATAGCGCTCGGCTAAGGTCTCTAATTTACGATATACAGACTCTTTCATTAATTTACTTTTCCTGCTCGATTCCTAATGTTTGTTTAAGCACGGCCAATTTATCGATATCACCCTCTTGCGCCGCGGCCTGTATTGCCCGTGTTGGTGCGTGAGTTAAACGATTTGTGAGCTTGTTAGCCAATTCAAGCAACACTTTTTCGGCTGATTTGCCTGATTGTAGCTGATTTACAGCCTTTTCTACTAATTCTGTTTTTACTTCTTGCGCCGAGTCTCGATACTGTCGAATAACATCAATCGACCCTTGTGAACGTTGCCACTTTGCAAATTCATGGGTTTTTTGCAGTATGATCTCTTGCGCTTGCTCTGCCGCCTGCTCACGGCTTGCCATGTTTTCGTTGACGATAGCTTGTAAGTCATCAACTGAGTAAAGGTAAGCCGCATCTAACTCGCCTACCTGGCTTTCAATATCTCGCGGTACCGCAATATCAACGAACAACATCGGCTTATAACGGCGTTGTTTGAGTGCTTGCTCAACCATACCTTTACCAATAATAGGTAATGTACTAGCCGTTGAACTGATGACAATATCAGCGTCATGCAGTTTTTCTGGCAATTGCGCCAATGAAATCACATCGGCTTCAACTTCTTCAGCTAAGTTTTTAGCGCGCTCAATTGTTCTATTCGCAACTGTGATGGCTTTTGGGTGCTGTTGATATAAGTGTCTGGCTACTAATTCAATGGTCTCACCTGCACCAATGAGCAGCACTTTGGTTTTATCTAGTTGACCGTAAATGTGCTTAGCCAGATTAACTGCCGCATAGGCAACAGATACAGCACTGGCACCAATATCAGTTTCGGTTCTTACTTGCTTGGCGACTGAAAAAGTTTTTTGAAATAAACGTTCAAAAGTGGGTAACACACAGTCGTGCTGCTTTGCACTATTGTAAGACTGTTTGATTTGACCAAGGATCTGCGGCTCGCCCAGTACTAAAGAATCTAAGCCACAAGCTACGCGCATTAAATGATTAATGGCGTCTTGGTTTTGATGAATGTAGACATTATCTTCAAGCTGTTCAGTGTCTATACAGTGAAAATCAGCTAACCATTTGAGAAGCGCTTGGGAATTGCTATGCTCAAGGCTACAATACAGCTCAGTTCGGTTACAGGTCGAGACAATCACGGTCTCTTTAAACTGCTCAGAGCTCGCCAATTGCGACAATGCGTTTGATAATTGCTCAGGTGAAAACGCCACTTTTTCGCGTAATTCAACTGATGCTGTTTTGTGATTAATACCAAGTGCGATAATGGTCATAGCTACCAATAAATTGCTCGAGCCCTGCTAGAAAGCCGAGAATTTTATCAAACATCCTGCGAATATGGAAAGGAAGGAACAACATTTGAAACAAATTCATTTGATTTTGCTCATGTTTTTTTTATTTATCAGTGGCTGTGCCCAACGAATAACAGAGCAAGATGCGCCACAGACAGATTGGCGGTCGCAATTAGAGGCACAAAAAAACTGGAAAGCCAGTGGTAAAGTCGCCTTTATTGCGCCCAATGATCGACAATCCGTTAACTTTAATTGGCAACTGAAAGAAAGTCGCCAACATCTAATTTTATCTAGCTTTATTGGCACACAATTACTCGAATTAGTCGAGCATGAAAATCACAGTGAAATGGCCTATCAGGATGAGCAATACATTGATCAAAGTAGCAGTGAATTGATTGCCCGCTTGAGTGGCTTTCAATTACCTTTTGAAAAAGCACCACTTTGGTTAACCGGTGCCATCCGTAGTGACAATAATCAATATGATCCGCAATCACGCCTTAAGTCTGCAAAGTGGACAGATGAACAAGGTAAAACATGGCTTATCGACTATCAAAGCTATCAAATGGTTGATGGCTTTTGGGTACCAAAACGAATTTCGCTTACCCAAGATAAATTAAGAATAAAAATTCAACTCAATTCATGGCAGTTTAATAATGAATAACTTGACTCTAACAGCACCAGCTAAACTTAATCTGTTTCTACATATCAATAATCAACGGGAAGACGGCTATCATGAATTAGAGAGCTTGTTTACCTTTTTAGATTTTGGTGACGAATTAGAGTTCAACTTAACGAATGACAACCAAATTAGTATTATTGGTGATACCAATAATATCAAAACCGAAGACAACCTAATCTTTAAAGCGGCTCAAGCCTTGTTGCCATACAAGCAAACAGAGCAAGGCGTATCGATTGGCTTAAAAAAATGTTTGCCCATGGGCGGTGGTGTTGGTGGTGGCTCATCCGATGCAGCAACGACTTTATTAGCGCTAAATTCATTGTGGCAATGTCACTTAGACCTAAACACCTTGGCAGAAATAGGCTTAACACTTGGTGCGGATGTACCTGTCTTCATCAATGGTAAAACCGCCATTGCACAAGGCGTTGGCGAAAAACTCAATGCAGTTGAGATTGAACATAAATGGTATTGTGTGGTGTTCCCCAACGTTCATATTAGTACGGCAAAAGTCTTCACTCATCCTGATTTACCTAGAAATACCCCTAAACTAACCAGTCAGTGGTTTATGGAAAATACCAGCAACGATTGTGAAGCTCTGGTTAAAAAGCTCTACCCCGAGGTTGAAAAGACCCTGCAGTGGTTGCTAAAATACGGCCCGTCAAGAATGACTGGGACGGGAGCGTGTTGTTTTGTCGAGCTAGACTCTGAACAAAACGCACGGCGTGTACTCTCTGAATTACCCAATGCTTGGCAAGGGTTTATCGCCCCAAGCCATGCTGTATCACTGGCCCATCGCCAGTTAGCGTCATGGCTTAAAGAGTAGAAGTAAAATTGTTTAAGTTAGCCTGTTTTGACAACGTCATTGCATGTTAGTCCAAAAAATTTCAGTGCCTGAGGAACCCTACCGTGCCTGACATGAAGCTCTTCGCTGGTAACGCAACGCCTGAGTTAGCTCAAAAAATTGCGAAACGTTTATTCATCGAGTTAGGTGATGCTGTTGTTGGTCGTTTTAGTGACGGCGAGATCAGTGTTCAAATCAATGAGAATGTACGTGGATCGGATGTTTTCATTATTCAATCAACCTGTGCCCCTACAAACGACAACTTAATGGAACTAATCGTGATGGTTGACGCTTTGCGTCGTGCATCAGCAGGTCGTATTACAGCTGTTATCCCTTACTTCGGTTATGCGCGTCAAGACCGTCGTGTTCGCTCAGCTCGTGTACCAATCACAGCTAAAGTAGTAGCAGACTTCCTTTCAAGCGTTGGTGTTGACCGCGTATTGACTGTAGACCTGCACGCAGAACAAATTCAAGGTTTCTTCGATGTGCCTGTAGACAACGTGTTTGGTAGCCCTGTACTACTTGACGACATGAAGTCTCGTGAATTTGATGATGTTGTAGTTGTATCTCCAGACATTGGTGGTGTTGTACGTGCTCGTGCAATTGCAAAACTACTGAACGATACTGACCTTGCTATCATCGACAAACGTCGTCCGAAAGCAAACGTATCTCAAGTTATGCACATCATTGGTGATGTAGAAGGCCGTGACTGTATCATCGTTGACGACATGATCGACACAGGTGGTACATTATGTAAAGCAGCAGAAGCACTTAAAGAGCATGGCGCTAAACGCGTATTTGCTTATGCAACGCACCCTGTACTTTCTGGTGCTGCGGCAGAAAACCTGCGCAACTCTGTTATTGATGAAGTTATCGTAACTGACTCAATCACGTTAAGTGATGAGCTTCGTTCAATCGATAAAATTAAAGTATTGACCCTTGCAGACATGCTGGCTGAAACAATTCGCCGCATCAGCAACGAAGAGTCAATCTCGGCAATGTTTACACACTAAACGACGCCTACTTTAACAAAAAGCACCTTCGGGTGCTTTTTTTGTTTAATTTACCATCCAGCGGTGGTATAGTAGCGCGCCTTTTTAAGGTAGAGGATTTGGTCGCGAGTCCTCTAATCATTAATTTAACTTTTATTTTGGAGACATCCATGTCTAACGAATTATACACTTTAGAAGCAGAAGTACGTGAAGTTTTAGGTACTGGTGCGAGCCGCCGCCTACGTCACGCTGATAAAGTACCAGCGATCCTTTACGGTGCTGGTAAAGATGCAGTTGCTTTAACGCTTGACCACAACAAAGTAATCAAAGCGCAAGAAGATGAAGGTTTCTACACTCACATCCTTACACTAAACATCGGTGGTGAGTCTGTTGAAGCGATCCTTAAAGACATCCAACGTCACCCGTTCAAGCCTAAAGTAACTCACTTAGACTTCCAACGTGTTGACGCTGCTCACAAGATCCACACTAAGGTTCCTGTACACTTCATCAACGAAGAAGCTGCTGCGAAAGGTGGTAACACTATCGCTCACCACGTAACTGAAATCGAAATCACTTGTTTACCAGCTCAACTTCCTGAGTTCGTAGAAGTAGACGTAGCTGCAATCGAAGTTGGTGCAACTGTTCACCTTTCTGACGTAGCTCTTCCAGCAGGTGTTGTTTCAGTAGAACTAGCTAAAGGTGCAGACCACGACCAAGCAGTTGTTACTGTAAACGCTCCTAAAGGCGCTGCTTCTGAAGAAGCTGAAGAAGCTGCAGAATAATTTCTAAGGTGTTAGCACCTTGAATACTATTCAAATGCTTGTGGGCCTGGCTAATCCAGGCCCCGAATATGCTCAAACCCGTCATAATGCCGGTGCGTGGTTCATCGAAGAACTGGCAAAACGCTACAATTGCATCCTCAAACCTGATTCAAAACATCACGGCCTTACTGGCAAAGTGATAATCAACAACCAAGAATTCAAACTGCTTATTCCTACAACTTATATGAACTTAAGTGGTAAAGCGGTATCAAGCCTTGCTAATTTTTATAAAATCCCAGCTGAAAATATTTTAGTTGCCCATGACGAAATGGACATGGAACCGGGGATCGCCAAAATCAAAAAAGGCGGTGGTCACGGTGGTCACAATGGCTTGAAAGACATTATCGCTAAAATGGGCAATAACAAAGAATTTATGCGTTTACGTGTTGGTATTGGTCACCCTGGTCACAGAGATAAAGTAACAGGCTGGGTTTTAGGTAAAGCACCTCAAGCCGACCAAGAAAAAATCGACGCTGTGGTTGATGAAGCTGTTCGCTGTATGGAAATTTTAGCAAAAGACGGTGTGTTAAAAGCACAAAACAGACTACATTCATTTAAGCCGTAAAATCGCTTACGGCAACAATTTGATTAACTGAAGGTTCAAAATTATGGGTTTTAAATGTGGCATTGTAGGTTTACCTAACGTTGGTAAATCAACCCTATTTAATGCATTAACTAAAGCGGGAATTGAAGCCGCAAACTTTCCGTTTTGTACAATCGAACCAAACACAGGCGTTGTTGCCGTGCCAGATCCGCGTTTAGACCAACTGGCTGAGATTGTTAATCCACAAAAAACAATCGCAACAACCATGGAGTTCGTTGATATTGCGGGTCTTGTAAAAGGCGCGTCAAAAGGTGAAGGTTTAGGTAACCAATTCCTTGCCAATATTCGTGAAACGGATGCCATTGGTCATGTTGTTCGTTGTTTCGAAGATGAAAACATTGTTCACGTATCTGGCAAAGTAAATCCGGCTGATGATATTGATGTTATCAACACTGAACTTGTTTTAGCAGACATGGAAGCTGCGGATCGCGCTGCTCAACGTAATGCTAAAAAAGCGAAAGGCGGCGATAAAGAAGCTAAATTCCAGAACGAAGTACTAGAAAAAGTGAAAGCGCATTTAGATGAAGGCTTAACACTGCGTTCTTTAGAGCTTAGTAAAGAAGAACTCGCTGCTATTAAGCCACTTAACTTCTTAACAATTAAGCCAACCATGTATATTGCGAATGTTACTGAAGATGGTTTTGAAAATAACCCATTCTTAGAGCAAGTTCGTGAGATAGCTGCAAACGAAGATGCGGTTGTGATCCCTGTATGTGCTGCAATTGAATCTGAACTTTCAGAGCTAGAAGAAGAAGATAAGTTAGAGTTTATGGCTGATCTTGGTCTTGAAGAACCAGGTCTTAACCTTGTTATCCGTGGTGGTTACGAGCTACTTAAATTACAAACTTACTTCACTGCTGGTGTAAAAGAAGTACGTGCATGGACTATCCCTGTGGGTGCAACAGCGCCACAAGCTGCTGGTAAGATCCACACAGACTTCGAACGTGGCTTTATTCGTGCGCAAACAATTGGTTTTGATGATTACATCGAATACAAAGGCGAAAGTGGTGCGAAAGACGCAGGTAAAATGCGTCAAGAAGGTAAAGAATACATCGTTAAAGATGGCGACGTGATGAACTTCCTGTTCAACGTTTAATCGCTTTAACTGAGTGTTTTGAAAAGGAGACTTGATGTCTCCTTTTTTATTTTCTAAAAACAGCTCACTTTTTATCTTTTTATGGTTCATATTCAGCCATTTCGCGCAATTAATCTGCAAAAGAACTTTAATGACAACTTTTTTGCAAAAAAGGTGTTGACGAGTTTGGAGCATATCAGCATAATACGCCCCGCACCAGCGATGGTGACACACTAAAAAGAGATGGCTATGTAGCTCAGCTGGTTAGAGCACATCACTCATAATGATGGGGTCCCCTGTTCAAATCAGGGCATAGCCACCATGCTTTTTAGAGTTGATTAGCAACTATAAAACTAACTACCTTGTAGTGCGGAAGTGGCGGAATTGGTAGACGCGCTGGATTTAGGTTCCAGTATCTTCGGATGTGAGAGTTCAAGTCTCTCCTTCCGCACCATGTTCTCGATTAGAACTAAAATAATCAACTACCTTAGTTGGAGTATCGCCTCGCCACGAAGTGGAAGCGGTAAGGGCAGAAGAGAGAGGTTTTGATCCCTCACTCATTTATTCCCCCAGATTCAAATCCTGGTTCAACAAAGATTTGAGGTTTTCGTTGGAGTATCGCCAAGCGGTAAGGCAGCGGGTTTTGATCCCGCCATTCCCAGGTTCAAATCCTGGTACTCCAGCCAAATGGCTATGTAGCTCAGCTGGTTAGAGCACATCACTCATAATGATGGGGTCCCCTGTTCAAATCAGGGCATAGCCACCATTTTCTTTTAAAGAAAATATGCGGAAGTGGCGGAATTGGTAGACGCGCTGGATTTAGGTTCCAGTATCTTCGGATGTGAGAGTTCAAGTCTCTCCTTCCGCACCATGTTCTCGATTGGAACTAAAACAATCAACTACCTCAGTTGGAGTATCGCCAAGCGGTAAGGCAGCGGGTTTTGATCCCGCCATTCCCAGGTTCAAATCCTGGTACTCCAGCCATCTCTTTTGAGATAAAAATGCGGAAGTGGCGGAATTGGTAGACGCGCTGGATTTAGGTTCCAGTATCTTCGGATGTGAGAGTTCAAGTCTCTCCTTCCGCACCATGTTCTTAAAGTTTGAACTGAAAAAGCTTTTACTACCTTTAGTTGGAGTATCGCCTCGCCACGAAGTGGAAGCGGTAAGGACAGAAGAGAGAGGTTTTGATCCCTCACTCATTCATCCCCAGATTCAAATCCTGGTTCAGCAAAGATTTGAGATTTATTTCTGTTGGAGTATCGCCAAGCGGTAAGGCAGCGGGTTTTGATCCCGCCATTCCCAGGTTCAAATCCTGGTACTCCAGCCATCTCTTTTGAGATAGAAATGCGGAAGTGGCGGAATTGGTAGACGCGCTGGATTTAGGTTCCAGTATCTTCGGATGTGAGAGTTCAAGTCTCTCCTTCCGCACCATGTTCTTGTAAGTTAGAACGAAAATAACTTATCTTATCCTTGATGTTGGAGTATCGCCAAGCGGTAAGGACAGAAGAGAGAGGTTTTGATCCCTCACTCATTCATCCCCAGATTTAAGTCCTGAGACCAGCAGAAAGTTAAAATTTTGTTGGAGTATCGCCAAGCGGTAAGGCAGCGGGTTTTGATCCCGCCATTCCCAGGTTCAAATCCTGGTACTCCAGCCAATCTCTTACGAGATAAAAACATTGCGGAAGTGGCGGAATTGGTAGACGCGCTGGATTTAGGTTCCAGTATCTTCGGATGTGAGAGTTCAAGTCTCTCCTTCCGCACCATGTTTTCAAAATCATCTAATTATCCCTACCCTATAAATAAATCATTAATAATTTACAAATCTAAGTTTTATATCCTTTTTTCTTGCATACTTTTTCTCGCATAAAAAAAGCGAACCTAAGTCCGCTTTAAGCTAAATATTTTCTCTTCTTTAAAAGTCACCACCCATCGCATGCTTTAACACTTGCTTCTTCAGCAAACCCGCATTGTCAGCAACTTTAAGTGCTAAATTGCGCAGATGCTTTAATGCTTTAATATCATTCGAGAAACCAAAATAGCATGCATCCATCATACTCATCATTGCCAAGTTATCTAAACGACGTTTTTTCTCATATTTATGCAAAGCTAAAGGGCAGCCGAAATCGTCTGTCGATTCTAATGCTTCGGCTAGCGCAGCGACGTCTTTAAAGCCTAGGTTAACTCCCTGTCCTGCCAATGGGTTGATCGTATGAGCTGCATCTCCCACAAGTACAACTCTACCTTGTGAATAAGTATTGGCATGTTGCCTAGCAAGCGGAAACACCGCTTTTTCTTCAACAGTAAAATCGCCTGGCAATGCAAAGAAGTTTGACTGAATTTCAGCTTTTAATTGTTCATTTGATAGTTGCTTCAATCGAGTAAGCTCTGCGCTATCGTGATACCAAATTAGGTTCGCGTAAGGTGCTTGCATAGGCAGAAACGCAATTGGGCCTGTTTGTTTAAATTGCTGCCATGTTTTTGTTTGCTGCGGAGCATCAATTTTGATTAGTACACCCATACAACTTTGTTGATATTGCCAGCCTGTAACACCTATTCCAACTAAATGTCTTACCTGTGAGCGACCACCATCAGCGGCAACAAGTAAATCGGCGGTATAACTTTTGTTTTTGTAGTGCAGTGTAACGGTATCATCAGCTTGCTCTATGCTCACTGGTAAACCATCAACTTGCTCAACTTGTATTTGCCATTGCTCAAATTGCGCCCATAAACTGGCTTGCGTTAAGCTGTTTTCGATAAGATGGCCAAGGTGACTCGTGCCAACTTCTTCACTATCAAATAACAATGAGTTTTGTGCTGACTCATAGGCTTCTAGTTGGGTATAAGGGGCAATTCTAGCTTCTCTGAGTAAAGACATAGCGCCTAAGTCATCAAGTAAAGCTTCTGAAAAGCGGTTGATGGCTGAGATTCGAATATCAATTTTTTCACTCGCAAGCACAGCATGAGGGTCGATACACTGTTGCTCTAAAACTGTTACCGATGCGCCCTGTTTTGCTAGCTTAATTGCTGTAGCCGCACCGACCATGCCGCCACCGACTATAACCACCTTGTTTTTCATCTATTTTGCCTCTTAAAAACAATGTCGACATTGTACCGCAAGCCACGCTAATTTGTCTGACTGTAATGCGCAAAATACGTTTCAATTTGATCACGCTTTGCAAAGTTAAAAACTATACTTGGCTAGATGTGCTTGGTCATATAAAATACGCGTCCTTTAAGTTGTGCGTATACTTTTTAGGTCTAAGCAAGTGGCCTAAATCAGAGTCCGAATTGAAAACGAGGCAATATTTCAATGAGTAAAAAATTGCATATTAAAACCTGGGGTTGTCAGATGAACGAGTACGACTCGCAGAAGATGGCTGACCTGTTAGATGCAACCAATGGTTATGAAGTAACCGAAGAAGCTGAACAAGCCGATGTTATCTTACTCAACACCTGTTCAATTCGTGAAAAAGCACAAGAAAAAGTGTTCCATCAACTGGGTCGCTGGAAGTTATTAAAAGATGACAACCCAGATCTAGTTATTGGTGTGGGTGGTTGTGTAGCTTCACAAGAGGGCGACACTATTCGTCAACGCGCACCGTTTGTTGATATCGTATTCGGCCCGCAAACATTGCACCGTTTACCTGAGATGATCAAGCAAGTACAAAGTAAGCAAGGTGCAGTTGTTGATATTTCATTCCCTGAAATTGAAAAGTTTGACCGTCTTCCTGAGCCTAAAGCAGAAGGCCCTACGGCATTCGTTTCTATTATGGAAGGCTGTTCTAAATACTGTACTTTCTGTGTTGTACCTTACACGCGTGGTGAAGAAGTAAGCCGTCCGTTAGATGACGTATTACTAGAAGTTGCACAACTTGCTGAGCAAGGTGTACGTGAAGTTAACCTACTTGGCCAAAACGTAAATGCATTCCGCGGTGAAATGCACGATGGTGAAATCTGCTACTTCTCAGATCTACTACGTTACGTTGCTGCCATTGATGGTATTGACCGTATTCGATACACAACGTCTCACCCAGTTGAATTCACGCCTGACATCATTGAAGCTTATGCTGATGTGCCTGAGCTGGTAGATCACTTACACTTACCGGTACAAAGTGGCTCTGACCGAGTTCTAAACCTTATGAAACGTGGCCATACAGCGTTAGAGTACAAGTCAACCATTCGTAAGCTACGTAAGATCCGCCCTAACCTGTCAATGTCTTCTGACTTCATCATTGGTTTCCCGGGTGAAACAAACGCTGACTTTGAAGCAACAATGAATCTGATCAATGACATTGGTTTTGATATGAGCTTCAGCTTTATCTATTCAGCGCGCCCAGGCACGCCTGCGGCAGATTTGCCTGATGATGTTTCTGAACAAGAGAAGAAAGAGCGTCTATACATTCTTCAAAACCGTATCAACCAGATGTCTCAAGACATCAGTCGTAAGATGTTTGATACTGAGCAACGTATTTTGGTTGAAGGTCCATCGAAGAAAAACCCAATGGAACTGCGCGGTCGTACCGAAAACAACCGTGTTGTGAACTTTGAAGGTCCTCATTCAGTGATCGGTCAGTTCGTTGATGTACGTATTACCGAAGCTTTACCTAACTCTTTACGTGGTGAGCTAATTCGTACAGAATCAGAAATGAATTTAAGGAAAGATGTTGCACCTGCCGATATTTTAAATCGTGCGCCGTCGGAACCCGAAGCCGATGAGTTAGGTGTTGCAACCTTTACACCTTAGTTAAATACAGATTGCGCCAGCACTTTTGCTGGCGCGGTTGTTACAGGAAGCAATTTTGAGCAGTCAACTAAAGAATATTGAGTTTTATTTAGAGCCCGCCGACAACGTTCGCCTTTCATCACTTTGCGGCCCTTTTGACGAGAATTTAAAACAAATAGAACGTCGCCTTGGGGTCGAAATCACACACAGAGACAACTGGTTTAAAGTGACTGGACAACCTGTTCAAGCTAAAGCCGCTACCGATATCTTAAAAGGTTTATACATTGATACTCAGCCTGTTCGTGGCGAAGTAAATGAAATTGAACCTGATAACGTACACTTAGCGATCACTGAAGCAAATTGTCTTGAGCAAGATGCACCGAGTGTATGGAATGAAGAAGTTTATATTAAAACCCGTCGTGGTGTGATTAAGCCTCGCAATCCGAATCAGAGTCAGTATGTGGCTAATATTCTTCGTCATGATATCAGTTTTGGTATTGGTCCTGCAGGTACTGGTAAAACCTACCTTGCAGTTGCCGCTGCTGTTGATGCACTAGAACGCCAAGAAATTCGCCGCATCTTATTAACTCGCCCTGCGGTTGAAGCAGGTGAAAAACTTGGTTTCTTACCAGGCGATTTAACACAGAAAATCGACCCATACCTGCGTCCACTCTATGACGCATTATTTGAAATGCTTGGCTTTGAAAAAGTTGAACGCTTAATTGAAAAAAATGTCATAGAAGTTGCGCCGCTTGCCTATATGCGTGGTCGAACGCTTAATGATGCCTTTATCATTCTGGATGAGAGCCAAAATACCACCACAGAACAAATGAAAATGTTCTTAACGCGTATCGGCTTTAATTCAAAAGCGGTGATCACCGGTGACATTACGCAAGTTGATTTACCTCGTGGTGCGCGCTCTGGTCTTCGTCATGCCATTGAAGTACTGAGTGATGTCGATGAGATTTCATTTAATTTCTTCAAGTCACATGATGTTGTTCGTCACCCGGTTGTGGCACGTATTGTTGAAGCATACGAGAAGAAAGAAGAATCTGAGCGAAAAGAAAAGGCCGAAAAAGAACGCCTTCGCAAAGAAGCGAAAGCGAACCAAGCTGAGTAACAGACATGAGCGTTGAATTAGATTTACAAATTGCCTGTGAATTTGAAGATTTACCTTCACATGAACAGTTTGAATTATGGGCTGACAAAGCACTATCTGCGTATCGTGAACATGCAGAGTTAACGATACGTATTGCTGATGAAGCTGAAAGCCAAGAGCTTAATAGTCAGTATCGTGGCAAAGACAAGCCGACTAACGTGCTATCTTTTCCATTTGATGCGCCACCAGGCATCGAACTCCCTCTTGTTGGCGACTTAATTATTTGCCCACAAGTTGTGAAAGCAGAGTCTATAGAGCAAGAAAAAAGCTTTCATGAGCACTTTGCTCATATGACAATTCATGGCTGCTTGCATTTACTTGGATTTGACCATATAAATGAACAAGACGCCATTGAGATGGAAGGCATCGAAAAAACATTATTAGCCGAATTGGGCATAGACGATCCATATCGTGATGATGCTTACTAAGTTCGACTAACAGAATTTTATTTAATTGGAGATATAAAAAGAAATGAGCGACGATAACTCGCAAAGTAGTCAGGGTTCTGCTGGCAAAAGCTGGCTAGGACGCATTACCCAGATGCTGCAAGGAGAACCCCAAAATAAAGAAGAGCTGGTTGAAGTCATCGCTGATGCGCAAGAGCGTGCACTCATCGACCCTGAGACCAAAGACATGATGGAAGGCGTACTAAGCGTCTCTGAACTTAAAGTTCGCGATATCATGATCCCTCGCTCTCAAATGATTACTTTAGATGTAGATGAGTCTCTAGAGCATCAACTACCGATTATGGTTGAATCATCACACTCTCGCTTTCCAGTGATCTGTGAAGACAAAGACCATGTTGAAGGTATTTTACTGGCTAAAGACTTACTGCCGCTGATTTTAGATAAATCTGATGCCCTACCGGCATTAAGAGAATATCTTCGTCCTGCTATTGTGGTACCAGAAAGTAAGCGTGTTGACACCTTGCTAAATGAATTCCGCCAAAAGCGTTACCATATGGCGATTGTTATCGATGAGTATGGCGGCGTATCAGGTTTGGTAACAATCGAAGACATTTTAGAAACCATCGTTGGCGAAATCGAAGACGAGCATGATGACGATGAAGATCATGACGATATTCGTCAGTTGTCAAAGCATGTCTTTACCGTGCAAGCGTTAACGCCTCTTGATGAATTTAATTCGTTTTTTAATACTGATTACGATACACAAGAAGCCGATACCATTGGTGGTATTATTCTTCATGCCTTTGGTCACATGCCGAGTCGTGGTGAAACAATCGACATCGAACCGCTACAGTTTAAAGTAACAAACTCTGATAATCGTCGTATTATTCAACTTCAAGTAACAGTACCAAAGACTGAAACTACCGAAGATCACGTTGAGTAAGCTTTTTTCCCTCTTTTCTAACAAACATGCTTGGCTTGCATTTTTTGCTGGCCTTGCCATGACTTTTAGCTATGCGCCATTTAGCCTATGGCCCATTGCTATTTTTGCACTCGTTGCCGCTTGTTATGTAACAGATAAACAGTCTGCCCGAAGCGCAGCTAAATATGGCTTTGCTTTTGGTTTTGGCTGGTTCGCACTCGGCATAAGCTGGGTGCATGTCTCTATAGCTCAGTTCGGTGGATTACCTTTACCAGTTTCTTTGTTACTGATGGGTTTACTCTGTGCCTATTTAGCAATTTACCCTACGCTGGCCTTTGCATTTGCAGCACGATTCAGCCAAAACGCGTGGCAAAGGATCGCATTGTTAATAGTCGGCTTTGCCATTGCAGAGTTTCTACGTGGCAAGTTATTAACTGGCTTTCCATGGCTCAGTTTTGGTTATGCGTTTACTGATTCCCCCCTTAATATCTTTGCGCCGTTAATTGGCGAGTTTGGCTTAACTTTATTGGCTGTGTTTCTTGCTAGTAGCATTTATTACAGCATTAAAGCAAAACAGGTCTCTTTTTCGCTTTCAGCAATTGTTACTCTGATCTGTTTATATCTTATTAGTAGCTTTACTGTTTCTACTTCGCACTCTGATAAGCGAATTTCAACTTTGCTTGTACAAGGCAACATCCAACAGAGTTTGCGCTGGGAACCCGAACAGTTTTGGCCAACCATGTCAAAATACCGTGATATGACTCGGATTGAATGGAGTGAGACAGACCTAGTCGTCTGGCCTGAAGCAGCTATTCCGGAAATAGAAGATATGGCAGCACCATTTTTAGAAGGGCTAGATAAAGCTGCCGCTTTTAACAATACCGCAGTCATCACGGGGATCCCTGATTACCAGTTTGATACCAAAGCGGTCTACAACACGCTTATTGTTTTAGGTAAGAAATACCCAGACTCGAGTGAAGGCCACTACAACTACTTACATTCAAATAGGTACCAAAAACATCAACTTCTGCCTATTGGTGAATTTGTGCCATTTGAAGATATTCTCAGACCGTTAGCCCCTTTGTTTAACCTTGCCATGTCTTCTTTTTCTCGAGGTGAGCGCGTGCAAAACAACCTCATTGCTAATGGCTTACATATTCTGCCTGCTATTTGCTACGAAATCGTATTTAGCAATTTGGTTAGAGATAACTTCACAGAGCAATCTGATATTCTCTTTACTGTCAGTAATGACGCTTGGTTTGGCGACTCTCACGGCCCTCATCAGCATATGCAAATTGCTAGAATGCGCGCCCTAGAACTGCAAAGACCACTTGTTCGCGTGACCAATAACGGTATTACGGGCGTCTATGACCCCATCTCTCAAACTGAGCAAACAATACCGCAATTTGAAGCGGCAGTTCTCAAAACTGACTTAAAGCTAATTAAAGGATTGAGTCCTTTTAGTAAATATGGTCATTTGCCTATCTGGGTTTTGATCGGACTTTTATCTATTTGTGTCTTTTTACCACGTTTGAAAACAAGCATAGCAAACAAACTTGAAAGGAATTTTTTCTAAAGTACATCATATAATTCCTCAAAATAGATCCGCTTAATTAAGAGGGTTAGTACCACATAATAAAGGCGGCTAATAAGCCGCCTTTGAGTTAGGGCTTTGCAAGAGCTTTAAAGCTTTAATCTCACACCAAGCTTGTTTAAGCCAGTCACAGCAAACATCATCATTACTGCAAACCCTAGACTCCATACAATCCCCATTACGCCACTACTCATAAACTCAGGTCTTGCTGGAATTGATAGTAGCTGTAAGGCTGCAATTAAAATATAGGGCAAGATATAAATTAATAATGGGTTATTTGCCGCTGGTTCAAATACCTTGCACCAATCAGTCTGTGCCTTTAACTCAACGATATAATAAATAGCACCAAAGATCAGTGCACAGAAGAAGATACTCATGAATGCCCAACTTGGCGTTGCCCATATCTTAGAGACCGGCCAATGCCACCAGCTCAACAAGGTAAGTGCGCCACTTACAAAGACAAAAGCAAAATAGTTGAACCACTTTTTGTCAGTTAATTTAGCGTGATAAAAAATTAAGCTCATCACCACACCTGCTAACACTATCGTCGCATGGGTATGGTTTCGGTTATCTTCGACAAGTCGGTCAAGAACACCGTTAATACCGCTTAAGTGTTCTATAACAAAATATAACGCGACAAATGCAAGACTGGCTGCAATTAATTTAATGACATCTTGTTTAGTAAATAAATAAACTGCCACACTAAAAATAAACGCCCAGCCGATTAAACCTAGGATCCCCCACCACTGAGGTGTCATACCACCGTAAGGGCCTTCATAAATATACGCCAGCACAATAAGGCCAAGTATGCCTAAATATTTACAGCCTTTGACTAATACACTTGAAAGGTGCTTTGGATAGTGACTCCATATGAGTAGTACACTGGCATACATCAACAAAGTCCAAAGCGGCATAGATATCAGCATTTTGCTTTCGTCATAACCATATATGGTGTTCACCATAAACAAGCCGATTACAATTAATCCAAGCGCTCTGAAGGCTGCATCAATCAATAAACGTTTTGAGCTCGCCCCTTTTGCAGCTTTTGCTTGTGTTGAAAATGGAATAGACATACCCACAATAAATAAAAAAGCTGGGAATACTAGGTCTACAAAAGTCATGGCGTTCGCATCGGCAGGCATATGCGTCATCCAAGAAGGAATATTTTTAATTGCGGCAAGTTCGTTCACAAATACCATGGTAAGGATCGTCAAACCACGGAAAACATCAATAGCCAGAATGCGACGGTTAGGTAAGCTGTGCTCGGTCATTTATTTCTCTCTTATCAATAGCCGCTCAAAGCTACCTAAAGCAAAACAAAGCTGCAATTAAACACTACAAATCGCAAATAAAATAAGCCGAAAATGATGAATTGTTTGATAAATTAGTTGAAGGCTTTTCAAGTACCTATGGAGAGTAAATGACATACTGACGGAAAACTTAATCAATAAGTTCTTGAGTAGAGTACTAAGATAGAATAAGGCTCAATGAATACAGATAAATCTCATTTTATTGTGACGAAAAATGAGATTTATCTTTTAATTCAGTCACTACGCTGTGAGTATACATGATAGATTTTCATTCAGTTATATTTGAGTTAAGCCAGAAAAATATAACTGATCATGACGATAACTGAGACCGCCATAAAACGCGTATCAAAATCACGCATTCTTTTAGTTAATAACTGCAAGCGCTTGTCCTGAGCTTTGCTTAACTCTCCAAATTTCAAGGACTCTTCAAGGGCAATCACAAACAAGTTATTGACTCCTATTTTCATTTTGTCTTTTGATAATCTGGCCAAGATGTCAGGGTAGGTTTCGCCAACATATGCTTTTATTTCATTGACATGCTTAGCTCTGAAATAAACAAAAAGTACCATTAATGCAGTGATAACAAGACCCATATACATATTCTCTCCTTATATTATGTATAAAAAAGGAGGCATAGCCTCCTTTCATGTTTCTAAACTTATACTAACGTTATGACTCTATTTTTAAAAGCTCAACTTCAAAAATCAACAATGAGCCTGCTGGTATCTTTCCGGCTGCACGGTCCCCATAACCTAAATCAGGACTGATATAAAACTTGAACTTACTGCCTTCAGTCATTAGTTGTACACCTTCAGTCCAACCTGGAATAACCTGGTTTAAACCAAAGCTGATCGGGCTATTTCGCTCTACTGAGCTATCAAACACGGTGCCATCAGCAAGTGTGCCATGGTAATGTACTTTTACTTTACTGGTGGCAGAAGGTTTTGCATCACCCTCACCCTGCGTAAGCACTTCGTACTGTAAGCCAGAATCAGTTGTTACCACAGTGTCTTTCTTTGCATTTTCTGCCAAAAACTCAGCCGCTTTAATGCGGTTCTCTCCTGCAGCCGCTTTGTTCTTTTGCGACGCACGAGAAAATAGTGCCACCAAAATCACGATGACAATCACTAAAATTACATTGGTTGTAGACACGCTACTTACTCCTTATCTTGTTCTGTTTCTTCTTTTTCATTATCGCCACTGACCACATCCGCAATTTGTTGTAATCGAGCCAGTGTTAGCGCATTAATAGAGCCCTCAGGGTATTCACCCTCAACTAGCTCTCCGGCATCACGATTCATCAATAAGCTCAATGCTTCATCCACGTTTGAAACTGCATAAATATGGAAGCGACCACGCTCTACTTCTTGTAACACTTCGTCATCTAAGACTAAGTTAACGCGGTTAGACTGCGGAATGATCACACCTTGCTGACCAGTTAACCCACGCATTTTACAAAGCTTAAAGAAGCCTTCTATTTTTTCGTTCACGCCACCAATCGCCTGCACTTCACCATGCTGGTTAATGGAGCCAGTCAACGCTAACGACTGGTTAATAGGTAGTTGAGTGATAGCTGAGATTAAACCACATAATTCAGCAAGCGAAGCACTATCACCGTCGATATAGCCATAACTTTGTTCAATCGCAATATTGGCGCTAAGTGTTAAGCTAAAGTTTTGTGCATACTTGTTACCTAGATAACCCGTTAATAACATCACACCTTTAGAGTGAATAGACTTGCCTAAGTCTGCTTCGCGCTCGACATCAATGACGCCATCTGAACCTGCATATACCGTAGCCGTAATACGCGCTGGCGTACCAAATGCCGTATCACCAATATGTAATACTGTCAGACCATTGATTTTAGCAATCGCTTCACCGTCAGTTTCTATCAGTGTGTGGCCTTCTTTGATATCACTCAGCATATTTTCGCTAAGTTGACCGGTGCGATACTGCTTACCGGCAATGGCTTCATCGATGTGCTCTGCGGTAACCTCTGTCACATTGTCTTGTTTTGCATAAAAGCTTGCTTCTGCAACTAACTCGAGTACATCTGCAAATCGTGCTGACAGCTTGGTATGGTGCTCTGCTTGGCGATAGCTAAACTTGAGCAAACGCGCAAGGCCACACGCAGAAATACCACAGTTTAAAGTTTTATCGCAGTATTCAAGTACTTTAGTAATGAACTGATATTGAAGTTTATCGCTACTTGGCAAGTAGTAATCAAAATCAGCCAATACTCTAAATAGCTCAGCAAACTCTTCGTCGTAATCACTGATGGCGTAATATAAATCACGAGAGCCCAACAAGATGATCTTCACATCAAGTGGGATTAACTGAGGGCGAAGCGTGAAGCTGCTGCCTACTGAGCTATCTTGATATGGCAAATCATTCTTTATTTGGTGGGTTTTAAGCGACAACTTAAGACCATCCCACACTTGCGAATTAGCCAAGACTTTGTCGGCATCCATGATCAGATAACCACCGTTGGCCTTATGTAGCGCCCCAGGTTGGATTGAGCGATAACTCGTGATTAAGTTGCCTTGTGAAGTAGCGTATTCAACCTTGCCAAAAATATTGCCAAAAGTTGGGTTTGGCTCGTACACCACAGGTGCAGGCTCACCATCTTTATATTCAACCAGAATATTAGGAGCAAAGAAATCATTCAGCATGCCGCGGTGATCAAACTCGTCTTTATTTTCTTCGCTGCCGCTGTCATCAAGCCACTCTAGCACCGCATCAACAATTTCAATGCGGATATCTTTCAGATAACGAATGACACCAATGTGGCTGGCATACTTGAGCTCTAGCTTCTTAAGTAAAGGCTTAGTGGCAGTTTCAACCGTTTGCTTCTTTAAGTTTCTCAGTTTTTCAGATGACTCACGTTTCCAACGTGGTAGCTCAATTAAGGCTTCTATCAGATCATCTTCTAGCTTATCAATGGCATCAAAAAAATGTTCTTGTACTTTCTCATCGAGTGCAGCAAATTCCGCATCATCTAATTGCTTGCCATCGATCACTGGTGCAAAGGCGACCTGATTACTTTCTTCTATCAGTGCCACACTTTTTTTAGCGGCAAGCTCTGCCACTGCGGTAATGGCAGCGTCATATTTGTTATCGAACTCTTTATCAATGGACTTCTTTTTGCGTTGATAACCCGGGTTATCAAACGCTGCAGGAAAAGTATCAGCGACTTCATCTAAAAACTCATCCATGTCATCAGTAAGCTCTTTGCTTTGACCTGGCTGCATAAATAGCGCAATAGGTTTACGGTGATCGTCGTAGTTATTAACGTACAACCACTCATTTGGCGTTGGTTTAGTTTTACTGTGTGCTTCTAACTTGTCTTTTACCATGGTAAAACGGCCTAATGCCGCTTCGCCCATTACAAAAGTGTTATAACCAGGCAAGTCCATACCCAGTGAGAAATCTAAAGCACTTTGGGCGCGTTGCTGACCAATAAATGTCAGCGCTTCAGGATAAGGGTTGCGCATGCATGACTCAACATGCGCAAGAGAAACAGTTGGCGCTAAGGCCTCAATAGGTAAAGGTGCTATCTTATTTGTCATTCCTAACTTCTTTTTATTATCTAACCCAATTGGCTAGACTATGGAGACAATGCTTTTCGGCTGAATTCTTGATGCTCACATTGACTACATGCTTTAATTTCAGAGGCATAAAGTACATCTGTAGTATGGTGACAATTTTTACATACTAATTGCCCCATGGCTATCCATTCGCCCGCTTTGTAAACCCCATCATGCTCAAAATCTTTTAATAGCGCCTGCCACTCTAACTGTGTTCTATCTTCAAGCTGAGCTAATTCAAACAACATACCCGCTTTTAATTCTTGCCATGCGATATCGTCTGAGTTTTTATATTCATCTTCTAAATGCTTTAAATCACGCTTCAAATAATGGCTATACGCTTTAAGCTTTTCTTCACTGAAGGTTTTTAAAGCCTGCTGTTTTTCGACAAACTGGTTTATTAAGTCTTCTACTTCATGGTCTTTTATATCTTTCAGCCAGTTAGAGAAATCATCTAACCATTGTTTATAACCTGCCATAACATCCTCTCATGCGTGTTATTTAATCAAAACACGTCTCTCGACACTGTAAACAGTCAACCAATATTGAAAATTATGATTATTACTAAGTGTAGACGATATGGGATATTTTTGGAGAGTTGCGCATATGAACGAGCAAAATATAGAAGGGTTGCTGAGCGGTTAAAGATAGCCGCTCAGTAAAAAATATTGAGCTGGATTAGAAGCTATATTTTACACCTAACGTAATAGTTCGGCCTAAACCTTTCACATTGTAGCCACCATAAGCGTAAGCCTGCGCCCTTGCTGAGTAATAGTCATTATTTAATAAGTTTTCTATACCCATGTACGCATTGAAACTATCTGTTAACTGATAGCTAGCTGATGCACTTAACACATTATAGCTATCAATCGGTCCTTGGTCGGCAACATATTGACCTTTATCGTTCATTTCAAAGCGTTTTCTATCGCCAACATATAACCAATTTAACGCCATAGAAAGTGCATCATTGGATTGCCAGTTTAATGATGCTGTAAATTTCGGTGGCGCGATTTGTCTTCCGCCTAAATAAGTATTGTTAGCGGTATTTTTGCCTTCCACAAAGCTATACGTGGCTCTTAAATCGAGTGTCTTAGAAAGCTTGTAATCAACTAAAGCTTCGTAGCCCCAGATTCTTTGTGGTGCACGAACTGGCTCATAGACGCCAGTTTTTTCATTGAAAACACTGCTTGTACCAAGCTCTGAGGTGCTCTTAAATAAAGCAAATTCAAAACGCAGATTTTCTAATTGCGAGTTAAAACCGACTTCATAATTATCAGTAATAGAAGCATCAGTTTGGATCAGGCCGATGTCTTTTACAGTAGCTGTTCGAAGTAACCTACCAATATCAGACACATCAGAGCCCTGAGAGTAACTCGCAAATGGACTAAACTGTTCGTAGCCATTGTATTTAATAGCGAAGTTGAAAGTAGCTGCATCATAATTAATGGTATCGCCTTTCACCGACATTGGTACCGAACATTGATCTGCACTTCGGCACAACTTTAATGTAGTGTAATCTTCGACTTCAATATCAATACTCTCTTGTCTCACACCTGCTTTTAACACTAAGTCATCAGCAATTACCCATTTGGTTTGAAGGTAACCCGCCAAGCTTTGCATATCCATTTCTGGTACCCAAATACGGCCATCAACCATCGGCTGTGAGGTCACGTCATTTAACGCGTCAATACCGTAAATAAGTGTTGTCGCTACATTGTCAAAGTCTAAAGCTGTATTAAATGTCGCTCGGGCACCTTGTTTCTCAGAAACGATGACTGATTGGCCTCCAGTAAAGCCCGCCTCTGGGTTTGCTAAGTTTGGAGAAAAGAAGAATATATTCTCAATGTCTTGCATATATGCATCGAGCGTAAGTTGAGTGTTCGTAAAAACCGCATAATCAGTGTATTTTAACGTGATATTTTCGTTACCCGCAGGGCCTTGAGGCTTACCTTTTTTCTGTAGCTCAGGTGCAACATGTTGGGCATATGACTTTTCGCCACTATTGATATTACCAAACACATCACCTAGATCTGTTTTTTGTTGTGAGCTGTAATAGTTATAACTAAACTGCAGTTGTTTATCTTCATCAAAATCATAGCCAAGTTTAGTAAAGTAATTTTCTGTTACGGCATCTGACAAACCATATTGCAGCCCAAGGATATCGCCTTCAGCATCACGTTGTACGCCATTTTCTTCGTAACCTACAGTCGCAAGATAGCTAAATTTGTCGGCACGACCATTAATTGCCGCAGATATACGAGCACCGCCACTTTCTGCCAGTTTAATCGCACTGAAACGACTAGAGAGACTCACTTCCCCTTCTACTTGTCCATCTGCTTGAGCTTGTTTTGTGATGTAGTTAATAATCCCGCCTGACGCACCATTACCGTAAATAGATGTTGCGCCTTTAATCACTTCAATACGTGCAATAGCGCTTGCATCTAATGTTCTGATCCCAAGCGAGCCATTACGCAGTGGTGTTGATTGTGGCACACCATCAATCATAACCAATGGCGCTCGACCGCGAAGCCCTTGACCTGTGTTACTAGAGCTGCCTGTATCAGGCGCTAAGCCTGGCACTATTTGCGCCAGTAAGCTTTGAAGCTCTGGGTTTACCTTGAGATGGTCTTCAATTTGCTTTTGTGTGATCACGGTAATTGATGCCGGTACTTCATCAATACTTTCAAAAACACGGCTTCCAGATACGATGATCTGTTCAATATCATCAATTTTCGACTCAGACTGATTAGCTTCGTTAGCCATTGATGCGCAACTAACAGCCATCGCTATTAAGGAAAGCGAACTTCTAAACATGGATATCCTTGATATTTTTGGGATTATTAACTTCGCTGCGCATGTTAATGGCAAATCCCACTTAGATCAACGCAAATGATAATTAATATCAGTAAAAATATCATTTATATAAATTAGAAGTTCTAACTGTTCTTTTTATGGCAAAAGCTAAGGTAGATAAGAGCCTAAACAGCGCAAATATTTGCAGTCTAGATGCTGTGATTAGACTGCAAATTCGGTTATGCTATCGAACAATTTTTTATTAATTTGCAAGAAGTCTGGAAACATAGATGCAAGAGCAATATAACCCGCAAGACATTGAGTCAAAAGTCCAACAATATTGGGAAGAAAACAAGACGTTTAAAGTCGTAGAAGATGAGAGCAAAGAGAAGTATTACTGTCTCTCTATGTTCCCTTACCCAAGTGGTCGACTGCATATGGGTCACGTGCGTAACTACACCATTGGTGATGTGGTATCTCGTTTCCAGCGCTTACAAGGCAAAAACGTGATGCAGCCTATGGGTTGGGATGCGTTCGGTCTACCTGCAGAAAATGCGGCTATCAAAAACAACACAGCCCCAGCCAAGTGGACATACGAAAACATTGATTACATGCGTGGTCAGCTAAAACAGCTTGGTTTTGGTTACGACTGGGATCGTGAAATCGCAACATGTCACCCAGAATATTACAAATGGGAACAGTGGTTCTTCACTAAGCTTTACGAGAAAGGCTTAGTTTACAAGAAAATGTCTACCGTAAACTGGGATCCAGTTGACCAAACAGTTTTGGCTAACGAACAAGTTATCGACGGTCGCGGTTGGCGTTCTGGCGCACTTGTAGAGCAAAAAGAAATTCCTCAATGGTTCATCAAGATCACTGACTATGCACAAGAGCTACTTGACGATTTAGACAAGCTTGAGCATTGGCCTGAGCAAGTTAAAACCATGCAGCGTAACTGGATTGGTCGCTCTGAAGGTTTAGAGATTGACTTCAAACGTGCTGATAATGGTGAAACTTTTACCGTTTACACTACTCGCCCTGACACTTTCATGGGTGTGACTTACGTTGGTGTTGCTGCTGGCCACCCGATTGCGTTAGAAGCTGCTAAGAACAACCCTGACGTTGCTGCATTTGTTGAAGAATGCAAAAACACTAAGGTTGCTGAAGCTGATATGGCAACCATGGACAAAAAAGGCATCGACACGGGCTTTAAAGCAATCCACCCATTAACTGGTGAAGAAGTACCTGTATGGGCTGCCAACTTTGTACTGATGGACTATGGTTCAGGTGCGGTTATGGCAGTACCAGGTCACGACCAACGTGACTATGAGTTTGCGACAGCTTACGGTCTTGAGATCAAACAAGTTATTGCGCCTGCTGAAGGTTCTGAACTTGTAGCTGACCTTTCAAAAGAAGCATTTACTGAAAAAGGCACGCTGATTAATTCTGGCGAATTTGACGGTCTTGAGTTTAAAGCAGCATTCAATGCCATTGCTGACAAACTAGAAGGCATTGGCGCAGGTAAGCGTAAAGTTAACTTCCGTCTACGTGACTGGGGTGTTAGCCGCCAGCGTTACTGGGGCTCACCAATCCCAATGCTAAATAAAGAAGATGGTTCTGAGCTTGCTGCGACTGAAGATATGCTGCCAGTTCGCCTACCAGAAGACGTGGTAATGAATGGTGTAACTTCACCAATTAAAGCAGATCCTGAGTGGGCTAAAACCACAGTGAACGGAGAACCTGCATTCCACGAAACAGATACGTTCGATACTTTCATGGAATCTTCATGGTACTACGCACGTTACTGTAGTCCACGTTATGACGAAGGCATGTTAGAGCCAGGTGCAGCGAATTACTGGCTACCGGTAAACCAATATATTGGTGGTATCGAGCACGCGATCCTTCACCTACTTTACTCGCGTTTCTTCCACAAACTCTTACGTGACTGTGGTTTAGTGAACTCAGATGAGCCGTTCGAGCGTCTACTATGTCAGGGCATGGTATTAGCTGAAACTTATTTCCGTAAAGACGAAAAAGGCGGTGATGTTTGGATTTCACCAACTGACGTTGAAACTGAAACTGACGATAAAGGCCGTATCACTAAAGCGTGGCACAAAGACGACGGTCAACCAGTAGAGTCTGCTGGTATGTCTAAAATGTCTAAATCAAAGAACAATGGTATTGATCCACAAACTGTTATCAAGCAGTACGGCGCAGATACAGTTCGTTTATTCATGATGTTCACAGCGCCACCAGAGCAAACGCTAGAATGGTCTGACTCGGGTGTTGAAGGGTCACTTCGCTTCCTTAAGCGTGTTTGGAAATACGCAGTAGACGTCAATGCAGCAGGTACAGCTGAGCTTGACCTAGCGGCACTTAACAGCAACCAAAAAGTGCTACGTCGTGAGATCCACAAAACCATTGCAAAAGTGACTGATGATGTAGAACGTCGCCAAACGTTCAATACTGCGATTGCTGCTATCATGGAGCTATCTAACAAGCTTGCAAAAGCACCGCTTAAAGATGCACAAGATATTGCGTTAGCAAACGAAGCACTTAACGCAATCGTAATTATGCTTGCACCGATTGCCCCGCATATGTGTCATCAATTGTGGCAAGACTTAGGTCACGAAGGTGACGTGTTAGATGCAACATGGCCTGTGGTTGACCAAGCTGCCCTTGTTGAAGACGAAAAACTTATCGTGGTACAAGTGAACGGTAAACTGCGAGCTAAGCTAACGGTTGCTGCCGACTCAACGAAAGAACAAGTTGAAGCGCTGGCATTTGCAGAAGAGAATGTATCTAAATTCATCGAAGGCAAAGAAATCCGTAAAGTGATTTACGTACCAGGTAAACTACTTAATGTGGTTGCAAACTAAGATGCGTTTATCGCGTTCAATTAAGCATGGGCTAGCATTTTTGCTAGCCTGTGTTTTGTTATCTGGTTGTGGCTTTCATTTAAAGCAAGCCTCATATTTACCAAAAGAATTACAAACACTTCACCTGTCGGGTGATGATAGCAAGTCTGAACTGTTTTCATTACTTCGCAAAGATCTCATCACATCTCAAGTCACCATTAGTGACAACAGAAACAAACAAGTACCTGAGCTTCATCTGTATCGAGACTCTCTAACACGCCAAACGTTAAGCTTGTTTAGAAATGGTCAGGTTGCGCAATACGAACTGGCTTATTCTGTTTCATATAGAGTGACACGTCCAGGTCTTGAGCCTGTAGATAAAGAGTTTGAGATTTACCGCAATTATCAAGATGATCCTGACAACGCACTCGCAAAAGCCAAAGAGCTAGATATTATTCTTAACGAGCTGCGCAAACAGGCAAGTAAACGTATTGTTCGAGAGCTGTCACAACTCTAATGCGCTGTTACGCTAACCAACTTCCAGATACTTTACGAAAAGGCCTTGCTCCATTCTATTTGGTTTTAGGTGAAGAACCTTTTCAAGAAGCACAGTGTGTGCAGCAAATAAAACAGGCAGCAAAACAACAAGGCTTCGACGAAGTCATTAAATTTAGTTTGTTGCCAGGCTTTGATTGGCAAGAATTACTTGCTCAATACAATAGTATGTCGCTATTTAGCGCACGCACACTCATTGAATTTGACTTAAACCAGCAAAAACCCGGTACAGCCGGGAGCGATGCGTTTAAACAACTAACTGCTCAACCGAACCCTGATGTCGTGTTAATTGTGAAAGGTCAAAAAGCCAGCCAAGAGATCCAACGCGGTGCTTGGTTTAAAGGCTTAGAAAAGCAAGGCGTATACGTACCTTGTTATGAATTGACTGGCCAACACTTGCAGCGCTGGCTTGATTCGCAAGCTAAGCAGTTAAAAGTCGCTCTAACACAAGATGCTAAAAAGCAACTTTTGCTGGCCACAGAAGGCAACTTACTCGCAACAAATCAAGAGCTAGAAAAACTGGCGCTGCTTTATCCTTCGCAAACCGTCAATGATGAGCAAATCTTAGCGGGTCTGCTTAATCAAAGTAAATTTGATATTTTTGACCTGACTAATGCAACGCTTGCCGGCCAGGCAAAAAAAATTACTAAAGTGATGGTTAAGTTAGCTGAAGATAACACTGAGCCGAATACCCTGGTTTGGGCGCTGAATAAGCAGCAGCAAACCTTAGTATCAATTAAGCAAGGCTTACAGCAAGGTCAAAATATTACTGCGCTCTATAAACAGCATAATATTTGGAAAAACCAGCAGCCTTTGACTCAGCAAGCACTTGATAGATTGCCTCTGCATCAGCTTGAGCAAATCGGTCTGCTACTGGCTCAAATAGACAGTGGCTATAAACGCGGAGAACTCACTGCGCCTTATCAAGCCTTACTGCATTGTGCACTGAGTTTTTGCTATCACATTCCAATTGGTCTGCCCATCAACCACACTGATTAAACAATATGATTGCACTTTTTGGTGGTACTTTTGATCCCGTCCATTTAGGACATTTAAACATGGCCGAGCAATGCGTTGCTGAGCTAGGGTTGTCTGAATTACGATTCTTACCCTGCGCCATGCCTGTGCACAAAGCACAGCCTAAGATCACTGACACACACCGTCTCAACATGCTCAGGTTAGTAACTCAAGGTAATAGAGCGTTCACTATTGATAAAAGAGAGCTTGAGCGACAAGGGCCTTCTTATTCATTGTTAACGCTACAGGAATACCGAGACGAGCAGCCTAATACACCCATCATTTTTTTGATGGGTATGGATTCCTTCAATAGTTTAACGTCTTGGTATGAATGGCAAGCCATTACACAGCTTTGCCACATCGTGGTTTATCAGCGCCCAGGCGAAATTTATGCACCAAACCCAGCGCTTGCCAACTACGTGGAACAAGCTAAAGTTGAGACAAACGAGCTGTTACTCACGAAAAAAGCAGGTCATTGTCATTTTTTAACCGGTCCTAGTTTTGATGCAGCATCGAGCGATATAAGAAAACTAATAAATAATCAAAAACCTATGGAACAATTTCTCGCGTCTTCGGTCATAGATTACATTCGTACTCATCAGCTCTATGCTGAATAAAGCAATGTGCTGTGCTACTATACGCGCCTTATTTTTTGAGCATAGAGATACAAGATTTGAATTCTGAACAATTATTAGACTTTGCATTAGACAAGGTTGACGACATGAAAGCCCGTGACATTGTTAAGTTAGATGTAAAAGAAGTGAGCTCTGTAACGGATTATTTGGTCATTTGCTCAGGTAACTCAAAACGTCACGTACAGTCTATTGCTGAACACGTTGCTAAAGAAACGCGTCATGCTGGTGAAGACTTATTAGGCATTGAAGGACAAGATGTGGGTGAGTGGGTACTGGTTGATTTAGGCGATGTGGTTGTTCACGTTATGCAAGACCAAACACGTGACTTATATGACTTAGAGAAACTCTGGGGCTAATTTTGAAGATTCAATTGGTTGCTGTCGGCACAAAGATGCCTGCTTGGGTTGAGACTGGTTTTAAAGAGTATCAGCGTCGTTTTCCAAAAGATATGGCGTTGGAACTTGTTGAGATCCCAGCTGGAAAGCGTGGTAAGAATGCCGATATCAAGCGTATTTTACAGTTAGAAGGTGAAAAAACCTTAGCCGCTATTCCAAAAGGCAACCGAATTGTGACGCTAGAAGTAACAGGTAAGCCTTGGGATACACACCAGTTGGCAAATCATATGCAAAAGTGGCAACTTGATGGTCGAGATGTCAGCTTATTAATTGGTGGCCCTGAAGGCCTTGCGCCTGAGTGTATTGCCGCTTCTGAGCAAAAGTGGTCGCTATCGGCTCTGACATTACCGCATCCACTTGTGCGCATTATTGTCGCTGAGAGCTTGTATCGCGGGTGGAGCTTAAATAACAACCACCCATACCACAGAGAATAATACAACTCAGATGATAAACAAAAGACCAACAATTCGTGACCATTCAGCTGAAGCAAATTTGTTTGCTCGTCGCGCATTTGTTGGTTTTGTGTTTGTTACTCTCCTTATAGGCTTGCTACTCAGTAACGCCTACAAGCTTCAAGTCACAGAGCACGATACCTATAAAACACGCTCTAATGATAACCGTATTAAAGTGATCCCTGTTGCCCCAAATCGAGGCTTAATCTACGACCGAAACGGGGTGTTATTGGCCGAGAACCGCCCTGTTTATAATTTAGAAGTGATCCCTGAACAAGTAGACGATATCGCCAAGCAACTTGCTGAAGTCGGCGCTTTATTAAACATTTCTGTAGAAGACCAAGAAAACTTTTTAAAGAATATTCGTCGTAAGCAGCGCTTTAAAAGCCGTGTTATTAAAGCGCGTTTAAACGAGCAAGAAGTCGCCTTATTTTCGGTTAATCAGCATAAATTTCCGGGCTTTAATATTGAAGCTCGCCTTGCCAGATATTACCCCTACGGTGAAACACTCACCCATGCGCTTGGTTATGTTGCCAAATTAAATAAAAAAGAGCTCACTTCTCTTGAGCTTGCTGGTGAAGCCAAAAATTATCGTGCAACCCACGACATTGGTAAGCTTGGCATAGAGAAATTCTACGAAAAAGAACTGCACGGCATCGTTGGCTCACAACGTGTTGAAGTGAATAACCGAGGCAGAGTGATCCGTACTTTAAGCGTCGACGCGCCCACACCTGGGCAAGATTTAGTTCTTACGTTAGATATAGGCTTACAGCAAGTCGCTAAAAAAGCACTTGAAGGCATGCGTGGTGCGATCGTTGTTATGGATCCTAAAGACGGCGGTATTCTCGCGCTTTATTCAAACCCAAGTTACGACCCAAACTTATTCGTACATGGGATCAGTGGTAAAGATTATCGCGCCTTACTAAATCCAGATCGACCTTTAATCAATAGAACGACTCAAGGTCGCTATGCACCGGCCTCCACGGTCAAACCGCATTTAGCTATTCTCGGCTTAGAAGAAGGCATTATTACTGAACAAACTCGCATGTGGGACCCGGGCTTTTTTCAAATTCCGAATGTAGATCACCGTTGGCGTGATTGGCAACGCTGGGGGCATGGTCATGTTGATGTGTATAAAGCCATTGAGGAGTCTTGTGATACCTTCTATTACGAGATTGCCTATAAGTCTGGTATTACCAAAATCAGCAATTTTATGAATAAGTTTGGCTTTGGTGATTTATCTGGCATTGATATTCATGAAGAAACAACCGCTATTTTACCAACCGTAGCTTGGAAAAAAGAACGTTTTAAAGAAAACTGGTGGCCAGGCGACACCATCTCTGTCGGGATTGGACAAGGTTATTGGACTGCGACGCCAATGCAAATAGCCAACGCTGTAACCATCATGGTTAACAAAGGTGAACATTACCAACCCCATCTTGTACAAGTAAAAAAGCAGTTTGATGAAATCACGCCTATGTACACCGAAGAACGCCCGCCTATTGTGCTCAAGAATCATGACCATTGGCGCGTCGCCCTTGAAGCCATGCATAACACTGTCACTAAGGTCACAGGTACTGCGCATAAAGCATTTAAAGGGGCGGATTATGACCCTGCAGGTAAAACTGGTACTGCGCAAATTGTCAGCATCGCGCAAGGTGAGAAATATGATGCAGAAAAGCTAGACGAGCGTCATAGAGACAATGCAATTTACACAGGCTTTGCCCCCTATAATGACCCGCGTGTTGTTGTAACTGTGGTAGTGGAGAACCAAGGTGGTGGTAGTAAAATCGCAGCCCCTATCGCACGTCAATTGATGGATTACTACTTTACTGCAAACCCACTTAAGCAAGGAGCTAATTAATGGTGCTCGGTCATAAACGTACGCTATGGCAGAAAATACATTTAGATGTGCCTTTGCTATTAGCGCTTGTATGTATGATGTTTGGCAGCTTGGCGATTGTGTATAGTGCCAGCGGTCAAAACATGGATATGATGTTAAGACACGGTGTACGCATGGGCGGCGCGGTCATCGCATTATTGGTGTTTGCTCAAATTCCTCCTATCACTCTCAAACGCTTGGTGATCCCACTTTACTTAGTGGGTTTGGCTATGCTGGTCGCGGTGTTTTTCTTTGGTATTACTATTAATGGTGCAAAACGCTGGTTAAACCTTGGCGTGACTAACTTTCAACCGTCAGAAGTCATGAAGCTCGCAGTGCCTATGATGGTTGCTTGGTATATCTCTCAACACCGCATGCCTCCAAAGTTTATTAATTTGTTTATCGGTTTTATATTATTGTGTGTGCCCACTTTCTTAATTAAAGAACAACCGGATTTAGGCACCTCACTGCTTATTGCCAGTTCTGGCATTTTCGTTTTGTTTCTAGCGGGGTTAAGCTGGCGCCTCATTGGTGGTGCGCTGTTATTAATGGTGCCCGCTGTATTCGCTTTTTGGCATTACGGTATGCGCGCTTACCAAAAACAGCGCGTTATGACACTACTTGATCCAGAAAGTGACCCTCTAGGTGCAGGCTACCACATTATTCAATCGAAAATCGCCATAGGTTCAGGCGGTGTCGAGGGAAAAGGTTGGTTGCATGGCACGCAATCACAATTAGAGTTTTTACCTGAGCGACACACAGATTTTATCTTCTCGGTATTGAGCGAAGAATTTGGTTTAATGGGCGTGGTGTTATTACTCAGCGTCTATTTATTTATCATAGGCAGAGGCTTATTGATTGCAGTGCGTGCTCAAGATGCATTTAGCAAACTATTAGCTGGTGCTTTAACACTGACTTTCTTTGTATATGTATTTGTGAATATTGGCATGGTATCGGGCCTATTACCAGTTGTAGGTGTCCCCCTTCCCCTTATTAGCTATGGTGGCACATCCATGGTTACGCTGATGGCAGGGTTCGGTATCATTATGTCAATTGCGACAGACAAGAGGATGTTACTTAAATCATGACTAAGTTGTATAAGGCTTACTTGCTAGCCCTTGTTGTCATTTTTGTGAGTGGGTGTAGCTCTCGCTATCACACACGCCAAGACACTGCACCTATGCGCATTCCAACTGAGTATGAAATGCGTGATGCGAAAGTAAAAGTTGAGCCAAAAAGTGTCAGCGCCGGACGCCCTTATGTGGTGCTCGGTAAGCAATATCATCCTATGTCAGATGAAAAAGGCTACAAAGCGCAAGGCACCGCTTCATGGTATGGGCAAAAGTTCCACGGGTACTACACCTCAAACGGTGAGATCTTTAACATGTATGACATGACTGCAGCCCACAAAACTCTGCCACTTCCGAGTTTTGTTAAAGTAACCAATTTAGAAAATGGCAAATCGGCCATTGTCAGAGTCAATGATCGCGGGCCATTCCACGATGATAGGATCATCGACTTATCTTATGCCGCAGCCTACAAGCTGGGCTACCATAACCAAGGTACAGCAAAGGTTCAGATTGAAGCGATTACACTCGATCGCATTGCACCAAGATTAACCTATATTCAAGTCGCTGCGAGTAGTAATAAAACCAATATTGAGCACTTGGCAAATAAGCTCGCTGGTCAATTTGCAATTGATACCAACATTGCAGAAGAAGGCGGTTTACATAAACTTCGCTTAGGCCCGCTAGAAGATGATTCCCATGCTCAATCCCTGCTAGAAAATTTACAAGCAGGTGAATTTCGTCAGGCTTTCTTGCTTTACAGTGAACAACGACTTTAGAATAGAAAAAGCTGACTAATTTTAATTTTATCGATAAAAGAACATAATGACTTTACTAAAAACCAAACTACTTACCAAAATTTGCGGGCTGGTATGCTCAGCAACCATTTTTTCAGCTTCCGCACAGATCTTACCTTCTGCACCTCAGATCAATGCGAAAGGTTATTTCTTGGTGGATTACACAACTGGCAAAGTCATTGCGGAAGGTGAAGCAGATACTAAGCTGGCACCTGCTAGCCTAACCAAAATGATGACCAGTTACGTGATTGGTGTCGAAATTGAAGCCGGTAATATCTCACCAACTGATATGGTTACCATCAGTGAAAAAGCATGGGCGAAGAATTTCCCTGGCTCATCGGTCATGTTCATTGAAGTTGGCAAGCAAGTCAGTGTCGACGATCTTAACCACGGTATTATTATTCAATCAGGCAATGATGCATGTGTGGCAATGGCTGAACACATTGCTGGCAGTGAGAGTGCATTTGCTGATCTGATGAATGCACATGCTGAAAAACTGGGCATGGCTAACACGCATTTCATTAACAGTCACGGCCTTGATACAGACGAGCATTACACAACACCACGTGATATGGCGACGCTAGGTGCCGCGCTTATTCGTGACGTACCTGAAGAGTATGCACTTTACAAAGAAAAGTCTTTTACTTTCAATGGTATCAAGCAATACAACCGTAACTCACTGTTATGGGATGCAAGCCTTGACGTTGATGGTATTAAAACAGGTCACACATCAGAGGCTGGTTACAGCCTAGTGACATCAGCAACTAAAGACGACATGCGCTTAATTGCAGTTGTGATGGGAACAGACAGTGAGCGTGCTCGTAAAGTCGAAAGCAAAAAACTACTCAACTATGGCTTCCGTTTCTTCGAAACAATCACACCATATAAAGCGGGCGATAGCTTTGCAGATCAGCGTATTTGGATGGGTAATAAAGAGACGGTTTCTTTAGGTATTCTAGAAGACACACCCATTACTATCCCTCGTGGTCAACGCAAAAATTTAAAAGCGAACTTTGAGTTAGATAAAACTTTAGAAGCGCCATTAGCCAAAGGCACTAAAGTAGGCACACTATTCCTAGAGCTAGATGGTGAAGAAATCTCTCGATACCCATTAGTTACGCTCGAAGAGATTGAAGAAGGTAGCTTCTTTAGCAAGATCTATGACTATTTAAGATTACAAATATCACAATAAATTAGCCTTCCAAATTAAGCACATAACTCCCTAATAACCTTATTAAGTTATCAAATCATACTGAATAAGGTTATTAGACTCTAAAGACCACCTTGACATAAAAAAAAAGCCAACTAAGTTTCATAATTCTATAATTTTTAAACTTAAGGATTAAGTTATGAAAAAAGTTAACCTTCTATATTGTCTGTTTATTTTTTTTTTGTGGTGTAGCAAATGCTTCCATAATTAAAGAAAATACATATGGAAAGATGTATACGCCTGAATCAAGCAGTACACTTCGCTTCGAAGGAGGCATACACACCGTAACACTTAAACCATCACCCGATGGGATCCGTTATAACTTCAAAGATGGAAGTTATATTCAGATAAACTCTAAAACAGCTACAGTTACAAGATATAGTAAGAAAACTTTTAAAAAAGAGGTTCTCACTATAAACAATATAAATACATCTCCTTGGAATGTATCAGCAAATGTAAGGGCTGCATTTAAACAACTCCAATACTTTGATGAAACACCTAATATGCCCTACCAAAACTGCTATGATGGAGAAATTTCTATTCCTTGCCTAGGTGATTTTTCCTCTGGCTTTGAACTCATCAAAAACTCTAGCCAATTTTCATATTCAACAAATAACTGTAGTGCAGAGAGAGCTGAGTTGCAAAATCGTGCTTATGATGGCACTAGCTCAATGTTTTCATGCAGTTTAGATACAAAGCTTGGTGTTGCAGCTGCATCACTTGGATTAGCAGCATTAGCCCTTGGTGAACCATCTAAACTATCTGTTGCAGCTGCTTGGACAGGATATATGTCTACCTTTGTTGCTTTCATGAATCAAGAAAAGAAGTGCTATGAGAGCTACCTAGAATCTAAAGCAGCTCTTAAACAGTGCGAAATTAATAACAATCCTAATAATTCAGATGGAAATTCAAGTGGTGGTTCTACCGGAAATGGCTCTGCTGGAGGAGGTAGCAGTGAATTTTGCTCAGAAACAATCCGTCATGCAGTCTGCACTGGAGGTGGCTGCAATTATTGGTATGAAGTCGTACCTTGTTAGCTGACTCTGGTATGTTTGGTTCGCTGATACAGCGAATCAAACAATTATTAAATATTTTGAAATTAGGATCATATAATGAACTTCATTGATTATTATTTTAGGGGAAGCTTTAAAACAGCCCTTCTCATATGTAGTTTTTTGTCTTTAGTTGTGTCTATCTTTTATGAGTCAGGAGCTCTGCTAATTGTCGGTTTTTACTCAGGTATCGTTATACTTACCTATTGCTCTTTAAACATCATCGCCACTAGCAATAGGATGGCACTACATAAAACTGTCAGTATATATTTTGATAAAAATAAACTTACTATACTGCTAACACCTTTTTTAATTATTATCATTACGCTTGGTGTTATCTCGAATAATTACCTGCTTGTGCTGTTAAATATATTACTAATACCACTAATTGCTCATCATATGAGCAAGCTTATTTTGATCTTACAGAAACAAAGCGAAACACTATCTTTAGTTAGTATTTTAAAAAGTCATAAAATCACGACTATTGGCATTTACTTAGTAGCTACATTTACTATGATTACTAGTGCCTTTTTAGGGGATAGCTTTAAAAATTTAGCAGCTATGCATATCTTTCTATTGGTAGCTTTTATAAATGTTATTAATTGTATTGCTAATCTAAAGAGAAGTTCCATTTAACTATCTAGCTCGAACTTCTCAATCTTGTTAGCAAACACAAGAATTCTTTACAATCCTTAAAATAAGACATTTAAACAATACAGCGCGCCTCCTGAGTGAGGCGTTTTTTTTTGCCGCAAAAATGATAGAATGCCCGCCATTATTGAGCGTGTGTGAAATAAAAACACTACACACCATTTGCGATGAGGACACCTTCATGGTTCAACCAGTTAAAAATACTAAGTTTGACGAATACTTAGAGTTCCCTTGCCCATTCACGTTTAAAATTATGGGCCTAGCAAATGTCAATCTGACTGATCAGATCCTTGCAAAGTTGCAAACAATTGCACCAGGTGACTATGCGCCTAAAGTAAAACCGAGTAGTAAAGGCACTTACGAGTCGGTGACACTGGTCGCGACCGTCACTTCAAAAGAGCATATTGAGCAAATCTATACAGAAATTGGCAATATCGAAGACGTACGTTACGTACTGTAAAGGCTAACCATGACTCAAAGTACCGTGATAGTTCGCCAATTAGGCTTACAAAGTTACCTGCCTATTTGGCAAAAAATGCAAGACTTCACTGATACCCGAGACGATAACAGTCCCGATGAGATCTGGTTTGTTGAACATGAGCCTGTTTTTACTCAGGGGCAAGCAGGTAAAGCAGAGCATGTTTTAGCACCGGGCGACATTCCTGTTATTCAAGTTGACCGCGGTGGTCAAGTGACTTATCACGGTCCTGGTCAGCAAATGATGTATGTACTGTTTAATCTCCGTCGTCTTAAAATCGGCGTAAGAGAGCTGGTAACTTGGCTAGAAAAGTGCATTGTCGATATGCTAAAAGAATACGACATTAATGCTTACGCCAAACCAGATGCACCAGGTGTCTACGTCAACGACAGTAAAATTGCATCTTTAGGCTTGCGCGTTCGTCGCGGCTGTTCATTTCATGGCCTAGCATTGAATGTAAACATGGATATGAGCCCGTTTATGCGCATAAATCCATGTGGCTATGCGGGTATGAACATGGTGCAAACAAGTGAATTAAATGGCCCGTCGCAACTTGATGAAGTTGCGCAAGGTCTTGTTAAACATATGCTCAAACGTCTTAACGCTGAGCATGTTGAACACAAAGAAGGGTTCGAGAACGAATGAGTAAACCAGTAAAAATGGAGCCAGGGGTAAAGCTTCGCGATGCTGAGAAAATGGCATTGATCCCAGTTAAGGTAATGCCAACTGAACGCGATGAAATGCTGAGAAAGCCTGAATGGCTTAAAATCCGTTTACCGAAATCAAGTGAGCGTATTGAAGGCATTAAGCAAGCAATGCGAAACCACGGGTTACACTCAGTATGTGAAGAGGCATCATGCCCTAACCTATCTGAGTGCTTTAACCACGGCACAGCGACATTCATGATCTTAGGTGCTATTTGTACTCGTCGTTGCCCTTTCTGTGATGTAGCGCACGGCCGTCCGTTAAAGCCAGACGCACAAGAGCCGGAAAAACTCGCTTTAACCATCAAAGATATGAAGCTTAAATATGTGGTAATCACGTCTGTAGACCGTGATGACTTACGTGATGGTGGTGCACAACATTTTGCTGACTGTATTAAAGCTATTCGTAAGCACAATCCTGAGATCACCATTGAAATCTTAGTGCCAGATTTCCGTGGTCGTATGGAAAAAGCGTTAGAGATCTTAACTGAAACGCCACCTGACGTATTCAACCATAACTTAGAGACTGCACCTCGCCTGTATAAGCTGGCTCGCCCAGGTGCAGATTATAAGTGGTCTTTAGAACTACTTCGCCGTTTCAAAGAAGCGCATCCAAATGTTAAAACTAAATCAGGCTTAATGGTGGGTTTAGGCGAAGAAATATCTGAAATCGAAGAGGTATTGCGTGACCTTCGAGAGCATAATGTTGACATGCTAACTGTAGGTCAATATTTACAACCTTCAAAACACCACTTACCGGTTAAACGCTATGTGCCACCAGCAGAGTTTGATGCATTAAAAGATTACGCTGACGAAATTGGCTTCACCCACGCAGCGTGTGGTCCGTTTGTTCGCTCTAGCTATCATGCTGACCAACAAGCTGCAGGTAAAGAAGTGAAGTAATCACCACTTTTGAAAAAAACGCGATGCAGAGTCATCGCGTTTTTTTATGTCTAAATCTCAATACTGTGCAGCAGAATGTAAAACATATATTACAAACACGTATCTTGATTTATAACAAAGGAGTTTCAATTTTTTGCTCTGCGTTATATCTTGCCTGCTCTCTCACACTTAAAGGGGCATAATGTGATAAAGAATAAAACCCTCGGCAGTATGCTAATTGTCGCAGGCACAACCATAGGCGCGGGCATGTTAGCACTGCCTATCGCTTCTGCAGGTATTGGCTTTAGTGCATCTTTAATCCTGATTTTATTAACATGGCTATTAATGACCTATACCGCATTATTAATGCTAGAGCTTCATCAATTCGCCAGCTCCGATGCCACACTCAATACGCTTGCCAAGACACTACTGGGCAAACGTGGGCAATATATCGCTAATTTTGCAATGGTCTTTTTGTTTTATGCGCTATGTGCAGCATATATCGCAGGTGGAGGCGCACAGTTACAGTCAAAAATAAATGCAGCGCTTGATGTCGATGTGGCCCCGCAAGTCGGCTCTATACTCGTGGCTGTACTAGTCGCAGCCATTGTCACCATGGGTACCTCAACGGTTGATAAACTAAACCGTGTTTTATTTGCCATTAAAGTAATCGTGCTGGGCAGTCTATTCTTTGTTCTGACCCCTTATGTACAAGGTCAGCACTTGCTCGAAATGCCGCTAGAGCAAGGGCTACTTATTTCAGCCATACCTGTGATTTTCACTTCATTTGGTTTTCATGGTTCAATTCCATCAATTGTAAAATACGTCGGTGTTGATATTCGTTCACTCAGAAAAGTCATGATTTTCGGTGCCTCCGTCCCTTTAATTATTTATGTCTTCTGGCAATTAATTAGCCAAGGTATGATGAGCCAGTCACAACTTTTACAATCTGAAGGCCTGCAAGGCTTCATTGGCAGCGTCTCTAGTTTAGTGAACAGCTCACAAGTCAGTACGTCGATCACGATTTTTGCAGATCTAGCATTGGCGACTTCTTTCTTAGGTGTAAGCCTTGGGCTATTTGATTTCTTTGCTGATGCTTTCAAACAAGGTGATAACAAAAGCGCCCGATTGAAGACGGCATTAATTACCTTTGTGCCCCCGCTTGGCTTCGCTTTATTCTATCCGCAAGGGTTTATTACCGCATTAGGGTATGCGGCAATTGCACTGGTTGTTTTAGCGATATTCTTGCCTGTTGCTATGGTCTGGGTACAAAGAGCGCAACAAACAAATGAACAAGGCTATCAGGTTAGAGGCGGTCGATTTGGGTTAAGCCTTGCAGCTTGTTGTGGTGTTGTCATAATAGCAGCACAAGGCTTGCAAATGTTTGGCGTTATTCCTGCGCTAGGTTAACGGTAAAAAGTTTGGGTTATCGCGCAAGCCTGATAACCCAAATTCAAGGAAGTCTTATGAAATACCCCCTAATCTTGCTTTCCTGCTCTTTTTTAACCGCGTGCGGTGGCGGAGGCAGCGAACCACTATCAAAAGATAATACAGCACCTACCGTCAATGAAAACGCCCAATGTGGCAGTAATTTCTCAGCGCAAAGGCATTTCAATAAGCAAGAAACAAACATTGCTTATTGGCAAATAGAGGGGGATACGCTCCAAACTAAGCCACAAGTAACTTACTTTACAAACCGCTCAAGTAGCCTAGCAGAAACATCATACAAAGGCTCTGAACCACTGTGTGAGCAAGTAGCGAATATTTTTGGTGCAGACGTTACAGATACATGGCAAGGCGCTGAGAATAATACAATCAAAGTTGGTCAACAATTCAAATATATACCAGAACTTAGCGTCTCATTTGCACTGCCTGAAGTGAACTCTTTAAATGATTGGCGTGCTAAAGGCAGTCCCAACTCAATGCCCACAAACCTTTTGCAAAGCGCACTGACCATCTGGTACCAGAATTCAGATGAACAAAGGTTTATACAAGGTGACTTATCAAATAATCAAAGAGTCGTACCGTTAGCATGCAATGATACTGACTTTACTATTTTACTTTCTTTAATTGAGGTTGATGATCAGTTAAGCAGCAGTTTAAACCCCGCCTATTGTGAAGAGACACGCAGTAATAACATTACAAAAACAATGTGTTTAAGTGCCAACTTGCCTCAAGAAAGATTAATCCAAAACTGTGAGTTTGCTATGACAGATATTGTTATTCCAAACGCCCAAGGAAATAAAACATTTGTTAAGTTAGCAGCTCAAACTTCTGCTGGATCAGATACGGGGATTAATGTTGCAATCACTGATATTGATATAAATTAATTTAAGGATAGTAATATCTAAACCAGTTTGCAGGGTTAGCTAGGCGCTTAAAATGGTGAAACACTATCCCTTCACTTGCAGTTGGTTTACTCGGTTTTTTAACAGGTACATCACGGGCAGAAAACACAAGATGACGGTGAGAATATTCACTAAAGGTAAGATACTTTTATAAAGGTAGGTCGAGTAACTTAAATCAAGATAATGCCTATCTACCAATCTAAATAACTGCATGATAGGTGCAGGAAGCACGATGAGTTGTGCCAATACGCTTTGCCACAAATACACTTTGTCTTTCAATGCCCAGACAGCCAAGATAGCCATAAAAACGATGTCACTCAACGCCCAATAAATGTAACGAATGACATATAGATCGGCATCAACTTTTTTGACCAAAGGAAAAGAAAAGTAACCAATCACATAAAATGCGGCACACAGTGCCGCATACCTAAGGGCTTTGTCATCTCTTAATAATGCAAACAGAGCAACAGAAACAAACGTCAGTAAAGTCGCATGATCTCTTACCAATAACAAAAACTGATTAAAGTAAGTGCTGTTTAAATCGAATGACATATTTGGCAGTTAATCTTCAGATGATTAATCTAACGATTTTTCTTCAGACTTTGGTGGCTCATCATTGTCATCAGCACCATCGCCGTTATTACCAGGCATGTAAGCGTATTTACTTAGAATAGACATCGTATTTTCTCCTTGATAGATGGTTCACCTTCAAATTAGCTGAATTCCAACCATCTATCAAGAATACAATACTTAAGAATGAAAAAATTAATTACCACGCAATTCGATAGGATCAGATTCTTTCGCTTTACCTTGTAGAATAGAGATTTCGACACGGCGATTACGACGTCTATCTGTGTCATTCTCATTCGGCACAAGTGGGCGTGTATCAGCATGACCAACAACAACCATTCTATTTTTATCAAACCCAGGGGCTTTCACCATTTCACTTGCCACGGCAACCGCACGGGTTGCAGATAAATCCCAATTATTAGAATAAAGCTCATTGGTCACCTGAAAATCATCAGTATGACCTGATACAGTAATTTCTCCTGGCACATCTTTTAAAAGCTCAGCGATTTCACGAATGATCGGTTTAAACTTTGGCTGTAAAAATGCACTACCAGAAGGGAAAGCACCATTTTCTTGAATGCGAATAATGATCTGTTGTCCAAGAGATTCAAGTTCTATTGCGCCATCCATGATTTGCTTTTCCATTTGCTGAGCAATTTTCTTCACCAATTCATTCACCTGCTCTTGATCGGCTGCCGAAATGGCCTGCTCCATAGATTGCTCTTGTGAAGTACTTTGCGATTCGCCACCGCGCTTATTACCGCGTTGCTCTTGACGACCACCTGCTGAGGCCTCATCACCTGCCTGGAACTCCAACATTTGCTGCGTCATCTCTACCGTCTGCTGTTGGATAGTTTCGATGGGAGTTGGCTCAGGTTTACCAGGTGTGAACTCCATAGCTATCACACTGGTACCCTTGGGGATGTCTTTTACTTCGATTTTATTTTGCACACCAAAAGCAAACTTCATAGAACCTGCTATTTGTTTGAATTTCAACACGTCCATTTCAGAGAAAGCCAACAGCAGAACGAAGAAACACATCAAGAGTGACATTAGATCAGCAAATGTTCCCATCCAAGCGGGTAGCCCGGGGGGGGGACATTTACATTCTTGTTCGTCTGACATACTACTCCTCCTTGTCGCTGCCGCGTTTCGACTCAGGTAGGTAGTTCTTCAGAATACCTTCGATTACTTTCGGGTTTTGACCATCTTGAATACCCAAAATTGCATCCAAGATTAAGCGTTGATTTTGTTCTTCTTCATCTTTACGCAATTCAAGTTTCGCCTGAATAGGAATAGCAACTACGTTCGCAAGGAACGCACCATATAACGTTGTAAGTAGTGCTACCGCCATTGCAGGACCAATCGCTTTTGGGTCATCCATGTTTGATAACATGGCTACTAGACCAATTAGCGTCCCGATCATACCCATCGCAGGGGCGATGTCTGCCAAAGATTTAAATAAGTTAGCGCCTAATTCGTGTCGAGAGGTAGTGAGTGAAATATCTTTTAATAAAGTGGCGCGTACAACGTCAGCATCATGACCGTCTACTAACATATCTACGCCCTTGCGCATAAAAGCATTGGGTATTTCGGCTTCTTCCAAAGCCAAAAAGCCACCTTTACGAGCCGAGTCAGCCAATTCAACTGCTTTCTCAATAAGCTCTTCTGGAGATTCAATCTTGAACATAAAGGCTTTGCCAACAACTTTACCAATGCCTAAGAATTGGCTCATGGTGAAGTTCGAGAGTACGATGAAAATAGAGCCACCGAATACAATGACGGTAGATGGGCCATCACCAAACATGGCCAAGTCACCATTACTACTCATGAACATCGCCATGATGACCAAACCTATTGCACCTACTATTCCGATAACGGTTGCTAAATCCACTATCCCCTCCAGAGAATACTTATCATTACTTTTTTATTATGACACTCGAAGTCAATTTTTTGAGTGGCAACTACAAATATCATGCTTAATTCGAATATTTGCAAACCTTGTGCCTATGTTACAGTGAAAAGCCTAGCTTTCAGTAAGACTTTTATCGGCAACATCTTGAATATCTTAACTCAATTACGTTGTTAAAATTCGATTAAAGCCCACATAAGGCAAAAAATAAACCGATCCACCACGATTGCCAGTAACAAGCTTTGACCTGAGTCGCTAATCCTCCTAAAATTGCTACCTCTATAATAAATTGCTGGGCAAGATGTACTATGGCTGCAAAAAAACCTGAAAATCTAAGTTTTGAAGAAGCAATGGCCGAATTAGAAGGCATTGTACAGGCTATGGAACAAGGTAGTCTGACTTTAGAACAATCTTTAAAGCAATTTGAACGTGGTGTTCAATTAGCCAATGCGTCTAATGAAAAGTTAAGCAGTGCTGAGCAAAAAGTCTCAATCCTGATGGGCAATGACCCTGAGACACCAGTAACACCAATGCCAAATCAATTAGATTAAGACCCCGCAGTGAACTTATTCGAGCATATAAATACGGCACAAAACCGTTTAGATAGTTACATCAGTAATTACTTCTCTTTGCCATTAGATACCGATGAAACCGTAAAATCAGCAACTTTCTACAGCATCAATAATGGCGGTAAAAGATTAAGGCCCTTTTTGGTTTACACTGTAGGCAAACTGTTAGGTGCTAAAGAAGCTGACCTTGATGTCGCCGCTGCTGCGATTGAATGCATTCATAGCTACTCATTGGTCCACGATGACTTACCGGCTATGGACGATGATGACTTGCGTCGAGGCAAACCGACTTGTCATATTGCTTATGATGAAGCACAGGCAATTTTAGCAGGCGATGCGCTACAAACCTTAGCGTTTGAATTTTTAAGTGAACATGAATTTTCAGTACCGGCAAAGCAACAAATCAAGATGATTAACACGCTTGCCGTTGCATCTGGATTGCAGGGTATGGTGGGCGGACAAGCCCTTGATATTTCAGCGACAGAAAAGTCAATTACCCTTGCAGAGCTTGAACGTATTCATCGACTTAAAACCGGCGCATTGTTAAATTGTGCAATTAAGTTGGGCGCCTTGTGCGCTACGGATGTCGAGTCAGAAATAATTACTGCCCTCGATATATATGGTAAAAATCTTGGCCTCGCTTTTCAGGTACAAGATGATATTTTAGATATCGAAGGTGATACCGCCGTATTAGGAAAGCCGCAAGGCTCAGACTTAGGTAATCACAAGTCAACTTATCCGGCTTTGCTTGGACTAGATGGTGCAAAACAAAAAGCACATCTATTGGTCGAAGATGCTCTGTCTGCACTTGATACAATACCTCATAATACCGATGTATTGGCAGAGCTTGCGAAATATATAATTGAGCGTGATCACTAATACGCTTTCATGACGTATTGATGACGAATAGAACAAAATTTATAAAAATTAAGTAAACCTTTGTATATAATCGGACAAGGTTTGCGTAGGACACATGTTGAAAGAATGAAACTGGACAGTAGCAAGTACCCATTACTCGCCTTGGTTGATGAACCGGCGCAATTACGTCAATTACCACAGCCCCAACTGGGTAAGCTGAGCGACGAATTAAGAGATTACTTACTTAATTCGGTTTCGCAGAGCAGTGGTCACTTGGCTTCAGGTTTAGGCACCGTCGAATTGACTGTGGCTTTACATTACGTGTATGACACACCTGAAGATAGATTAATCTGGGATGTGGGCCATCAAGCTTACCCGCATAAAATCTTAACGGGACGTCGTGATGCGATGCACACGATCCGTCAAAAAGATGGGTTGCACCCTTTCCCTTATCGTGAAGAAAGTGAATACGACACCTTCAGCGTGGGTCATTCAAGTACCTCTATTTCCGCTGCATTAGGTATGTCTATCGCTGCACAGAAAGAAGGTAAAGGCCGTAAAACCGTTGCTGTTATAGGTGATGGAGCGATCACCGCTGGTATGGCGTTTGAAGCCATGAACCACGCCGGAGATATTAAATCCGACATGCTGATTATCTTAAATGATAATGAGATGTCTATCTCTGAAAATGTAGGCGCACTAAACAACCACTTTGCACGCATTCTTTCTGGTAGCTTTTACACTAATATTCGCGAAGGCAGTAAGAAAATTCTTTCTGGTGTACCGACTGTAAAAGAGCTTGCCAGCCGTATGGAAGAGCATCTAAAGGGCATGGTTATTCCTGGCACCTTCTTCGAAGAGCTTGGTTTAAATTACATTGGTCCAATTGATGGTCATGACGTCAATATGCTGGTAGATACGCTAAGAAATATGCGTAACCTGAAAGGCCCTCAGATCCTGCACATCAAGACGCAAAAAGGTAAAGGTTACAAACCAGCTGAAGCCGATCCTATTGGTTACCACGGTGTGCCAAAATTCGACCCAAGCATCCATAGCTTGCCAAAATCTAAACCTAGCGCCCCTACTTTTTCAAAAGTATTTGGTGATTGGTTATGCGATATGGCAGCGCAAGACTCTAAGCTTATGGCGATTACGCCAGCGATGCGTGAAGGTTCAGGTATGGTGCGTTTCTCGAAAGAGTTTCCTGACCAATACTTTGACGTTGCCATTGCTGAACAACACGCTGTAACCCTAGGTGCAGGTTTCGCATGTGAAGGCCTTAAGCCTGTAGTTGCTATCTACTCAAGCTTCTTACAACGCGCTTATGACCAACTGATCCACGATGTCGCGCTACAAAACTTACCAGTGCTGTTTGCAATTGACCGCGCAGGTATTGTTGGCGCGGATGGTGAAACTCACCAAGGTGCATATGATTTAAGCTTTATGCGCTGTATTCCAAATATGATCATCATGGCACCAAGTGATACCAACGAATGCCGTCAAATGCTTTACACTGGTTACCAGTGTAACCAACCTGTTGCAGTGCGTTACCCTCGTGGTAGTGCCGGTGATAGTGATGTACAAACGCAGATGCAAGCGTTTGAAATTGGTAAAGGCAATGTGATCCGTGAAGGTGAGAAAGTGGCCATCTTAAGTTTCGGCACACTACTTCATAATGCCAAGCAAGCCGCTGAAAACTTAAATGCAACTCTCGTTGATATGCGATTTGTTAAGCCACTTGATGAAGCATTACTTGTTGAGCTGAGCAAAACCCATGATCGCTTTGTTTGTCTTGAAGATAATGCCATTGCCGGTGGGGCTGGCAGTGCTGTGATGGAGTTCCTTGGTTCAAAAGGTATTCATACTCCTGTGTCATTATTTGGTATACCTGATGAATTTATCAAGCATGGTACACAAGACGAAATGCACGCTGAAATGGGCTTATGTGCTGATTCAATCGAGCAGCGAATTAAAGCGTTATTGTAATAAACACTGAAGTTTTAAAAAAAGGAGCTTTGGCTCCTTTTTTTACGCTTTAAAGTTATTAATGACTAGCCTGTACTTGACAACTAACTAACGCATCCAAATTTTCACATCTGCAAGCCCATTTGCCTGTAAGGTTTGTAATTGTGACTCAACATTACTTGTTTGCTCAAATTCAAACGCATCCAACTGATCATCAAATGTGATGGTTGCAGCACCATCACCGCCACGTTGTTTTACTTGATGAAGTGCGACATCCGCCAAATTCACAGAGGCCTCCCAGCTTATCACTTGCCCACCTAGCAGAGGCAGTGGGTAAAATGACCAGCCCATAGACACTGTCATATTAATCGACTTACCATTGGGTAATTGGAAGTCACACTCAGCAATACCGCGGCAAAGTTCTTTTATGTAAGTTTCAATTGCGTCACGCTTAAAGTCGCGAAGCAATAATAAGAACTCATCACCACTCCAACGAGCCACATAATCTGAGCCTTGCGTTCTGGTGTTCAATAAAGTAGCAAGTTGCTGTAAACAACTATCACCGCCAATCGGGCCATAGGCATCATTCACTTTACTAAAATTATCGACATTGATAATAAGCAGTACCAGGCGCTTATTCTGTTGCTGTAATGACTTCGAGTTACGCTGGTAGTGTTCAACATCTTTAGGGAGTTGATCGAATAAGAAACGACGGCTTTTGAGGCCTGTGAGCTCATCTGTATGGCTAACTAGTTTCATCTGAGTATTCACTTGGTTAAGCTTGTCGTTCGCTTGACGAAGTGCCATGGTGCGCTCTGCCACTAAAGATTCAAGGGCCTGCTGCTTACGTCGCTCTTGGGCTCTAAAAATCCAAAAGAATACGTAAAACAGTAGAACAAACCCTAGCGTAATTAACAGCCTAAAGTACACAGTTTCATCAAAACGCCTAGGGATCTCAATACGCTGTGTAATGCTTCGAGCTTGTTGCCAGCCTTCACCTTTACGCTTAACTTGTAGTTCAAAGTTATATACACCCGGCTCTAAGTTCGTATATATCGCTTCTCGACGATTAAATACTTCTCGCCATTCAGTGTTTTCTTTGCCAGTTAAACGATATCTAAACTCGATACTCGCTGGCGCATAAAAGTCTATGGCGGTGTAGTTAATCGTGATATCTCGCTCACTGGTATCAAGTTTAAGTAGCTCAGCAAATTTACTTGCGACTATCGCTCGATCTTGTGTGATCACCTCTTCCAGTTTTGGTGATAAATCTTTAGAACCAAATAATTCAACATTCTTGGGAATTTCAACTGCCCCTTGAGAGCTTGGATACCAAATAGCGCCTTGCTTTTCTAATACTGCATCACCACCGAAACCAGAGCAGCAACGACCGACTTTGCCATCGAGCTGGCGGTCAAATTGACTAATAACCTGCTCAACTTTTAAATTGTTTATTGGGTGCGTAAATTGCGCAGCGGGCAAACGGTACACACCTTTTCGAGTACTGACCCAAATAAGCGCCTGTTGCTGATCATAATAAAGCGAAGAAATTGAGCCATGTGGTAAGCCATTTGAGGCATCTAGTTGGTACCAATCCCCCTTTGCTGTTCGATAAAATAACCCATCATTCCAAGAACCAACTAAAGTCGCCACACCTTGGATGTATAAAATACTGGTAACATAAGCGGACTCTAGAGACGTTTGACCACCAAGCTTTTCAATGCCTTTTTGATTAAATTGATAGGCTCCTTTGTTAGTACCTATGAACCCGACATTTGGCTGATCATTGATATACGTGACAAACTGACTGCCTAAAAATGCATTGTAAGCAAACGGTGTTAAACCCGAGTACTCAAGACGGTACATACCACTACCCGTACCTATCCACATTCCGCCACGCTGCGACGGTGTTATGGCTAAGACTGGCGTTTGTCGTAACTCTCGAAACGGTAACAGCTGTAGCACCCCTTGCTCATAAATCATGGCACCTCGTTCAGTTCCTATGAACAAGCTATTACCACTAAATTCAAGCTCATATATTGTGCTATTTTTTAACTCTTCAGGGGTAATAACCACTTGTAATGATTCATCATTATTCAAGTAACCGACACCACTTCTTGATGCCATCCAAGTTCGACCTTGGTTATCTATGGTCGTTGCCGTTATACCTTGCTGACTGTTACCATCAATCATATGTCGCGCAATATTACCTGTGTGCGCAAACCAAAGCCCTTCGTTCAGACTGGCTAACCAAATGTTTCCTTCTGCGTCTTTAAACATGTCTGAAAACCAAATTGACTGATCCGCATGAATTGGTTCGACATAACGCCAATCAGAGATCCCCTCTCTGAACATCAAGCGAGTTGAAGTAGACGCCCATAACCCTGTATCTGAGTCATACATAAATTTGTAAACAGCGCCATTGCCAAGCTCGGTATAACGTCTCAGCACTTGGTCTATATCTAAGAAGTAAGCACCGAGTTCAGACGCTAGATACAAGCGCCCTTCAATCCATGCCAAATCATGCACAATTGTTTGTGCTAATTGCTCTGGTAGCGCTAACCTAAAACCAAGCTCAAGACGAAATACATCTCTACGATTGGTAGCTGACTTGGTTATTTTTAGAAGGTTACGCTCATTTACCAACCATAAACCATCGGTGCCTTGGGCGATTTTAGACACACTACCTACAATCTGATTAATGCGGTTAACAGGAAACTTTTTCTTATCTTCTGCTGAATCAAATGCACGCTGTGCTTGTTGGTCATTGCCGATGTAAAATAGGCCATTACCTGCAACCCAGATGTCACCTTGCTTGTCCTCAACAATATCGAGAATAGGTCCTTTGATATTAAATGACTGAACATCAAGCGTGTGGGGATTTAAGCGATGAAGACCGCGCTTGGTACCTATCCATAACTTACCATGTCTATCTAACAGTAACTTATGAATGGCATTGGTTTGTAAGAATTGCGTGTTTTGTGTTGTAAAATTTCGAAATTGATAGCCATCAAATCGACTGAGGCCAAATTGAGTGCCAAGCCATACATAACCCTGCTGGTCTTGAATCAAACTTTTAATTGATTGTGAGGGTAAGCCATTTTGTACATTCCATTGCTTCACAATATAGTCATTGATGGCAGCCGAGACTGAAAAACTCATCAGTATAAACAGCCAAGACACTAGCAAGGTTTTTTTGATCATACACTCACAATCTTTTATTGATTAAGCTACTAAGAAACCAGTTTTAAACAAAGCTTGTACACAAAGCAACGAAAAAATACCCGCTAAAATGTCATCCGCCATGATCCCAAAGCCACCATGCAGCTTTTTGTCTAACATTCTGATTGGACCTGGTTTGGCAATATCGAAAAATCGGAATAATAAAAAGCCAACTAGAAGCGCTTTCCAAGATAATGCTGCGCCTATCATGGTAATGTAAAAGCCAGCTACTTCATCCCAAACAATTGCTGGATGATCATGAACTTGAACATCTTTAGCCGTTTGTCCACACACCCAAATACCAAATACACTAATCACAACTGCAAAAACACATTGCAGCCATAATGGGTAACTAGCTGTAATGAAAATAAGCGGTAACGCACCTAAGGTACCAAATGTGCCTGGGGCAAACGGGGCGAGACCTAAACCAAAACCCAAACCAAAGAATTGGTGAGGTTTACGAATATCAAACTTGTACTGCTTAGCCAAACTGACTCCTAACTAAAATGTTCAAAGCCAGTTGCGGGAAATGGCCAAGGTTTATCTTTATAAAGTAGCGATACATCGCCAGCATTTGCGTTAATTTGCCCGATACAGGTAGGTGTCACCCCATATTCTGCCAAGCGCTTTTCTACTGCTACTCTATTACTATCAGGCACTGTAAACAACAGCTGATAATCATCGCCATAGGCCATTGCCAGCATTAAACGTACTTCTTCATCTGGCAAGTTTTTAAGCGCATTTGAAAGTGGTACTTTATCAGCATGAATAGTCGCACCAACACCTGAGTGCGTCAGGATATGATTCAAATCAGCCAGCAAACCGTCAGAAATATCAATGGCTGAATTCGCCAAACCACGTAAAACCTGGCCTGCTGCGACTTGGGGGGCTGGATAATCAAACTTTTTCTGCACATAAGCTCGGTGCGCTTCACTTAGCTCCCAGCCCTGTTTACGCGCTTCAATTGCTAAAGCGGCATCACCAAGGTCGCCCGTTACATACAGCCAGTCGCCCACTTTTGCGCCACTGCGTGTCAGTGCTTTGCCTTTTGGCACGATACCTTTAGCGCACACGGTAATCGTTAATGGACCTTGCGTGGTGTCACCACCAATTAGTTGCACGTTATAGTATTCAGCAATATCGTGCATACCTTCCGTGAACTGTTCTAGCCAGGTTTCATCAACATTAGGTAGCGTTAAGCCTATTGATATCCAAGCAGGCTCTGCCCCCATTGCAGCTAAATCACTTAAGTTTACCGCTAAAATTCGGTGTCCTAAGGCTTTGGGTGAAATATCAGAAAAGAAATGAACGCCTTCAACCAGCGTATCTGTGGTGACCGCTAATTGGCAGCCTTCAGGGATAGTAACTAGGGCACAATCATCACCTATGCCTAAGTCTACATCACGTCGAGTAATGCCACGGCCGGTGAAAAATCGATTGATTAACTCAAATTCCTTCATACATAAAAAAGCCGGCCTAAGCCGGCTCTCCAAATTGTTTGCCTTTATTTGCGAACTGCTTTAACTGCTTTGTCTAAAACACCGTTCACAAACTTATGGCTGTCTTCTGCACCAAAGATTTTCGCAAGCTCAATGCCTTCATTGATTGCTACTTTGTAAGGTACATCTTCACGGAACTTAAGTTCGTATGCACTTAAACGTAAAACTGCACGCTCAACTTCATCTAAGTCTTCAAATGGGCGAGAAAGATGTGGCTTAACAAGCTCATCTAATTGTTTTACGTTTACTGCAACACCGCGAGCAAGATCTTTAAAGTATTCTACGTCTACTTTAGATACATCATTCTCGATCAACATTTGTTGCTCAATATCGGCAATCGGGTTGCCACTTAATTGCCAAGAGTATACGGCTTGAAGCGCTAATATACGTGCTTTACGTCTTGCTGCTGGTTTCACTGAGGATCCTCTTAAATTTGCTCTAGCACGTTCACCATTTCTAGTGCACCAAGGGCTGCTTCGCCGCCTTTGTTGCCCATCTTAGTGCCCGCACGTTCAATGGCTTGCTCAATGCTTTCCGTGGTTAATACACCAAATGCTACCGGAATATCATAGTCTAATGAAACGCTTGCAAGTCCTTTATTAGACTCGTTAGCAACTAGGTCGAAATGTGGTGTACCACCACGGATGATAACGCCTAATGCAATGATTGCATCATGCTCTTTCTTCATCGCTAAACGCTTAGCTGCTAATGGTAACTCAACGGCACCTGGTACATATACCACAGTGATGTCTTCTTCTTTAACACCACCAACACGCTTTAGCTCGTCAACAGCACCTTCAAGTAAGCTGCTACCGATAAAATCATTAAAACGTGAAATAACAATGGCAAATTTTTTGCCAGGAGCGTATTTGTTACCTTCAATAATCTTCATTAGATGGTCCTAATCTTCTTAATGTTTCGTACTTTGCAATCAAAGTGCGCCGAGTACGCAATAAGCAATTGCCAAATTGGCGCGCATAATAGCACAGTTTTGGTTAACCCCAAATAACAAAACCCGCTGTCATCAACGGGCTTTTTCATTCAATTATTTAGGCTCTACGTATTCAACCACTTCTAGGTGGAAACCTGAAAGTGCATGATATTTTTTCGGCATACTCATTAGGCGCATTTTTTGAATGCCTAAATCAGCTAAGATCTGCGAGCCAACACCAACGGTACGAGACGTACCTTGGAATTTACGCTGATTCACAGTTTCGCCTGCATCTTGAGCAGCAAATGCTTTTACCATGTGCTCGATGTCTTCAGGTTGTTCCTGTTTACCCAGAATAACCAGCACACCATTATTTTCGCTGATGTGCTTCATCGCACCGTGTAAACTCCAGCTTCTATCAGCGCCTCTGTCTGATAGCAATACATCATTGAAAGTGCTTTGTAAGTGAACACGCACGAGCGTTGCATCACACTCTGAAACTTCACCTTTTAGTAAAGCATAATGAAGCTGGTTATCAATGGTGTCTTTATAAGTAACTAAATCGAATTCACCATATTCAGTTGGCAATTTACACTGCGCAACTTTTTCTATGGTCGTTTCGTTTAAGTTACGGTATTCAATTAAATCGGCGATAGTACCAATTTTTAAACCATGCTCTTTAGCAAACACTTCTAACTGAGGGCGGCGAGCCATAGTACCGTCAGGGTTTAAGATCTCAACAATCACCGAAGCGGGTTCTAAACCTGCTAAACGCGCTAAATCACAGCCAGCTTCTGTATGACCAGCACGCGTTAATACCCCACCAGGTTGTGCCATAATTGGGAAGATATGACCTGGCTGCACGATGTCTGTTGGCACTGCACCTTTAGCAACAGCTGCCTGTACTGTACGCGCACGGTCAGCGGCAGAAATACCGGTAGTTACACCTTTTGCTGCTTCAATAGACATCGTAAAGTTAGTTGAGAATTGCGCGCCGTTATTTCTCACCATTAATGGCAAATCAAGCTGCTGACAACGCTCTTGAGTCATAGTTAAACAAATTAAACCACGGCCGTGGGTTGCCATGAAGTTTATGGCGTCCGCTGAAATATGCTCGGCTGCGATGATTAAGTCACCTTCATTTTCTCGGTCTTCATCATCCATCAAGATAACCATTTTACCGGCTTTAATGTCTTCGATGATCTCTTGTGCGCTGTTCAAGTTCATAATTTACCTGTTTAATTAATTCGCTACTTAATAAAGCCTGCGTTTGCCAATAAGTTAATTGTGAGAGTAGAGCTTTGTGCAGGCTCTTGAGCTCCAAGTACTAAGCGTTCCAAATAACGTGCAATTTGATCCACTTCTAAGTTAATTTTACTGCCCACTTTAAATTCAGCAATGGTTGTCTCTTGTGCTGTATGCGGCACAATTGTCAGCTTAAACTGACAGTCTTTAATTTCATTTACAGTTAAGCTGATACCATCGATGGCTACTGAGCCTTTATATGGAATATATTTCATCAGCTCACTGGGCGCTTCTAACCAATATTCGGTTGCGCGGGCATTAGGTGAAATCGCCACGACTGTCGCAATGCCATCAATGTGGCCTGAGACTAAATGACCACCTAAACGAGAAATAGGCTGTAATGCTTTTTCTAAATTAACTGTTTGCCCTAGCTTATATTGAGCAAATTGCGTCAATTTCAAGGTCTCATTTGAAACATCGGCACGAAAACCATCAGAAAATTTTTCAACAACCGTTAAACACACACCATTTGTGGCAATGCTATCGCCTAACTGTACGTCGCCCATGTCTAAATTTGGGCTACTTACACGAACCGTTAGGTCGCCTTGATTTTGTGTCAACTCAGTCAACTTACCGGTTGCTTCAATGATACCTGTAAACATAAAACTTAACCTTTTTGCGCTACTTTGCGTGCTGTTAAACGAATATCATCGCCAACTTGCTTAATATCGTGCCATTGAAGGCTCTGTACATCTGCCATCTGCGTCAACTCTGGCACGTTAAATAAACCTCGCGCGTCTTGACCCATAATTTTAGGTGCTAAATAAAGAATATAATTATCGATAAGATTTAATTCGTGAAACTTACCAGCAAGCGTCGCGCCTGCTTCAACGAATACACTGTTGATACCATGCGCAGTTAATTGCTTTAACGCTTTTTTGATATCAACCTTACCATTTATAGAGTCAACCACCAGCTCTGTGACATGCTCTGGCCACTGGTGCGTTGTATCTGCTTTTGTTCTTAAAATTATAATAGGACTATTAATTGAGAATAATGCTAAGTCTGGAGACAAACGATTTTGAGAATCGATGATCACTCGAATAGGCTGGCGAACCAACAACCCTTCCGCAAGCTCAAGCTGCTCTGCCGAAAGTCGTACGTTCAATTTAGCATCATCAAACAGCACAGTATCAGCCCCCGATAACACGGCGCAGTGCTCAGCACGTAACAACTGCACATCTTGACGAGCTGCACTTGAGGTGATCCACTTACTCTCACCATTTTTTAATGCGGTTTTACCATCTAAACTCGCTGCCAGTTTACAACTGATATATGGCAAGCCCGTTTCCATGCGAGTTAAAAAACCTGGATTCAGTGCTCTTGCAGCTTGCTCAAATAAACCTGCTGCAGTTTCAATTCCTGCCTCTTCTAACATAAGTAAGCCGCGACCTGCGACTTCTGGGTTAGGATCGACCATGGCGGCAACAACGCGGCTAACGCCAGCGTCAATTAAACCTTTAGCACAAGGCGGTGTTCTACCATAATGGCTACATGGCTCTAAGGTGACATAGGCGGTTGAACCTCTTGCCTTGTCTCCAGCCATCTTTAATGCGTGTACTTCGGCATGACCTTCACCGGCTTTTTGGTGATAGCCATGACCGACAATATTGCCATCTTTTACGATGACACAGCCCACATTAGGGTTAGGTGAGGTGGTAAAACGGCCTTTTGCAGCAAGTGCGATGGCCTGCTGCATAAACTCTTTATCTTGCTCGCTAAACATCAATCTCCAAGCCTCGCGATTTCCTCGCCAAACTCTCTAATATCTTCAAATGAGCGGTATACGGAAGCAAAGCGGACATAGGCCACTTTATCGAGCTTTTTCAGCGCTTCCATAATGCATTCACCAATCATATGGCTTGCCACTTCACGCTCACCCGTAGCACGAATTTGCGATTTAATTTGATGTACGACTTCTTCAATTTGCTCAGTGCTAACTGGACGTTTCTCTAATGCACGGTGCAGACCATTTAGTAATTTGTCTTCATTGAATGGCTCTCGAGAACCATCTTGTTTAATTACCCGCGGCATGACTAATTCAGCACCTTCAAACGTCGTAAAGCGCTCATGACATAACACACATTCTCTGCGGCGACGGACTTGATGGCCTGAGCCGACTAAACGGGAATCAATGACTTTTGTTTCTTTAGCGGTGCAAAATGGACAATGCATAGATAATCACTTGTGAAAAATATAAAAAAGGCCGCAAATGCGGCCTTAATCATAACAAAATTCTTTGATTTTGTGAGCGAAATTACGCGTAAACTGGTAATTTAGCGCAGATAGCTTTTACTTTCTCTTTTACTTCTGCTTGTACTGACTCATCGTTGATGTTGTCTAGTACGTCACAGATCCAACCTGCAAGCTCTGCTGACTCAGCTTCTTTGAAGCCACGACGCGTGATAGCAGGAGAACCAATACGAAGACCAGACGTTACAAATGGTGAGCGTGGGTCGTTTGGTACTGAGTTCTTGTTCACAGTGATGTTTGCACGACCAAGTGCCGCATCAGCATCTTTACCTGTGATGTCTTTGTCGATTAGGTCTAATAAGAATAAGTGGTTGTCTGTTTTACCAGAAACAACTTTATAACCACGCTCTTGAAGAACAGCAACCATTGCCTGTGCATTCTTAACAACTTGCTCTTGGTAAGTTTTGAACTCTGGCTGTAGTGCTTCTTTGAAAGCTACCGCTTTACCAGCGATAACGTGACATAGAGGACCACCTTGACCACCAGGGAATACTGCGCTGTTTAGCTTCTTGTAGATCTCTTCATCATCACAAGCTGAGATGATAAGACCACCACGAGGACCCGCTAGAGTTTTGTGCGTCGTAGTCGTTACAACGTGTGCGTGAGGTACTGGGCTTGGGTAAACACCAGCAGCAACAAGACCTGCAACGTGTGCCATATCAACTAATAGGTAAGCACCTACTTTATCTGCGATTTCACGGAATTTAGCCCAATCAACGATACCTGAGTATGCTGAGAAACCACCGATGATCATTTTTGGCTTGTGCTCAAGTGCTAATGCTTCAACCTGTGCGTAATCGATCTCACCCGTTTCTTCGTTAAGGCCGTACTGGATAGCGTTGTACGTTTTACCAGAGAAGTTTACGTGAGAACCGTGTGTTAAGTGACCACCATGTGCAAGGCTCATACCTAATACAGTGTCATGTGGCTGAAGAAGCGCTTGGAATACTGCCGCGTTTGCTTGTGAACCAGCGTGTGGTTGTACGTTTGCATAAGTTGAACCGAAAAGCTCGTTAGCACGGTCAATAGCCAGCTGCTCAACAACGTCAACGTGCTCACAACCGCCGTAGTAACGCTTACCTGGGTAACCTTCAGCATATTTGTTAGTTAATTGAGAACCCTGAGCTTCTAAAACACGTGGGCTACAGTAGTTTTCAGAAGCGATAAGCTCGATGTGCTCTTCTTGACGAGTCGTTTCAAGTGCAATCGCATTTGCTAATTCAGGGTCAAAATCTGCAATGTTCATGTTACGTTCTAACATGGGGTCTCCTAGGTACACGTTTAGGGTAGTAAAAGCTGTATTGTACGCAGTTATGCGTCCGATGCCTATAATTTCGGCTTGAGCATATTTAAACAGGGATTGAATTTATTTCACAGTGTTTATGTAATGATATTTTTTTATTTAAACATTAAAAAAACAAATAAATAAGAAGGGAATAAATAAGCGTTATTTATATAGGGTGAGTTTGGTCAACTTTTTAAGTCTACAAAGGCTCACCCTTGGCGATTAATAATTACAGTAATTTAGCAAAAACAGCCGCTTTCAATTGTGTATAATCGGCTTGCATTGGCTCAGCTAAACACTTTTTATCTAAGGCATCTTGTAACACGCTAGGCATTGCAATCTCTTGCTCAAGCACTTCTTCTACTGAAGATTTAAACTTTGCAGGGTGCGCCGTAGCTAAACAGATCCCCACAGCATCTTCAGCTTTATCTAAAGTCAGACCTTCAAGTGCAATGGCGGTATGCGGCTCCATCACGTAACCCGTTGCAGCAATCTCTTTCATTACCACTTGCGTGCGACTTTCTGAGACGCTTCTTGAATAAAACTCATGTTTATCGAAATCACCACGTTCTAGCATTGTTTCAACGCGAGGCCAATTATTAGGTTTACTCACATCCATTGCATTAGATAACGACTCTAATGTGGCATTTGGCGACCACTCACCTGATGTCATGTAACGTGGTACAGTGTCATTTTGATTGGTGGTTGCAGACAAGTTTGCAATAGGTAAACCCAGCGCTGCGGCTATCATAGCTGCACACACATTGCCAAAGTTACCACTTGGTACAGAAACATGCACTTTACCCCTTTGCTCTGCAGGTAATTGTGCGATTGCTTCAAAGTAATAACATACTTGTGCAACTAGACGGCTGATATTGATAGAGTTAGCAGAGTTTAAACCCAGCTTTTCTTTCATTTCATCATCTAAAAACGCCTGCTTAACCAACGCTTGGCAATCATCAAAGCTGCCTTCAACCGCATAGCAATGAATATTCCCGCCTAACGTCGTGAAGAGCTTTTGTTGGGCGAGCGAGATCTTACCTTCTGGATAAAGTATAACTACATCAACATTTGGCTTGTTATAGAAAGCATGTGCTACCGCTGCACCTGTGTCACCACTGGTCGCAGTTAAAATTGTGACACGCTCACCTTGATTAAATAAACCAATACATTCAGCCATAAAGCGTCCGCCAAAATCTTTAAACGCCAAGGTTGGGCCATGGAACAACTCTAGGCAATATTGCTTGTCGCCAATTTGCTTAAGCGGCGCCGGAAAGTTAAAAGCTCGTGCGACCATTTCGGCTAACGTATCTTTTGGCAGTTCATCACCAATTAAGTGGCTCAATACTTCGACGCTTCTTTCAACGAATGGCTTTTCAAGTAAAGCATCGATATTTTCTAATTTGCTCAGTTGCTCTGGAAAAAACACACCTTGATTACGGCCAAGACCTGTTTTAACTGCCGTAGTGAAAGACACTTGCTGCGTGGCACCTTTTAAGTTTACAAGTTGCATTGATTATTCTCCTTGTGAAATGGCACGCGTGCCTTGCTGGTCTAACTTACAAATATGACTAAAACCGTGTTCATTAATATAGTGTTCGTTTAACCAGGCTTGGCATTGCTCTGCCGCTTGTTTGGTTTTACAAATCGTAAAGAGTGTGGGACCTGCGCCTGAAATACTTACCAGCTCAGCGCCAAGTTCAGGTAGCGCTGTTTTAGCTTGTTCAAACCCAGCGATTAAAGAGCGGCGATAAGGCTCTGCCATATCATCTTTCATCAGAGAGAGCGCTAAATCGAATTGCTCAGTTTGCATAAGAAGGCAAAAGCTCGACAAACGCTGCGCAAATTCAATGGCTTCGGAGCTGCTTCTTTGTTTTGGTAATACTGCACGCGCTTTTGCTGTATTCAATGCAAAACCTGGGTATGCCGCGACATAATACCAGTCAGAGTTAACTGGCACAGATAAAGCTTTGTTAGGCACAAGATCAGCAGTTAATTGTAAACCGCCTAAATAACAAGGCGTGATGTTGTCATAGTGACGTGCACCACTGACTTTCGCTTCAAAATCAGCCATCAATTCAATCATCTCGATTTGGCTTAATTTCGTTTGTGCGAACTCATTTAATGCAGCAAAAGTCGCTACCACAGAGCACGCGCTCGAGCCTAGACCTGAACCAATTGGTAACCGCTTTTCAAGCTCTAGATAAACCGGCTGCATACTTGGCGCAACATGTTCACGAAAGTGAACTAGGCACTGATAGGCCAAGTTTTCGTGAGCCTCTCCCGGTAATTTATCGGCATAAGGACCTGAACAAACAAACGTGTCTTGCTCTGCCGCTTTAACATTCACCACATCACCCAGTAGCTCACCGTTTATTGGCGCCAGCGCAGCCCCTAAAGAATCAAAGCCAACACAAAAGTTGCCGATAGACGCGGGTGCATAAAAACTTATCATAACGACTCCTTAACGCGACTGTGTTTTTAAGATGTCAGCAAAAACACCCGCCGATGTCACTTCTGCACCCGCACCATAACCGCGAATGACAAATGGGCGTGGTTGATAGTACTGACTCAAAATTGCCAAAGCATTTTCACCATCACGGATATCATAAAGTGCATGTTGTTTATCAACTGCTTCTATACCCACTTTGCATTTACCGTTTTCGATGCTGCCGACATAGCGCAACACCTTGCCTTCACTTGCGGCACTTTGAATTTTGTCAGCAAATGGCGCATCAAGTTCAGGTAGCTTAGTCATAAACTCATCAACACTTGTCCCTGGCGCAAACGACTCAGGAACAACTGCTTCAACTTCAATATCAGATAGCTCTAATTCAAGACCTGACTCACGGGCAATGATCAAAAGCTTACGCGCAACATCAGTACCCGATAAATCATCTCGCGGATCGGGTTCTGTAAAACCATTCGCTTTCGCCTTTGCAGTCGCTTCTGACAAACTTAAGCCATCTTCAAGTACACCGAACATGTACGAGAGTGAACCAGAAAGAATACCGTTAAATGACAATAACTCATCACCTGCCCCAAAAAGCAGTTGTAAGTTATCTAGTACCGGCAGGCCTGCACCAACATTTGTTTCATATAAGAATTTGCGCTGACGTTTTTGCGCTGCGCTTTTTAAAGACTGATAGTATTCAAAACTACCTGTGTTGGCTTTTTTATTTGCAGCAACCACATGGAAGCCCGCATCTAAAAAGTCATAGTATTGATCTGCTAGTTGTTGTGACGAGCTACAATCCACCAGCACAGGGTTAATAAGGTGATTTTCTCTAACAAACTGCTCTACTTTAGCCAGTTCGAAACCTGATGTTTGTTGCTCTAATTGAGCTTGCCATGCACCAAATTCGATGCCGTTTGCATCTAGTAAAAACTTGCGTGAATTAGCCACACCATAAAGGTTAAGCTTTACATTACGCTTTGCTAGCCAATCTTGCTGTTTTTCAAGCTGCTTAACCAGTTCTTGACCAACTAAGCCACAGCCTAATAAAAACACATCAATTGAAGGTACATGAGTGAAGAAGTTTTCGTGACAGACTTTTACCGCATCATTGCACAGTGCACCATCAACCACAGCTGAGATCGCACTTTCAGTGGAGTCTTGCGCAATGGCCACGATATTAACTTGCGCTTGTGCCAGTGAATCAAAGAACTTAGCTGCAAGTCCTTTATGTGCTTTCATGTTATCACCTACCAAAGTCACAATGGCAAGTTCACGCTGCACTTGAACAGGCTCAATTAATCCAGCTTGCGACTCAAGTTCAAATGCTTGCTCTAAGGCACTTAAAGCTAAATTTAGATCTTCTTCATGCACACAGAAACTGATACTGAACTCGCACGATGATTGCGTGATCAAAACAATAGAAACATTATCATTGGCAAGTGCACTAAAAACACGTGCAGCCATCCCGACTTTGCCTTTCATGCCGGGGCCTGACACCGTCAACATCGCCAAGTTCTCTAATGATGAAATGGCTTTAACGGTTTCGTCGCTTTGGCATTCATTTGAGATCACAGAACCTGGCACATCAGGATTATGGGTATTTTTAATTTCACATGGCACGCCAACTTTCGCGCACGGTAAAATCGTTTTTGGGTGAAGGACTTTAGCGCCAAAGTATGACAGCTCCATCGCTTCTTTATAAGATAGGCTATCTACCTTCCTGGCCTTTTTGATAAAGCGCGGATCGGCATTATAAACACCATCTACATCAGTCCAAATTTGACAGACTTCGGCTTTTAAACAGGCAGCAGCTACAGCAGCAGAATAATCTGAACCATTGCGGCCTAGGGTTGTTAGTTCGCCTTGATTATTTACCCCAGTAAACCCCGGCATAATATAAAAGTCAGCGGGTTGCGATTTTAAAACTTCAGCAAAACGTTGCTCGCTCGCGACTAGGTTCACTTCTGCATCAAGGTAGCCGCCTTGCGTTTCAATACACTGCGTCGCCTCTAGATAAGCAGCTCTTTGGCCTAGTAAAGCAACCATAAGTGCAACACTCACTCGCTCTCCAAAACTGATCACGAAGGCATTAACTTGCTCAGGACAGTGCTTTAGTAATTTAACCCCTTCTAGCTTATCACTTAGCTCAGCAAAGCTTGGCCAATGAGCGACAACAGAGTCTAACTGCTCCACATCACGCTTCAAACTGTCTGCGCGATTTAGCAAAGTCTGCCACTGAGCACTGTAATCAGCACCTTGTTCAGCAAGCTTGGCTAACTCAACAAGTTGGTCTGTCATGCCACCTGGGGCCGAAAGCACAATTAAGGCTTGCTCGCCGGCTTGAGACTCGATCAATTGCTTGACCCGTTTGAGACAATCAAAGTCGGCGAGCGAAGAGCCGCCAAATTTTAAAACTCGCATAATTTTTCCTCATTCCAAAAACGAAAAAAGGCCTGTGTTCGTAGTGAACACAGGCCTTTTTCTAATGCGCAACGACCTATGCCACTATCCAGTTAGGATGGTGGTTGTAATAATGGTCGTAATTAAATTCATTGTTTTCATAATTATTAGACTGCCCGAAAATCAGACACCATGCAACCGTCTTTTTATGAAATTATTATGCAAAAAACTCAAGTTTGATTTAAAGAAAGGAAAAATTAGACCTTGGTATAACTTTTATAAGTTAAATAGAGAAAACTAGGAAGCAAAAAGGCTAGCCTAAAAGACCGAGTTACCTAAGGCCATAAGTATGCAAAACGTCTAATAAAACATCAGATTTAACGGGCTTTTCGATAAAAGAGATTGCACCAAGTTGCTCCACTCGCGCTTTCATTTCTGGTTGAATATCCGCAGATATGACTACAACAAAAGTTTCGATAACTTGAGATTTCACGGCTTGTAATACACCTACACCATCTAATTCTGGCATGGTTAAATCAAGGCAAAGTAAATCAACCTGGTGATTATTTAAAACCTCTAACGCTTCTACACCATTTTTCGCTTGCAAGATTGTTGCATCAAACGCTGATGACAAGCAGCGAACCACCTGTTTTCGGGCAACCACAGAATCATCACAAACCAAAATAGTAAAGCTCATATTTTAAACTCATTCACTCGAAATTAACCTACTACTAGCACTCTATTTAAGATGTCTTATAACATATTCATCTTAAAGCACTAAATAAGTTCGATATAATATCTAACCAAACAAAGGCATTGTAAACAATAATGCCAGATAAATATTTATTTTTACGCCTTTATTAGCTAAGTTTAACTACAGACGTATCGCTTTAAACAAAATCAGGGAGCCTAGCTTCATTCATGCTGCAAAAAAGCCTATCAAAAAAGCTACTTACGAATGTGCTATCGGTTTACTTTTTGTTAACTTTCCTTGTCACATGTGGTCAGGTTATTACTGAGTATATAAATACTAAAAACTATATTCAGAATGAGCTAACCATGTTGCAAAAGACCTTTAGCCGTAGTTTAACGCGTGCTATTTGGGAATTAAACACCAAGCAAACTGTTACCACCGCAGAGGGCCTGCTAGCAATCCCTATGATTGAAGGCATTATCGTACGTGACGACAGTGGTGAGATTATCTCTCAACTGGGCCGCTCTCTAGATATTCATGAGTTATACAGCCAACAACTCGTTCAAGAAGAAGCCATCATTGAAGATACGCCCTCAGGACTGTTTGGTTATACTTTTCCCTTAATTTTTGAGTTTTCTGGTCGAGCGACACAAGTTGGTGATGTCACACTTTTTTCAAGCCGAGAAGTTGTGCTCAGCCGCATTATGTTATCGATTTATTTCTTGCTTGGAAATGCAGTCGTTAAAACTACTTTCTTAATCATCTTATTCTTAATTGCGTTTAGAAAATTACTGACCGAGCCACTTACTGACTTAACCGAACAGATAGAAGCATTTGAATTAAACGACGACATTGACGGCCAACGCATTGACATTGGTACAACGGAACGCAATGAGTTAAAAGTCATGGAGGAAGCATTCAATAAACTGATTGACAAAGTCAGTGACTATCGAAATCAACTCGATGACACGCAAAAAGAATTATTAATCAGTAACGAAAAGTTAGATCAACATAATTTACAGCTAGAGCAAGAAGTTGCGCGTAAAACATCAAACCTCAGCCAAGCCATGATGGATTTGCAGCAGCAAAAATACGAGCTTGAAAAACAAAAGCTCACGCTCACAGAAGAAATCGACTTACGTCGTCAAACTGAGCAAGAGTTGCTAACCAAACAAAAAGAACTTGAGCGTTACTTAGATGAATTAAACATGGCCCAAGAACGTCTTGTTGGCTCTGAAAAAATGGCAGCTCTTGGTGGTTTAGTTGCGGGTATAACGCACGATATCAACACACCTGTTGGTATTGGTGTTACAGCAACCTCATTTTTACAAGAGCGTTTAGAACAAATTGAAGCGGCCTATAAAGACAAAACGCTTTCTCCAAAAGCACTTGAAGAGTTTATTAACGACGCTAAGCAAAGCACCAGCTTACTGACTACCAATTTAGATAGAGCCTCTGAACTAGTCGCGAGCTTCAAGCAGATTGCAGTAGATCAAGCAAGTGAGGCTGTGCGTAATATCAATTTGAAGCAGTATCTTGCTGAGGTTATTCGCTCGTTACACCCTAAATTAAAGAAAACCAAACATGCGATTAATGTTGAGTGTCCTGAAGATCTACAATTGAATTTACCTGCTGGTGCAATTAGCCAGATTTTTACCAATTTGATTATGAACTCTCTTATTCATGGTTTTGAAGGTATTGATCAGGGTGAGATTAATATTGAAATTAAAAATGATAACGACGATGTGGTTATTCATTACAAGGACAATGGTCGTGGTGTCAGTCAAACTCAACTTGAAAAGCTATTCGACCCTTTCTTTACCACTAAACGTGATCAAGGTGGCAGTGGCTTAGGCACACACATCACCTTAAACTTGGTGAAACAAACCTTAAACGGTGAAATTGAAGTAAGTAGTGAAGAAGGCAAAGGGTTGAGCTATATGATCCGATTCCCGAAAACACTGCAGCAACCGACCAATATGTTCGATTAAAGTACAGCTTTAATTAACTGAGTTAAGCCCTGATTATTCGGGGCTTAATTTTATCCCCCAAGCAAAATAAATATTGCTATCATAACCAACATTAAAATCAGTGGATAATAACAATATGTGGTTCAGCAACCTGATCTGTTACAGATTCAAACAAGACGTTTCATATAATCAAGAAGACTTTGAAAAGGCCTTAGAGCAAGACGTATTCCGCCCTTGTGGTAGTCAAGAAATGAATACCTTTGGCTGGACAAAAGCATTTGGTAAACACGGGCAAACTTTATCGCACTTCTCTGAAAAAAGTATTTTAGTGTGTGCAAAACGTGAAGAGAAGGTGCTTCCAGCTTCAGTTATCAATGACATGTTGGCTGAAAAAATTGAATTAATTGAACGTGAAGAAAACCGCCCGGTTAAGAAAAAAGAAAAAGATGAGCTTAAAGAGAACATCTTAAGTACATTGCTTCCTCAAGCGTTTAAAAAATCGAGCCTACAATTTGCTTTTATTGATCAAGTAAGTGGCTGGGTTATTGTAAACAGTGCAAGCTTTAATAAAGCTGAAGAGTTACTCGCATTACTAAGAAAGTCATTAGGCACACTGCCTGTGGTACCTGCATTTGCTAACTATGATTTAGATGTGTTTTTAACTGACTGGTTAACTCACTTTAATGCTCCTGATGGTTTCGCGATTGGCTCAGATGCAGAACTTCAAGAGCCTGACGATAACGGTGCACAAGTTAAATTAAAGCAACATGATTTAGCCAGCGATGAAATTAAAACTCACTTAGAAAATGGTAAGCGTGTTACTAAACTTGCGCTTGATTGGCGTGAACGTGTGAAGTTTATTTTGCAAAATGACGGTACACTAAAACGCTTAAGCTATGCCGATGCGCTAAAAGAGCAAAATGCCGATATTCCAAAAGAAGATATGGCAATTAAGTTAGATGCCGACTTCATCTTAATCACAGAAGAAATTAAAGAACTACTTGAAGAACTCACTGCAGGGTTAGGCGATAAAGAAGATTTAGCTTAACTTTTATTCAAAGTACAGAGTGAATACTTAAACGAGAAAGGAGCCAAACGGCTCCTTTTTTTATAAGATAAATTAACCAAAGCTCAGGTTAAATTAGATAAGTTTACTTCGCTGCTAACAATATCTCTTTAACGATATCTAAGGTTAGATCACCGGTTTCACTTAATTGAGTTAATCCCATTTTTTCCATATTAGCTACTACCGTATCAATACCGTCATTATCAATACCATAGTGAGACAGTGCAGTCACAATGTCTAACGAGTTGAAGAACGCTTCTGTCTTATCTATCGCCTGATTAATTTTCTCATCTTCAGTGCCGTCTGTGATGTCCCATACACGCTCAGCAAATTGTACTAGCTTGTCATGCTTTTGCGCTTTACGTGCTCTTAATAAGCTAGGAAGAACAATCGCAAGTGTACGACCGTGAGCAATACCGAACATCGCTGTCAGCTCATGACCAATCATGTGAGTTGACCAATCTTGTGGTACCCCAACACCGATAATGCCATTCAGAGCAGATGTAGCTGACCACATAAAGTTCTTACGCGCCGCTAAATCATCACTTTGGTAAGTTACCGGGCCATCTTCAATTAAGGTTTTTAGAATCCCCTCAGAGAATCTATCTTGCACTTTTGCACCGACAGGCTGAGTTAGGTACTGCTCAACTACATGCACAAATGCATCTGCTACACCATTCGCCACCTGCTCTTTTGGTAAAGAGAAAGTAAAGTCTGGATCTAGCACTGAAAACTGTGGATACACTAGTGGCGATGTAATTGGGTATTTTTGCTCATTGTAGGTCACCACTGAAAATGCATTCATTTCAGAGCCCGTCGCAGGCAACGTCGCAATACAACCAAGTGGCACTGCTTTTTCAACTGGCACAGGGTTAAAGCCGTGGAACAATAAAGTATGATGATCTTTATCAGCATTCGCTGCTAAGGCGATAAATTTTGTACCATCCATCACTGAGCCACCACCAACAGCCAGTAAAAAGTCGATGTTGTTCTCTTTCACCACTTTTACCGCTTTCATTAAGGTTTCAAATTGTGGATTTGGCTCAATACCACCAAACTCAATTACTTCGCGATCACCTAAATTGCTAACCACTTTTTCTAGGGTGCCAAAGCGCTTAACGCTACCACCACCATATAAAACCAGTACTTTTGCCGATGCTGGGATAAGTTTATCTAGTTCACCCAGTCTATCTTGACCAAATACGATTCGAGTCGGATTATAAAAATCAAAGTTTTGCATAATGTGCCCCTATGTGTTTTGTTAAGTACAGAATAGCAACTCATAGCTTTATTAAAATGACTTAAACCATCAATTTCATGCCTAAAACTCTCACTCATAAGAAAACAACTCAAAAACGCTTTTACCCTTGATATACTTACTTCATGACATAATTTGGTGACGAACGATGCAATCACTCATTAAACAACTTGAACTATTAGCGCCCTCTGAAGGTTACAACCAGACATTTATTAACGGCGTTGGTATCTATAAAAGCAGTGAAAGCGCACAAAGAACCCCACTGTGTTACAGCCAAGGTATTATTTTCGTTCTTCAAGGGCAAAAAAGAGTCTTTTTCGATGAGCAAATTTATACCTATAACCCCGACAATTATTTGGTACTCACTGTGCCTTTGCCTGCAGAATGTGAAACACAGCTTACAAACAACAATCCTTTATTGTCATTAATCATCGACTTTGACATGCCTGTACTTGGGGAGTTAGTAAGGGTATTCGATGAACATGGTAAGCTAAATAGCAGCGATAAAATGAGCAATGCAAAAGGCCTATTCGTCAGTGAAAATACAGATGCTTTATCTTGCACACTCACTCGATTAGTTGATTGTTTAGGCTCAAAGTTACAATCTGACATAATTGGGAAAGGCTTGGTTCGGGAAGTCTTTTATCACGTATTACAAGGCCCACAAGCGTCGCCTTTATTTGATCTCGTCTCACATAATACGCATATGTCTAAAATGGAGCGCACACTTAAACACCTGCATAATCACTATGATGACAAGCTAGATGTTGAACAACTCGCGAGTATGGCAAATATGAGCGCCTCGACGTTTCACCGTAATTTTAAACAGATAACCGCATCCTCTCCCATTCAATACGTAAAGAAGCTTCGTTTATCTAAAGCCAAAGACTTGTTACAAGATCAAGGGATCAAAGTAAAACAAGCCGCTGCGCAAGTAGGTTATGAAAGCGCCACCCAGTTTAGTCGCGAATTTACTCGCTACTTTGGCATTTCACCGAGTGATTATGCCAAAGCAAATTAAAAATACTTTTCGAAGAATAGCAACTGATGCACCCCATGCTGACAACGTTTAAATTCTTGATAGCCAAGTTTACGGTAGATGTGTTGCCCTCGCTCATTGAAGTCAAACACATCTAACCAAATACGCTGACAAACGAAGTGATCAAGGCAATATTGCTCCATCGCTCGAATAGCCAACTGCCCTATTCCAGCACCGCGATGACCTATCACTATGCGCCTAAACTCAATCGTGTTATTGGGCTCCAAAGCAAGGATAATAAAGCCCATCAACTGTTCATTCTGAAAAACTGACAGGTATTGAATTGTAGGATCTTGCATACTGACCAAGTGCTGCTCTTTAGAATTGGCTAAGATATATTCACCCACGTCAGACTGCTGCTCCCACGCTACCAAATCATCTAAATGCGCTTCATGAGTAGCAAAAAGTTTTATGTTCAGCTGTGACATCATTTTTCCTAAATACCAATCCCCAATAATACTCAAATCATTTTGAAGGACTAAAACTGACGCTAGCTTCGTTAAAAATTTCTTATTTAGAACAACTAAATTGCAAAATTTTAGCCTCGCTATCGACTAGTTTCCCTTGCCTCAAAATAGCTCTCTCTATTAAGAGGGTTGGTATAAAAAAACCCGCAACAAGTGCGGGTTTAAAATCATTTAATTTACTTATGGATTAAGCAAATAAACGGTTAGCTTGTGCTACCACATTATCAACTGTGAAGCCGAAGTGCTCAAATAGCTCACCTGCTGGTGCTGACTCACCAAATGTTGACATACCAACCACAGCACCGTTTAAGCCGACATACTTGAACCAATAGTCGGCAATACCCGCTTCAACGGCAACACGACGTGTTACTGCAGCTGGTAAAACGCTTTCTTTATATTCAGCTGACTGTGCATCAAATACATCAGTAGAAGGCATAGACACAACACGTACTTTCTTGCCTTGTAAGCGTAATTCTTTCGCTGCATCTACTGCTAACTGAACTTCTGAGCCCGTAGCAATCAAGATAAGCTCAGGGTTACCGTCACAGCTAAGTACATAACCACCTTGCTTAATCGCAGCAACTTGTGCTTCGTCACGAGCTTGTTGCTCTAAGCCTTGGCGAGTAAAAATAAGTGATGTTGGGCCATCTTTACGCTCAATCGCTTGCTGCCAAGCAACAGCTGACTCAACTTGGTCACATGGACGCCAGTTTACTAGGTTAGGTGTTAAACGCATGCTGGCAATTTGCTCAACCGGCTGGTGCGTAGGACCATCTTCACCCAGACCGATTGAATCGTGAGTATAAACAAAGATGCTTGGCTGCTTCATTAATGCTGCCATACGTACCGCGTTACGCGCGTATTCCATGAACATTAAGAAAGTTGCACCGTAAGGTACGAAGCCTTTGTGTAGTGCAATACCGTTCATGATTGCAGACATACCAAATTCACGTACACCGTAGAAGATGTAGTTACCTGAAGCATCATCTGCCGTTAAGCCTTTTGAGCCTTCCCATAGAGTCAGGTTAGAACCAGCAAGGTCAGCCGAGCCACCCATAAATTCAGGAAGAATTGGACCAAATGCATTCAGTGCATTTTGTGATGCTTTACGTGTCGCAGGGTTAGCCGGGTTTGCTTGAAGCTCTGCAATGTACTTTTCAGTTTCAGCTTGCCAGTTTGCAGGTAATTCGCCTTTCATACGACGCTCAAACTCAGCTGCAAGCTCAGGATACGCCATTTGGTACTCTGTGAATTTCACTAACCAGTGGCTTTGTGCTTGTTGACCACGAGAAGAAGCATCCCACTTCGCGTAGATGTCTTCAGGGATTTCAAATGCATCGTGATCCCAACCAAGGAATTCACGTGCTGCTTTAATTTCTTCATCACCTAATGGTGCGCCGTGACAATCATGGCTACCTGATTTGTTTGGTGAACCGTAACCTATGACTGTCTTACAACAAATAAGAGTTGGCTTGTCAGTTTCTGCACGTGCCGCTTCAATTGCCGCTTTAATTGCATCGCTATCGTGACCGTCTACGTCAGCGATTACATGCCAGCCGTAAGATTCAAAACGCTTAGGTGTATCATCGCTGAACCAGCCTTCGACTTCACCATCGATTGAGATGCCATTGTCATCCCAGAATGCGATAAGCTTACCAAGACCTAGCGTACCAGCTAGTGAACAAGCTTCATGTGAAATACCTTCCATTAAACAGCCATCGCCTAAGAAGGTGTAAGTGTAGTGGTTTACAATATCAAATTCGTCACGGTTGAATTGCGCTGCAAGTGCTTTTTCAGCAATCGCCATACCTACCGCATTAGTAATACCCTGACCAAGTGGGCCAGTTGTTGTTTCTACACCTGGTGCATAGCCGTACTCTGGGTGACCCGGTGTTTTAGAATGCATTTGACGGAAGTTTTTCAGATCATCGATAGAAAGATCATAACCGCTCAGGTGCAACAAAGAATAAATAAGCATAGAGCCGTGGCCGTTTGACAGAATAAAGCGGTCTCTGTCAGCCCACTCTGGGTTGCTTGGGTTGTGCTTTAAATAATCGCGCCATAGCACTTCTGCGATATCAGCCATACCCATAGGTGCTCCCGGGTGACCAGACTTAGCTTTTTGTACTGCGTCCATAGACAGAACGCGAATGGCATTTGCAAGTTCTTTGCGTGACGGCATGAATTCTCCTACCTTTAATTGTGTTGCGCTGAAATGTCAGTGCCTTCATTCTGACTCATTTATGGTACTTACTGCAACGTAAATACCTGAGAAAACGAGGGCTAAACCTGCATATTTCAGGATCTGCAATTGAAAAAATCTAATTCAGACGTCTAGGCGTAAAAAAACTAGGCAAGTTAATTTGTTTTAGATAGAATACGCCCCTTATTTTTTCGCGCTATCCCCGATGTTCGTGAAGCGCAATATTTGTGAGCATAGATACAATGGCAAAACACTTATTTACTTCTGAGTCTGTTTCTGAAGGTCATCCGGATAAAATCGCTGATCAGATCTCTGACGCGGTACTAGATGCAATCATTACGCAAGATAAACACGCACGTGTTGCTTGTGAAACTATGGTTAAAACAGGCGTTGCGATCATCTCTGGTGAAATTTCAACAGATGCTTGGGTAGACCTAGAGTCAATCACGCGTAAAGTAATCACAGATATCGGTTACACGTCTTCTGATGTAGGTTTTGACGGCGACACATGTGGCATCATGAACCTTATCGGTCAACAATCACCTGAAATTGCACAAGGTGTAGACCGCTCTAAGCCTGAAGAGCAAGGTGCGGGTGACCAAGGTCTAATGTTTGGTTATGCAACTAACGAAACACCAACGCTTATGCCTGCGCCTCTTTACTACTCACACTTGTTAGTAGAGCGTCAAGCTGAAGCACGTAAATCAGGTATCCTACCTTGGTTACGTCCAGATGCTAAGTCTCAGGTAACTTTCGTATATGAAGACGGCAAGCCTGTTGCTATCGATGCTGTTGTACTTTCAACTCAACACAACCCAGACATCGAACAAGATGCACTAGTAGATGCTGTTATGGAAAACATCATCAAGCACACGCTACCTGCAGAGTTATTAACTGAAGATACTAAATACTTCATCAACCCAACTGGTCGTTTCGTGATCGGTGGCCCAGTAGGTGACTGTGGTCTAACAGGCCGTAAAATCATTGTTGACACATACGGTGGTATGGCACGTCACGGTGGTGGTGCTTTCTCTGGCAAAGATCCATCAAAGGTTGACCGCAGTGCAGCATACGCTGGTCGTTATGTTGCTAAGAACATTGTTGCGGCAGGCCTTGCTGATAAGTGTGAAATCCAAGTTTCTTACGCTATCGGTGTAGCTGAGCCGACATCAATCACAATTGATACATTCGGCACTGGTAAAGTATCAGAAGAGCAGCTAGTTGAGCTAGTTCGTGAACACTTCGACCTACGCCCTTACGGCATTACTAAGATGCTAGACCTACTTCACCCAATGTACCAAATGACTGCTGCGTACGGTCACTTCGGTCGTGAGCCGTTTGAAATGACGGTTGGTGATGACACTTTCACAGCATTTAGCTGGGAAAAAACAGACAAAGCAGACGCACTAAGAGCTGCTGCTGGCCTATAATTAAGCCATCTGTTAAAAAGGCGCTTACCTGAAAAGGAGCGCCTTTTTTAATACCTCTAGTTAATGAATGGGGTCAATGTATAAAATACTCTTCTACGTCTTCTTTTAAATCAACATAATCATCATCACTTAGCTCAAGTGCAACCATCACCAAATCTTTAAATGCATACCAATCACCACAGGGTCTAAAATGTTTTGCTTCAAAGGCTAAATTCTCTGCCAGTTTCATGGTTGCAAAAGTCGCTTTTAGTGTTTGATCAGCCTCTTCTTTTAAATAGGTTTCATCATGATGGCGTAAAATCATCTGACAAATAGGCTTAGGTAAATGCCAAGAAGACGCCAAGTAATAACCGACAATGGTATGATTTACGGGATATATCTGCTCTTCATAATAAAGCAGACTTTGCTCACCTCTCTGATAGGCTCGAGTCATCAAGTCATTATAGTTATCAAAGCGCATAGCCATTGCGGGTATCCCTGAGTCATGGAATAAACCCAATAATTGAAGGTTTTCTAATGGAACAGTGGTTTTAATTTGTTTACCTATCGCCATTGCTAATTGCGACATATCGGTGGCATTGTCCCAAAACCGCTGTAACGAAATACAACAGTCTTCTTGTTTAAAAGCATTTTTAAGCAAGTGACCTGTCACTAATTGTGTGATGCAATTTACACCTAAAAACATCACGGCCTGGCGAATATCTGTAATGGTTCGAGACATACCATATGCAGGAGAGTTAATGACTTTTAAAACCGCAGCCGCGGTGCCCACATCTTCACTGATGATTTCTGCAATATTTCCAAGCTCAGGCTCATCACTGTTCAATTCATTTTGTAAGTTTTGTAGTACTTCAGGCTTTGAAGGCAAACTAAAACCAGATTTCAGATCTGCCAACACCTTGTCATCAATGTCGATCATAGGCCGGATACTTTTTCACTTTTGGTTAGCTGAGTGTAGTAGAGGAAAAGTGATTACTCAAAAGTCGAACAAGAAGAAGTGATAAAGTTATTGTCAGCCTGATACTCTTTTTTATAAATTTGCTGAGCCATATTTTGAAAGGTCTTCTTTACCCCTTTAAGTGCGGTTTTATTGCTCAACCAAGTGGGGATTTTACCTTGAGGATCGGCATAAATTTGATGAGTTATGAGCAAGGTGTTTGAAGTTTCTTCAAGTAACCAACTGCCCTCTATGGGAGCAACAAAGATATATTTCTTAAATTGCTCAAGTGACAAAAATTCAGCTCTTTTTGATTCATCGATAGATTTGATTAATAACCTAGATGTGGCCTCCGAAACAAGCCGATGACATGAATGAGTGAGCATCACTCTATCTTTTACAGGCCAAGGCGCATTTAGAACAGTAACAACGATATTTTCACCTTTAATGTGCCAAGGCAGGGATTTGACACTTCTGACGTTACTGAGCCACTCAGGTGCACTTTGTGTATCATTTAAAAGGTTTAAGAAGGCTTGACGATTTACGTTATCAAAATTGGCTTGCGCTTTAATTGAAATTAAGCCTGATGCCTGTTTTTGATAACTAATAAATAGATTGTCTTTACTATACCAACTTTGCCAATTGGCATAGACTTGTGAGAAAGGTAATACGAGCAAGCTCCATAAAAGATATTTACAGAGCTTTTTCATGATTAACGCCAATATGGCATGCTATTGAGCGAGGCTCTGCGGCTTTGCTCCATCGCCTGAACTAGAAAGTCTGCTTTTTTAGAAAGCCATAACTCTATTTCTTCAAGCTCCGGCAGGTTTTGCTGCTCACATAGGGTTTTTAAATAAGCCAGCGTTTCTAACTCATAGATCCCATAAGCAATATCGATCCAAGGCGTTCGGAATGATTGTCTTGTGTCTTTGTCGTATAAAGAGCCTAGGCAATTACCACTCAGCAAAGCGCAATCTAGCAAAGAACGAAGCGCAAGGTAATCTTGCGTACATAAATCTTTGCCCTCAGGTAAATCAGATTGTAACTTTTGCCAGTCTTTCTCAAAAGCTGCAGTCGCCACCTCTTTGATAGGTAACTCAGCCGCTGATACCGCATGCTGACTCCATTCTTGACGCCAGCCTTTGTCAACCAACCAACGCGTTAACGTTAATAATAGTTTGTTATAGCGTGGACTGTGGAATAAGTCTTCTATATCAGTGATGCTAGGCTGCTCTGCTTTTAAAGCATCAATAAGTGTTGCTAATTCAACAGCATTATTAATTTTCTTATAATAAGCATGACGCTTTGACGTGTATGTTTTCAAATGGATCGCATCTTCAACCCAATCTAACTCACTTAATAACCAATTCATTTCACTAAGTAAGCGCTCAGTCGCATTGCCTTCAACAATAGGCTCGAATAACTTAAACGCATGTTTAATCAGGTTAATCCCATCAATAACACGTTTAAGCGTCTTTAAACTTGGTTTATTAAAATAGCACTGCTCATGCTTTTGCACGAACTCGATACCATAGTTCACACACTGTACAAGTGCATGCTCTTGAGTTGCGTGACGATTTAACTTCACAACACCAATATATTTATTTGGTTTTAATGGCTTATCATCAGCAAGGCGATAACCTCTTGCTGCTTTTGAATATAAGCCTAAACGCAAACCTCCTAAGCTAATTAGGTGCTCAGCAAGTAAAAATAGATCGCTACGCTGACCTTCAACGAGCTCAATCTCTAATTCAGAAATGGCTTCCACCTGACCTTGTGCGACAATTTCACCTTTATCAAGCACCACTTCAATTTTTGAGCCTTGCTCAGTTTCAATCAACCAAGTTCGGCGAATAAAATTAGTACTGAAAATTGGAAATAGATTGTCACTAATAGCTGTGATCTGCATGCCATGTGGCCAAATATCTTGCTTAAATGCCAAAATATTTGGACGCGGCGTATCAATAGGTAAATTGTATTCAGGACGCTGATGAAGACCACCAACGACTTGCCCTGCCAATTTAATGGTTTGCTCACATTGCTCATCACAACAACGTGTTCTTAGACCGATATCTAATGCTCTTAACTCACGATTCGGAGTATCAAAGTAGGCGTTTTTTAGATTCTTGGCGGGTTTATTTTTCACAGTTTTTGCAAACTGCATGATGAGTCCTGGAATTAGAGGAACCTCATTGTCTGAAAGTAAAAACTTCAGTTCTATTTCAGTGTCCATTAGGGCAAGTGATTACCTATATAATTGTAGAACGGTAAAAATATACAAAGCAGCGGTTATTTGCAATCTTTTTGCAGCAAGTTCAAGGAAGTTTAGCGCTTCACTTGATATTACTCCTTGAAATTCATACTATCTCAAGAAACAACTCTCTATAAGGGTCACGGATGTTAAAACGTATATTAGTGCCAACAATTTTCGCACTTTTCTCACACTATTCTCTCGCTGAAGATATTCAAACAACAGAAAATAGTAACAGCAGCGAAAATACGGCCTATATCTCAGATAGCTTATTCGTTTATGTACATTCTGGACCAGGAAAAAACTATCGTATTGTTGGCTCTGTAGATGCTGGTAGCCAAGTGGCCATTATGGCGGGTAATGAAAATGGTTTTCAGCAAATCACCGATGATAAAGGTCGTGAAGTGTGGGTTGAAACCCAGTTTGTCTCAAGCCAACCAGGACTTGCGCACCAACTAGATGAACTAGGTCAGCAATTACAACAAACACAGCAAGCACTCAATGATGCACAAACAGACTTACCTCGCTTGCAACAACTTAATCAAGATTTACAAGCTGAAAATGAAAATTTACAGCAGACAATTCAGCGCTTAGAAAAATCAATAACGGATGAAAAACAAAAAACGCTCTCTTTTGAACAAGCAGAGCAACATTTAATGCTTACCTACGGCGGTGGTGTTGGTGTGGGTGGTTTATTAATAGGTGTTGTACTTACGCTATTTTTATCGCGCAGAAAGCGTTACGACGGTTGGGCTTAGTACAACTTAATAATTTTCAAAAAAAAACCGCATTTCTCAATGCGGTTTTTTATTTTCCTCTGCAAGATTATTTAGTAAATAACTCGCTGATATTACTTAAATCTGATTTACCTTCTGCAATTTCATCTGGCGTTAAACCTGACAACTCATGCGGGAAAACTAACCACTCATCTGATTCATGAATGAAATAATCAGGCTTCATTGGTACTTTGGTATTCTTTGGCTTGTAGTAAGGGCACGCAGTACGAATGTCTTTAGGCAAGTTTAATCGCATTAGCTCAGAAAGCTTTTCTTTTAATGCGAAAATACTACGACCTGAATCAAATACATCGTCCACAATTAATAGTGAGTCATCTGCATTGGCGTTTTCGATGATGTAATGAAGACCGTGTACTTTGATTTCTTTTGATTGTTTGCCGATACCATAGTAAGAAGATGTACGTACAGCAATGTGATCTGTCTCTATGCCTTTGTAATCATAATACTCTTGAACAGCGATACCGATAGGTGCTCCACCTCGCCAAATACCAATGATGAAGTCAGGACGGAAACCATCATCATAAACTTGCGCGGCTAAACGAAAAGAATCCTCAAGCAACTGCTGTGCTGTGATATAGCACTTATCTGACATACAAACCCCGTGAAATATTTATAAAAAGAAAAGGTATCCAGCACATATAAACAACCGGATATAACCTTGTATTCTAGCGCATCTAAATCAAAAATGCGCAAACTACCCAATTAAGGAACACCTTTACATTTTTAAGTAAAAGTCACGACAAAGTGCAGTAAAGTCTTCGCTGTATTGCCCATTTTCATGAATACATAACAAACTATTCTCTGGCTCAATCAGACCACTATTTGTAGCATACGCAAACTCCAGCAATAAACGGCTTATCGTTTTGCGCTCTGTCGTTTTCACCTCGCATTTACGCACAAGATGCAAATCTTGTTGTTGCGCTAGCGCAATAAACTCTAATCCTTCTTTGTAAGGTAGCACCACTGCTAAGCGACTTTTAGAATGAGATAACCGCTTAAACTCATTCAGTAACGCACTGAAGCTCAATGAATCTGTATGGCGCGCTAAATTTCGAGATGCAGAAGGGCCTTTTAAACTGTCGTTAAAATAGGGTGGATTACTGATCACTAAATCGAATTTAGTTTCAGTTTGAAAATCTTGAATGGCAGATTGGTGTAAAATTATTTCGCCCTGCCATGGGCTGTTTTGAATATTCAAACTTGCATCTTGAAACGCGCCAGATTCAATTTCAACGGCTGTCACAGCTAAACATTCAGCACGTTGCTTGCACATCAAAGACAACAGCCCCGTGCCTGCACCAATATCTAAAAGACTGCTTACTCCTGACAAATTCACCCAAGCACCAAGCAAAATTCCATCGGTTGAGACCTTCATTGCGGTGTTCTCTTGCTCAATACAAAACTGCTTAAACGCAAAGCCTGCCATAATCTCGCTTTTCCAAATTCACTATCACGCGTATAATTGAGCACATTGTCCTTTATTTATGATGCACTATGCAATTTTCTGAATTTGATCTAGACGGTAAAGTCCTCTCAGCTATTGATAAAATGGGATTCAAAACCGCCACCAGCATTCAACAACTTTCTATTCCTGAAGGTCTGATGGGTCGAGATATTCTTGCCTCAGCACCGACAGGCACGGGTAAAACAGCTGCGTTTTTAATTCCTGCAATCCAATACTTGTTAGACTTCCCACGTCGCGATCCAGGCTTTGCGCGTGTATTAATTATGACGCCTACCCGTGAGCTTGCGTACCAAGTACATGAACAATGTCAGTTACTCGCGGCAAATACCCACCTTAAAATAGGTGTGGTAACCGGTGGTATTAACTACGGCAGTCACAAAGAAATTTTCGAAAAGAACAACGATATTTTAATCGCGACGCCGGGTCGTTTGATGGAATATCTTGAAACTGAAAACTTCCACGCAGAAAACGTAGAGCTACTTATTCTAGATGAAGCCGACCGCATGCTAGACATGGGTTTCAAAAAAGAAATGCTACGTATTTGTGATGAAGCTAAAAATCGTCGTCAGTGTTTCTTGTTCTCTGCCACCCTTGAAGGCGACAGCGTTGAGTTATTCGCAGATCGCATTCTTAATGATCCAGCCTTACTTGAAGCTGAGCCATCACGCAAAGAAAAAGGAAAAATTCATCAATGGGTGCACTTAGCTGATGACTATAATCACAAGCTAAAGCTACTTGTTGAGTTACTTAAGAACGAAGAAGAAGTACAAAAAGCGATTGTCTTCGTTAAAACCCGTGAACGACTAGAAAAGTTAGTTGGCGAGCTTTACTCTCACGATATTAAAACTACTTGGCTACGTGGTGAGATGCCGCAAGACAAGCGTATGACAGCCATGGCCAACTTCCAAGCGGGCCGTACACGCATTCTAGTTGCGACTGACGTTGCCGCGCGTGGTATTGATGTTCAAGACATTACCCATGTATTCAACTTCGATATGCCGCGTACAGCAGACATTTATGTACACCGTATAGGCCGTACAGGTCGCGCAGGTAAAAAAGGCACGGCAATCTCTTTAGTTGAAGCCCATGACATGGCGATTTTAGGCAAGGTTCAGCGCTACACTGAACAACAACTAAAGTCTCGTGTTATTAAAGGGTTAGAACCGAAGAATAAACCAGCGAAATTACCTAAGAAGAAAAAAGATCCGGCTAAAATCAAAGCTAAGAAAAAGGCAAAAGCCAAAGTTAAAAAGAAAAAGTAACTATCAAGCTTAGTTGAAGTTAAAAGGGTCTTTCAGACCCTTTTTCATTTTATGTCTCTAAAGCTACTTTTAACCTAGGCTTTAATCGCCAGATAATACCCGCGGCCAAAAGCATCACAGGGATAGTCAGCATATTTAATATCTGCCAGCCTATTTCAGCCTCAAGCCAGCCTGCGCCCAATGAAGAAACCGTCACCATACTAAAAACGAGGAATTCATTACTGGCTTGTGACTTAGCCCGCTCATGGGGCAAATAGCTCTCGCTGACCATTTGAGTAGCGGCAATAAACATAAAGTTCCAACCAACCCCTAACAAACACAAGGCGACTAAAAAGTGCCAGTGACTCAGGCCCATTAAATTCACCAAACAACATAGCAATACAATGACGACACCTGCTTGCATGATGTTACTTTGACCAAAGCGATTAATCAGCTTACCAGTAAAAAATGAGGGTACAAACATTCCCAAAACATGCCATTCAATCACAAGCGCTGACTCAGCAAGATCATAACCATGACGATGCATCGCCAAAGGTGTGGCGGTCATCAACAAGTTCATTGTGGTGTAGCTGATCATCGCAATCAATACGGCAAGCAAAAACTTAGGCTGCGTCATAATCTCAGATAAAGGCCGTTGTGGTTTATCTGAACTTGCTTGGCTGAGTTCATTAAACTTCACAAGCTGTAATAAACACAAAGCCAAAATATAAAGCCCCATCAAGGCAACAAAAGCATTGGCATAATTAATTTCAGGGTAATGATTATTCACCCACACCGCTAAATTTGGGCCTAACACCGCCGCCACCACACCGCTGGCCATCACCGCTGAAATCGCAGTGGCTGGGTTATCACTCGCTTCAATGGCAGCAAAACGATATAGAGTTGCGAAGCCAATACCGACCCCGATTAAGAAAGTGGCTAACGCAAATAGCCAAAACTGACTATTCAATAATGAATAAAACCCTAAAACTGTACCGCTGATACCGATTAGGTTTCCCAAACTAAAGCCTTTTTTACGGCCTATTTTCGCCATCAGTAATGAGGCAGGAACCGTTGTCAGTAATAACCCCAGCATTTGTGTTGCGACCGGTAAAGTTGTGAGTGCACTCGATGGGCTTAATGCTTGACCCACCAGCGCAGAAATCGTCACTAATAAGATATTACCTGTGGTCATTAAGCCCTGACAGATAGCCAAGAAAAGGACGTTTCTATTCATTATTACTCTACATTATGAAAAAGGTGAGTCTGTAAAAAAGGATTACAGTGCAAGCAGCCTAAAACTCGCACTGTTCAGTACATTATGAGTTGCTCGCTAGTTTTGTTCAGCGCGTAAGAAAACTGGCTCATTTTCTTTTTGAGAGGCTTCTGCACTGAAATAGTAACCCGCCACATCAAATGCTTTTAACGCTTCAAGTGATGTCACTTGGTTTTCCATAATGTACCGTGCCATCATGCCGCGGGCCTTCTTCGCATAAAAGCTGATCACCTTGTATTGACCATTTTTGCAGTCTTTAAAGACTGGGGTGATGATGTCTGCTTTAAGCGCTTTTTTATTAACAGCTTTAAAATACTCGTTTGAAGCAAGGTTCACTAATTGTGTCGCACCTTCTGCGGCTAACGCTTCATTCAGTTTTTCGGCGATCACTGTGCCCCAAAACTCATAGAGATTCTTACCTCGGGTATTTTCAAGCTTAGTGCCCATTTCTAAACGGTAAGCTTGCATCAGATCTAGTGGCTTTAGTACGCCATATAAACCTGAAAGAATGCGTAAATGAGATTGCGCGTAGTTTAACGTACTTTCATCTAATGATGCTGCGTCTAACCCAGTGTACACATCGCCGTTGAATGCCAGCACCGCCTGTTTCGCATTATCAGGTGTAAAAGGCTGTGCCCACTCGCTAAAGCGTGCAGCATTTAAGCCCGAAAGCTTGTCACTAATTTTCATCAAGCTGCCAATTTGTTGCGGTGATAATTCACGACACACGGTCATTAACTCTTCTGAGTGTTCTAGTAACTCAGGCTGCGTGAAAGTGTTGATATGCGCTGGCGTATCGTAATCTAAGTTTTTCGCTGGAGAGATCACTGTGATCATGGCTTACCTATTGACTTAAAAATTAATTAGTGTCAATTTCAACACTATCCCTTTGTTACTGCAAGTGAAGATTGTGAAGTAGCAAGTAAAGCGGGATATGTGCTCTTCTTCTTCCTTTGATTATTTTTTAATTCTCAACTTGTGAGTGTCAAATAAGGACAATTGACCTATTCATGCCATTCACGCTATTGCAACATAGGAGAAGTAGAGTTTGCCCATAAGCTGTAAGAGGAATGAGGAAACATAATGACATCAGCACTAGATAGGCTAAAACAGCATTCATCAATCGTTGCCGACACGGGCGACATTGAAGCCATTCGTAAACATCAACCAGAAGATGCAACCACTAACCCTTCACTGCTTTTAAAAGCAGCTGAAATGCCAGCCTATCAAGCCTATTTAACGCAAGCTTGGGATTACGCAAAAGCGAACGAGTCTGACGCAGACAAACAAGTCGAATTAGCGTGTGATTACTTTGCCGTATTAATTGGTAAAGAGATTGCCAATATTGTCCCAGGTTACATTTCAACTGAAGTTGATGCGCGTTTATCTTTTGATACCGAAGCGACAATTGCAAAAGCTAAAACCTTACTTGCACTGTATAAAGAGCAAGGTATCAGCCAAGACAAAATCTTAATTAAGATTGCATCAACTTGGGAAGGTATCAAAGCAGCTGAACAGTTAGAGAAAGAAGGTATTAAGTGTAACCTAACGCTATTATTTAGCAGTGCACAAGCCCGAGCATGTGCTGATGCCAATGTTTTCCTTATCTCACCATTTGTGGGTCGTATTCTTGACTGGCACGTTGCTAACGGCTTAGAAAAACCAACTGATCCACTACAAGACCCTGGTGTGCAATCTGTTCGCAGCATCTACTCGTTCTACAAGCAGCACGGTTATAACACTGTGGTAATGGGTGCAAGCTTCAGAAATACTGGTGAAATCATTGCTTTAACGGGTTGTGACAAGCTAACCATTAGCCCTGCACTGCTTGAAGAGCTTGGTGAGCTGACTGACGCACAAGAGTACTTACTTGAAAACGACTATGAAGTACAAGCTAAGCCTGCGCCATTAACCGAAGCGCAATTCCGCTGGCAGCATAATCAAGATGCGATGGCCACTGAAAAGCTTGCTGAAGGTATTCGTGCTTTTGCTGAAGCGCAAGAAACGCTAGAAGCGCGTTTTAAAGCGCTATAATTAATAAACATATTCAATATAAACGCCGCATTATGCGGCGTTTTTTTATGCCTGAAGCGAGGGCGTGCTGACCTTTGTTGTATGCTTTTGCAGCTGTGAGTTGGATATTTAGGCCAGGCAGAGGCTGCGTAGCATAGTTATTCTATGTAAGTTAGCCGATAACGACGAATAAATGTTCAACTCACGCTGCTCGAAGAGTTCAACCAAAGGCTTCCACTACTTTGTCATTCGCCACTTACATAACCCATTATGCTTCGTAGCTCATTTCGCGTATTGAAAGCCTTTGATTTGAACAAAATTCATACCTCAAAGATAAGCACGCCCTATGTTCCCCCGCGTTTCATCTTCATCAAACTGTTACCTTACTGTAACAAAAGCAACACATAGTTGTTTTATTTTTAAGCGAGTTATGATATACCGAAGTTGCTCGGAACGTATATCAAATATACAGAGCTGACGTAAAACCGTCATTTGAGGTCAATAATCAATGGGAGAACATCATGGATAGCCTAGACGATATCATTGCAGTATTAGAAAGTCCTGAAACAACAAAACGCACCTCTTCAAAAAAACAAAAACGAAAATGGCGCGAAATTGAAGCCTTTAAAGACAAACAACGTCTTCGTAAAGAGCTACAAGATCTCGATTATTTTGCAGACAACTTAGATCTAGAAGAACTAGATTTAATTTAAAAAAATGGCTCCTTCGGGAGCCATTTTTCGTTATTAAAGAGCATTTATACTTGCCAGTTGATAGGCGTTTTACCCAAACTAGTCAGTAACTCATTAGTCTTTGAAAAGTGCTTACAGCCAAAGAATCCTCTGTGCGCTGACAGGGGAGATGGATGCGGCGCATGCAAAACATGATGACGCGTTTTATCAATGTTCTTACCCTTCTTCTGGGCGTGAGCCCCCCATAATAAAAACACCACACCTTCGCTATGTTGGTTAATTTCGTCAATCACCTTATCGGTGAACTTTTCCCAACCTAGATGTTTGTGAGAATGTGCTTGTCCTTGTTCAACCGTCAATACGGTATTAAGTAATAACACACCTTGCTCTGCCCATGGCATTAAATAACCATGATCAGGGATACTAAACCCTTCTATGTCCTGCACTAGCTCTTTATACATATTTGCCAATGATGGAGGTGGCTTAATACCTGGTAACACAGAAAAGCATAAGCCATGAGCTTGATCTGGCCCGTGATAAGGGTCTTGCCCTAAAATGACCACTTTGATCTGCTCAAATGGCGTGGCATCGAATGCTGAAAATACCTGTTGCTCGGGAGGAAATATCGTCACGCCTTCAGTGCGCTTTTGAGCGACATATTCTAGTGTATCTTTAAGGTAGGTTTGCTGGCTTTGTTCAGCGATAAAGTCTGACCAAGTCTTCATTATGATTGCTCTTGATAGTAACGGCGAGATTGTGACAGTTTACCACATAAGTCAGCAACCCCATCGAGCGCTCGCACACTAAAACGGTGTAATAGATCGGCATTGACTCTAATAAACTGCTGATGTTCGACAGCTGGGATCTGAGGCCAGTTTTGCCAATTAGTATGCTGCACGTCTTTCTTTGTTTTCTCTTCAGGTAATACGATTATTTGTGGTTTAAACTTAAGCACATTTTCGATACTAATTTGCGGGTAATCAGCTCGACTGTGAGCAAACACATTATTCACTTGGCAAATTGATAATACCTGATGGATCATGGTGTTTTTATTCACACTCATCATAGGCTCAGGCCAAAGTTGATAGAATACATCCAGCGACTTTGCGTCTTGATATTGGCTTTGTAACTTAGCTAAACGCGCATCAAACTCCTTAGCCACTCTCTTGGCCTGTGCTTGATGACCTGTTAGCTCACCAAACTCTGTCAGTTGCTCTGATACTTTAGTGAGGTCATTGGTTTCGCTATAAACCACTTTAATACCTAGCTGCTCGAGCTTTTCAAGATCGGCTTTTTTATTACCTGTTTGCCATGCGATCACCAAATCTGGTTTTAAAGCTAATAACTTCTCAAGTTGAATACCGTGATAACCACCAATTCTTGGGATATCAAGGGCTTGCTCTGGATAATCTGCATATTCAACAGTGCCGACAATTTTATCGCCCGCACCTATGGCAAATAAGTTTTCAACGATGTGTGGCGCTAAAGCCACAATGCGTTGTGCCTTATGTTGAGTATCTGGTTGAGACGCATTTTGTGATTGATTTGCTGCTACATATTGACTTGTGAGCAGCAAAAAGATGATGAATAAAGTCCTTTTTAGCCACATCAGTAATCGAATCCTTTCAGTGCTTTAACGCCTGATTCAAAAGCATGCTTCACGTTTCGCACTTCACTCACTGTGTCAGCAAGCTCGGTTAAACGACGGTGTGCACCTCGACCTGTCACGATCACAGACTGCATTTTTGGACGATTTTCGATGGCGCTGATCACTTCATCTAAATCTAAATAATCATAGCTCACCATGTAGGTCAACTCGTCTAGTAACACTAAATCTATGCTTTCGTCTGCTAACCACTTTTTAGCTTGCTGCCATGTCTCAATCGCTGCTGCTGTGTCTGTTTCACGGTTTTGTGTTTCCCAGGTAAAGCCGGTTTTCATTACTGCAAAAGGTACACCTACTTTCTCAAGTAAGTTACGCTCACCGCAGTCCCACATACCTTTAATAAACTGAGCTACCGCAGCATTTTGACCGTGACCGACACAACGCGTCACAACCCCAAAACCAGACGTCGATTTCCCCTTGCCATTACCTGTGATGACCTGAAAAATGCCCTTTTCGATATTGGCAGCGGCAACCTTTTCATCAACCTTCTCTTTGACTTTTTGTTGCCTCTGTTGATGTCTATCTTGTTCGCTCATAATTCACACCCTATAAATTGATTAATGCTTTAATTTTGTTCATATCTAAATGCGCTTCACATTCATCAGCCAGCCACTCTAGCTGTTTTTCACGATGCTCATCTAGACTAAAATTCGTTTCTGTTAGCTTGCCATTACTCGCCCAGTTTAAAATGGCTTCAGCCGCTTTCGGCTCATCGAACAAACCATGTAAGTAAGTACCAACAACTTGATTATCCTCAGATATAAAACCATCTTGCAAGAAGCCCTGTGGATGGTCAGTAAAATACATAAATGGCTTTTCAAGGGCGGGACCGCGACTTTGTCCGCAGTGAATTTCATAGCCTTTAATGTCCACGCTTTGCTGGTTGATAACGCACTTACCCTGCACTTGAGTCAGGGTTTTGGTTTGCGTAAGCTGAGTTTCAAACTCAGCTAACCCCAACCCTGCAATTTCAGATTGTGAACTTTCTATGGCATCGGGGTCACAAATTCGTTGACCCAACATTTGTAAACCGCCGCACACGCCAAGTACCTTACCGCCATAACGTAAGTGATGCTGTATTTCGGTTTGCCATGTTTGCGTCTGTAAGAAAGCCAAGTCGTTGATGACGTTTTTACTGCCCGGGATAATAATCAGATCAGTTTGTCCGATTTGCTCGGTATGTTTTACATAACGCAAATCGATTTGAGGGTTTAACCGCAGGCTATCAAAGTCAGTGTGGTTACTAATGTGTGGCAGTAACAACACACTGACCGTGAGTTGTTTGTCAGTCACGACGTTATCCATTGCGACGGCATCTTCAGCGTCGATGTTTAAGCCATGCATGTAGGGCAACACACCTAACACAGGTTTTCCCGTTTTTTCTTCGAGCCAATCAAGACCCGATTGCAACAAAGCAATATCGCCACGAAAACGGTTGATCACAAAGCCTCGCACTAATGACTGCTCATATTCACTGAGTAACATTAAAGTACCGACAAGGTGTGCGAACACTCCGCCTTTATCAATGTCAGCAATGATGATCACAGGGCAATCTACTTCACAAGCAAACCCCATGTTAGCGATATCGTTCTCTCGCAGATTAATTTCCGCAGGACTTCCCGCGCCTTCCACCATAATGGCATCAAAATCAGACGCTAATCTTTGATGCGATTCGAGCACAGCCTGCATCGCAACTTTTTTATAGTCATGGTATTTTGCCGCTTCCATATTGCTTATGGCGCGGCCATGAATAATAACTTGCGCACCGGTATCACTATTGGGCTTGAGTAAAATAGGATTAAAATCAGTACTTAAAGGCTGTTTCGCAGCGATGGCTTGTAGCGCTTGAGCACGGCCTATTTCGCCGCCACAAGGCGTCACCGCACTATTGAGTGCCATATTCTGAGGTTTAAACGGCGCAACCTTAACCCCTTGCCTAGCAAGCACGCGGCATAACCCCGCAACCAAGGTACTTTTACCCGCATCAGATGTGGTGCCCTGCACCATTAATGTTTTTATCTTCGTCACTTATTTAATCCTTAACGGGCAGCCAGCCATGATAAAGTCAACACGCTGCGCAACTTTAGCGATATCTTGATTTAACCAGCCAGACTGGTCGACAAACACTCGGCTTAACTCGCCGAGGGGCACTATGCCATGACCTACTTCATTGCTGACTAGCAAAACAGATGCTCGTGTATGTTGTAATGCCTCGAGCAAACGCTGCTTTTGTACTTGTAATTCAGACTCTGATTTTTCACATAACCCATGTGTGAGCCATAAGGTTAAACAGTCGATTAATACGCAGGTGTCGCCACCAAATTTTTGTAATGTGTCGGCTAGGTGCCATGGCTCTTCAATCACTTGCCAGCGTTTATCTCTTGTGTCGCGATGATGTGATACGCGCTGAGCCATTTCAGTATCTTTAACTTCTGCCGTGGCGATATATACAAGTTTGCTGACTTTGCCTGAAGTATATAAATCCAACGCCGTTTGTTCGGCGAAACTACTTTTGCCAGAACGCGCGCCACCTAAAATGAGATGAATGTTATTTTGAGTCATAGCTAATCACTTGCCTTCATTACACCCAGAGCGCCACTAAAGTTAAATAAATCATGATTTCACAGCATTGTTGTGCAGCGCCTAAGCAATCTCCTGTATACCCACCGAGTTGCTGCTTAAACCAGCTTATACACAATTGACGAGTGACAAATAAGGCGACGACTAAAATAACCACGTCAATGAATGACAATGGTGTAAAAAGCCAAAGCAGAAATAAAGTACACAATGAGGTTAAAGCGAGGTGATCTTTTGCGTTAGAAGAGAGCGACATGGCGACTGGCTTTACTTTTGATTGGGCATCTTCTTGCACATAAGCAAGCTTACCAATGATGCTCGTCGCCACTGCACGACCTAGAGTATGGCCTAAAACCAGTGCACACAATACTTGTGTAAAGCTAGTACTAAGTAGGCTCAGTAGTTGAAACTTTAATAACAGTAATAAAATAAGTGCGCTGGCACCATATGTACCTAGGCGACTGTCTTTCATAATCGACAATTTTTGCGAGACAGTCCAACCGCCACCAAAACCGTCCCAAACATCGGCAAAACCATCTTCATGAAATGCGCCAGTAATTAAAATACCCAGAGCAAGGGTGAGGATCACAGCAACGCTTGGCGGAAAAATCCAAGACGCAACGCCATATACAACAGCCAAGGCAAAACCCAACAACAAACCAACTAAGGCAAAATAGCCACTGGCTTCACTGAGTGCATTGTCTTCAATCTCTTGTTTAAAATGCACAGGCACGCGAGTTAAAAAGCTCACCGCCAATAAAAAGTGTTGCTTATTCATGTTAAACAACTTTCGTGACATTTGCGTCATCAAAACTATTCATGTCGTTATAAAACGCCAGAGCACTTTGTAGCAAAGGTAAGCTCAATGCCGCCCCTGTCCCTTCGCCCAGTCTAAGACCTAGATTCAATAACGGCTTAGCATTAATTGAATTTAACATTTGCAGGTGTGCTTGCTCAGAAGAGCAATGGGCAAACACCATATAGCTTTGACAGTTTGGCTCAATACGAATAGCCAGTAATGCCGCGGCCGTTGCAATAAAGCCATCGACAACAATAACCTGCTGTAACTCAGCAACAGCCAACATGGCGCCGACCATTTGACAGATCTCAAACCCACCCAAACAACGTAAGATTGCATGCGGGTCGTTAAGTTTATCTCGATGTAAGTTAAGCGCGGTATTAATCAACTCAACTTTTTTATCTACCACTTCGTTTGATACACCCGTGCCAAGCCCAACCGTGTATTCAGCAGAGAGCCCACTCAACGCACTAAAAATAGCCGATGCTACACTGGTATTGCCAATGCCCATCTCACCAAATGCAAAAGTATTACAGCCTTGTTGATATTGTTTATAAACAAGCTTCTTAGCAAACTCAAAACCTTGCGCTTCTTGAGCTTGGGTTAGCGCTTCACATTCATCAAATGAACGCGTGACTGATCCCAAACGCTGTGACATAACACCTAAGGCCTGATCGGGTTCACCTAGAATACCGCAATCTACTATCTCGAGTTGCCACCCTAATTGTTTGCTGAAAACATTAATTGCTGCGCCTCCTGACGCGAAATTCGCTACCATTTGGCCTGTTACTTCACTAGGCGCGATAGAGACACCTTTAGCAGCAATACCGTGATCGCCTGCAAAGACTGTTAGAGTCGGTTTGCTGATTTGTGGCCTAAATACTAAAAGCTGCTCAGGCTCGATACCTTGAGAGAAAATAGTCACCAGCTGTTTAGCCAATGTCTCTAGCTCACCTAACGCACCCAAAGGCTTAGTTTTCAGGTCTATTTTTTTTTCGATAAATTCGCGAGAACGCGTATCAAGTGCTTTAACTGAGAACATACGCTAAGGCCTTTTTTGTTTGAGAGTCAGTAAAGTTAAAAAGAACACACTGCCTATCGCAGCAGTGATAACACCAATCGGAAGCTCTTGATTATCAAGAATAGTACGGGCAAATAGATCTACCCATATCATCATCAACCCACCACTTAAAGCAGTACACAACAGGCCAATTGAAGTTGCCTGTGAAATGAAAAAACGTACCAAATGCGGGATCATTAACCCGACAAAGCCAATGCCACCGCACATAGCAACCAATACAGCGGTCAGCAATGAGCTCAATAGCAACATGCCTAAACGTAACTTAGCCACCTGAATACCTAAGGTCGCAGCGCTTTCGTCACCCAGTAATAATGCGTTTAAACCTCGCCTAAACAACAGCATACAAGCCATACACAGTAATACAATTGAACAGGGCAACCACAACCATTGCCAATCAGCACGACTAAAGCTACCTAAGTTCCAAAACATAATGGCACTCACTGCTTGTGGATCACTCCAATACAACAGCAAACTGGTAAATGCACTAAATAAGAAAGACAAGGCGACACCGGCGAGTAACATCGCTTCTACCTGCCTCGCCCTTTGTCCATAGGCAATCAGCAACAATAAGGTCATTGCCAACGCACTGCCTAAAAACGCCGCCCCTGACATCGCCCAGCCAGCTGTGATGCCAGTAAATGTAATGAGTAACACGACGCCAAATGACGCGCCTGATGAAATACCAAATAGATAGGGATCTGCCAAAGGATTACGGGTCACTGTTTGCAAAATAATGCCCGCCAACGCCAAACCACTGCCAGCAACAAATGCCAAAATCACTCTGGGAATACGCAGTTCCATAACAATTTTTTGCTCAAAGGCATTAGCATCATAAGCAAATAAAGTTTGCCAAACAGCACTCGCATTAATATCAATCGCGCCATGCTTAATAGCAACTAAAGCACTAAAAAAGCAGCTTAAAAGCAAAATTAACAGCGACATAAGCGGCTTCATAGTTGATACCCAAAGTGGTAGCGGATATGAGGAATATGGGTTTTGTCTCTATACGGGCAAGGTACTTGCGAGACCTCAGCACAGACATCAAATACATCACTGAGCAGTTGCGCATCTAGCACATCGCTTGGCGCTCCACTTTTATATAACTCACCCTGTTGTAGCACCAGCAGGCTATCACTCATAGCTGCCGCAAGATTTAAATCATGGAAAGAAGCGATCACTGTGATCCCCATTGCTTTGGCAAGCTCCATAATTTGTATTTGGTATTTCACATCCAAGTGACTGGTTGGTTCATCCATGATCAATAGCCTAGGTTTTTGTGCCATGGCTTTAGCGATCAATGCCCTTTGTTTTTCACCACCAGAAAGGTGAGCAAATGCCTCGTTGATTTTGTGTGCCAGACCAACCTGTTCAATAGACTTTGCGATTAGTTCATGATCGGCTTTATTTAATGGTGAAAATAAACTTTTATGAGGTGTTACACCCATTGCAACCACATCATAAAGCGATAGATTAAAATGCTCAGGCATTTCTTGCAGAACCACTGCAACTTGCTGGGCATATTCGTTATGCGAGAAGCTTGAAATCGCTTTGTTAAAAAGGGTTATTTGTCCGTTTGAAGGGATAAAAAAACGGTAAAGGCAACGAAGCAGCGATGATTTACCAGCCCCATTAGGACCCAATAAACCAATAAACTGCCCTTCAGTTACATCGAAAGAGATGTTTTGTAATATTTGATGGTTATCTAGCACCAAATCTAAGTTTGAAACTTGCAGAGCAAATTCAGAGTGCTGACAAGCTGATTGCATTCGTACCCTTACTAACTGTTGGGCAGACACAAACGCACAGTCCTAACCGAATTACGGCTAAAATTGTGTGCTCTTGAGTACGCCCGCTCAAGAGGATTTTTCTGACCTTGGTATCTGACTTTGTGCATTTTAATGCACTTCACAGTTGCGGGGACAGTTAAGCAGTTTCAGCTTATTCCCAAGATTAATCAGAAAAACCGTATTATGAAGTCTAGATGGCTAAAACACAACTTTAGGCCACGGCTTATGTGCTTCATCAAAGTAAACTTCTATCTTCACCAATGTAGCATAGCCAACTTCTAAACTATTAATAGAGGACAGAGAATCTAAAGGTAAGTTAAGGACTTCAGCTAAAATTTGTTTGATCACACCGGCATGAGTCACCACTAGGTTGTGTGTTGTATGCCGGGTTGATAGTTCTGTCTCCCACCATTGTCTGACACGATACCTAAACGCGTAAAGGGACTCTCCATTTGGCGGCGTATGTTGCCAAGGTGCCTGCCAAAATTCACCTATACTTGGATTCTTTGTGTTCTCCCAAAGCCACTCATAAGTTCGACCATCCCAATACCCAAAATCCATTTCTTGAAGCTGCTTTGCTATTACTAGTGGTAAGCTTGCTTGCCTAGATTGCTTTTTCGCAAAACTCAGACAACGCTGCATTGGGGAAGAAATACAGGTATCAAATTGAACTGTTTTTGGTAAAGCAGATTCCATTGCTGCTAACCCTAGCTCAGACACTGCAACGTCAGTTTGAGAACCAGTTAGAATGCCAGTAGTAACTGGTTTCCCGTGCCTTAGGAAATACCAAGTTTTAGTCATTTTAGCCTCAGATCAAAAATGCGAGCTTTTGCTCGCATTTAATTCTAGAAAACTTGCTTAGTTTAACTTAAAGAATCTGATTCTCTTTCCAAGCTTGTTCTTTTGCCATACGCTTTTTACGTCGGTCACAGGGATCATCGCAATCACATGACTTTTCAATACCAACCGCGCCTAAACCGCCACAGCTGCTTGCCATAGATTTCTTTTGCACGATTACACCGACAGCCATGGCTGCAACAATTAAAATAAGTAACCCAAAAGTTAGGAAAAATAGTGACATGCACAGGCCCCTTAAAAACAGTTTAACGGCTCAGTATATCTGAACCAAATGACGGCATTTAAACAGCCGTCATTATAACGCGCTTAGTGTACTATTTCGACTAATTAATCAAAATTGCCTTATTTACAAATAAGGCGCAAAAGCCGGGCTTGAATAGGTCACTAACCCTTCATTACTTTTACTAATTAAATATACAGCTAAATTGTGCTCTTCTGCGTAAGCTTTTGCTCGTTCTGTGCCCATGACAGTCAGTGCTGTGGCCAAGCCATCAGCAGTCATTGCAGAAGGATGTAAAACCGTCACTGATACTAAATCGTGCTTAACTGGTTTACCTGTCGCAGGATCAATCAAGTGCGTATAAGTCTCGCCATCCATTTCATAGAAAATACGGTAATCGCCTGAAGTTGCCATGCCCATATTACCTAGCTCAGCAAGTAACCGATGAACTTCACGTTTACCAATCGGTGCATCAGGTTGTTCAATAGCTATACGCCATGGTTGATCTAGTGCTTTTCGTCCAGCAATTCTGAGTTCTCCACCAATTTCAACCATATAATTGGTCATCCCTTTACTCTCGAGTAATTCTGCAACTTTATCGATACCATAACCTTTTGCAGTTGCAGAAAATGACAATTCTAACCCTTCGATGGTTTTAGCTAGCCCTTCATCAGTTAAAATTAGTTTATCAACGCCTATGGTTTGTTTTACTTCATTAATTTGTTCTGAAGTTGGTGTCTTTGTAGGTCTTTTATCAATACCAAAGCCCCAAAGATCAATAAGAGGTCCCATAGTAACATCAAGAGTTTCTGTTGATCTGCCTAAACGAACAGATTCAATTACAACAGCTTTAAAGTCGTCACTGATTGGCATAAATGTATTTGCAGCTAAGGCATTAAACTGATTGATTTCAGAATTTTTAACCCAAGGCGACATAGACTGATTCACAGCTACTAAAAGAGTGTCTACGTCTGCTTTTAGCGCCTCAGCCGTCAATGACGTTTCTGTTGGAAAAGTTTTTATTGTATAAGTGGTCCCCATTGTTTTCCCGTGGATCACAATAGGTTGAATATCTTCCTTATTGTCAAAACAGCCACTTAAAATAACTGTTAACAGTAATACAAAAATGCCTACTAGTTTCTTCATACTTTTCTCTATCCCAAAAAAAACCCCAAGCTTATTGCTTGGGGTTTAAGTCTATCTTATTTCAGTGAAGTGTTCACTGAGATAACGCTGATTTAGCCACCGAAGTCATCTAGTAAGATGTTTTCGTCTTCAACACCTAAATCTTTAAGCATATTGATTACAGCCGCGTTCATCATTGGAGGACCACACATGTAGAACTCACAATCTTCTGGCGCTTCATGGTCTTTCAGGTAGTTTTCTAAAAGAACATTATGGATGAAGCCCGTGTAACCTTCCCAGTTGTCCTCTGGTTGAGGATCAGAAAGTGCTACGTGCCACTCAAAGTTTTCGTTTTCAGCTGCTAGGCCATCGAAATCTTCAACATAGAACATCTCACGCTTAGAACGTGCACCGTACCAGAAAGACATCTTACGGTCTGAGTTAAGACGCTTAAGCTGATCGAAGATGTGTGAACGCATTGGCGCCATACCAGCACCACCACCTACGAATACCATTTCTGCATCAGTGTCTTTCGCGAAGAATTCACCGAATGGACCAGAAATAGTCACTTTATCACCTTCTTTAAGTGACCAGATGAACGATGACATCTTACCACATGGTAGGCTTAGGTTGTTTGGCGGCGGAGTCGCGATACGTACGTTAAGCATGATGATGCCATACTCTTCTGGGTAGTTAGCCATTGAGTATGCACGGATCGTTTCGTCGTCAACTTTAGACTCAAGATTGAAGAAGCCAAAACGCTCCCAATCTGCACGATATTCTTCAGGAATATCGAAGTCAGCGTATTTAACGTGGTGAGCTGGCGCTTCGATTTGGATATAACCACCTGCACGGAAAGGTACAACCTCACCATCAGGGATAGCAAGCTTAAGCTCTTTGATGAATGTCGCTTTGTTATCGTTAGAGATAACTGTACATTCCCACTTCTTAACACCGAAGATTTCTTCTTCTACTTCGATTTCCATGTCAGTTTTAACTGCAACCTGACACGCTAGACGACAACCTTCACGCGCTTCACCTTTTGAAATATGGTCAAGCTCAGTTGGCAGGATATCACCACCACCCGCTTTAACGTGAACGGTACACTGGCCACAAGAACCACCACCGCCACAAGCAGATGAAATGAAGATACCAGCGTCTGCTAGTGCACCTAGTAGTTTACCACCTGGTGCTGAAGTAACTGCCTTTTCAGGGTCACCGTTAATGCTGATTGTGATGTCACCGCTTGGTACAAGCTTCGACTTCGCTGCAATGATGATCAATACAAGCATTACAACGATAGCGATGAACATCCCTACGCCTAAATATACCTCAAGCATGATTTTTCCTCGCTAAATTAAAGTGAAATACCAGAGAATGACATGAAGCCAAGACCCATTAGACCTACAGTGATGAAGGTAATACCTAAACCACGAAGACCATCTGGTACGTCTGAATACTTCATCTTCTCACGGATACCAGCAAGTAATACGATTGCTAGTGCCCAACCTACACCTGAGCCTAAACCAAATACCACTGACTCACCAAAGTTCAGGTTACGCTCAACCATGAATGCTACTGCACCGAAAATCGCACAGTTTACAGTGATTAGTGGTAAGAAGATGCCTAGTGCGTTGTAAAGCGCAGGGAAGAACTTGTCTAGAGTCATCTCAAGGATCTGTACAAGTGCTGCGATTACACCGATGAAAGTTAGGAACTTAAGGAAGCTTAAGTCAGCTTCAGGGAAGCCTAACCACTCTAGTGCACCTGGCGCTAAGATTGCAGAGTAAACTAGTTGGTTTACTGGAACAGCAACACCAAGAACGAAGATTACTGCAACACCTAGACCCATTGATGTAGTTACTTTCTTAGATACAGCAAGGAAAGTACACATACCTAGGAAGAAAGATAACGCTAAGTTTTCAATGAAAACCGCTTTAACGAATAAATTGATATATTGTTCCATCTCTCTCTCCTTATGCCTTCGCTTCTACTTGGTCTTTCTTATAAGTACGAAGTACCCAGATGAAGAAACCAATGATGAAGAACGAGCTTGGCGGTAGGATTAATAGACCCATAGGCTGGTACCAACCACCTTCAGAAATAAGTGGTAAAATTTCGATACCAAATAATGTACCTGAACCACCTAGCTCACGAATGAACGCAACAGTTAGAAGCACTACTGAGTAACCTAAACCGTTACCGATACCATCAAGGAATGACATCAGTGGAGGTGTCTTCATTGCGTATGCTTCTGCGCGACCCATTACGATACAGTTAGTAATGATTAGACCAACGAATACCGAAAGCTCTTTCGCTGTTGCATATACAAACGCTTGAAGCGTTTGGTCTACCACAATTACCAATGAAGCGATGATAGTCATCTGAACGATGATACGAACGCTTGATGGGATGTGGTTACGGATCATAGAGATAAATAAGCTTGAGAAAGCACATACTAATGTCAGAGCGATTGACATGATAAGTGCATTCTTAAGGCTTGATGTCACTGCTAGTGCAGAACAAATACCAAGTACTTGAAGCGCAATTGGGTTGTTCGCAAAAACAGGGCCAAACAAGACTTCTTTCATTTCTTTTGCATTTGCCATTAGTTCAATGCTCCTTTACGTACGTTCGCAAGGAATGGACCGAACGCTTTGTCGCCTGTCCAGAAGTCAACCGTGTTATCAACACCTACAGATGTTAATGTCGCACCAGAAAGACCATCTACTTTGTGTTCGTTGTTACCAGCAGTACCTTTTACGATATCAAGAGGTAGCTTTTTACCTTCGAACATAGACGTCCAACGTGGGTTTTGGATTTCACCACCAAGACCCGGTGTTTCATTGTGCTTGTAGAAGTTAATTGCTTTAACAGTCTTAGTATCAGCATCTAGTGCTAAGAAACCATACATAATACCCCAAAGGCCGTAACCTTGGATTGGTAGAATGATAGTGTCTACTTTACCGTTAGCATCTTTAGCGAAGTAAACTGGAGATTCAGTCGTCATACGCTGAACACCGGCTTTATCTTGCGCTTTTTCAAGCTTCACACTGCGCTTTGCATCGAACTTAGTTGATTCGAAGTCGAAAGAGTTTGGATCTGTATCAACAAACTCACCCGTTTTCATATCAACAACGCGTGCTTCGATGTTTTCGTTGAAAGTTTTGAAAACATCTGCTGAACTTTCAATACCTGCTGCAGCAAGAATGTTGCGTTGCACGTCTTGAGTTTTGTTTGCTTGTTGTAGTGGGCGTAATTGAACAGATGCCATAGAAACAACAACTGCACATACTAAACATAGGCCAACAACAACGCCTAGCGTTTTGCCAATAGTTTCATTGTTACTAGACACGTGCCAATCTCCTCTTAACGTTAGACTGTACAACGAAGTGGTCGAATAATGGTGCAAATAGGTTAGCGAATAGAATTGCTAACATCATACCTTCTGGGTATGCAGGGTTAACTACACGAACCAGAACAACCATTACACCGATAAGTGCACCGTATGCGAATTTACCTTTATTTGTGAAAGACGCAGAAACTGGGTCAGTCGCCATAAAGAACATACCGAATGCAAAACCACCTAGTACTAAGTGCCAGTGCCAAGGCATAGCAAATGCAGGGTTAGTTTCAGAACCAATCATGTTAAGAAGTAGAGACATCACTACCATACCTAGGAATACACCTAGCACGATACGCCATGACGCAATACGAACATAAATTAGGAACAAACCACCAATCATTAGTGCTAGCGTTGAAACTTCACCCATAGAACCTTGTACGAAGCCATAGAAAGCATCCCACCAAAGTGCCATGTTGTTGTAATCAAGTGCACCTTGCGCCGCTAGGCCTAGGTTTGTTGCGCCTGTGAATGAATCAACTGCAGTCCAAACCGTATCACCCGAGATATCAGCTGGGTATGCGAAGAATAAGAACGCACGGCCTGCTAATGCTGGGTTAAGGAAGTTACGACCTGTACCACCGAATACTTCTTTTGCAACTACAACACCAAAAGTAATACCTAACGCGGCTTGCCATAATGGAATAGTAGAAGGAAGGATCAATGCAAATAATACAGACGTTACGAAGAAACCTTCGTTAACTTCGTGCTTACGGATTGAAGCGAATAATACTTCCCAGAAACCACCAACGATAAATACCGTCGCATAGATTGGTAGGAAGAAACATGCACCGTAGAAGAACTTAGCACCAATACCTGATTGTGCTGTTAGTTCACCACCTAATGCTTGGAAAATAGCTGCCTGCCAAGTGTTAGCAATTTCAAAACCATTACCAATTGCTAGTGCAGCTTGGTGACCGATGTTGAACATACCAAAGAACATTGCAGGGAATGTCGCCATCCACACTAAAATCATAATACGTTTTAGGTCGATGTTATCACGAACGTGCGTGCCACCTTTGTTTACATAACCTGGAGTGTAGAAAACGGTTGCGACTGCTTCATACAGGGCATACCATTTTTCATGCTTACCGCCAGGTTCAAAATGCGGCTCGATATCTTCTAGAAATTTCTTTAAGGCCATGGGATTAACCTTCCTTCTCGATAGTAGTCAGGCAATCACGTAAGATTGCGCCGTACTCATACTTACCTGGACATACGAAAGTACACAGTGCTAAATCTTCTTCATCTAGCTCTAATGCACCTAACGCAATCGCACTATCTAAATCACGTGCAATTAAGTCACGAAGTAGTGGTGTAGGTAGAATGTCGAGTGGCATAACACGCTCATAGTTACCGATTGGTACCATTGCACGCTTAGAACCACCTGTAGACGTTGTCATATTGAACAAACGGCTCGGTGCTAAGTGTGAGATAAATGTACGTGTTACAGAGAATTTGTTGCTACCTGGAGCAATCCAACCAAATAGTTCTTTCTCGCGACCTTCAAGTAATACTGATACTTGAGTATGGTAGCGACCTAGGAAAGCGTGAGGGCCGGTTGCTGTTTTACCAGCTAACACAGAGCCAGAAATGACTCGGTTATCACCGTCTTCAAGCTCACCTGCAACTAAATCAGTTAGAGAAGCGCCAACTTGTGTTTTAACTAAGCGAGGATTCTTAACGCGAGGACCCGCTAAAGCAACTACACGGTCAGAGTAGATTTCACCAGTAAGGAATAACTTACCGAATGCAATCACATCTTGGTAACCTAAATGCCATACCTGCTTGTTTTCAGATACTGGATCTAGGTGATGGATGTGAGTACCTACTAAACCTGCAGGGTGTTTACCACCGAACTCATGAACTTCAACTTGAGAAAGTGAAGAACTTGGAACAGTGCTTCCTGCTTGCTTACATACAAACACTTTGCCATCAGTTAAGCGAGATACTACAGCAAGACCCGCTTCAAACGCTTCAACGTTTTCAGCAATGATCACAGCTGGATCTGCAGCTAATGGATTTGTGTCGATTGCAGTCACAAAGATTGAACTTGCAGTTGCATCTAGTGCTGCCACTCGGCTGAATGGACGAGCACGTAGCGCTGGCCATTGACCAGATTCAACAAGCACTTCTTTTACTTTTTCACGGTCTAGGTTGCTTAAATCAGCAGCCGCCACCTTTTCAAAAGTAACCTGCTCGTTGCCTTGTACTTCAATCACGATAGATTGAAGAACACGCTTAGCACCACGGTTAATTTCTTTAACTACACCAGAAGCTGGTGCAGTGAACTTGACGCCTGGGTTCTTTTTGTCTTCAAAAAGAACTTGGCCTTTTTTGACTTGGTCATCCACGCGAACATGCATGGTTGGACGCATACCGATATATTCTTCACCTAGCACGGCAACTCGTTTGACAGCTACGCCATCATGAATTACTTGCTGAGGTGCGCCCTCTATTGGTAAGTCCAGACCTTTTTTTATGTTGATCATACGCACTTGCATTACATTAACGGAAAGAAATTGAAAAATCTTTTTTTGCCACAAGATCTAGAACGAGACCATTAAACATTTGGCGAACCCAAACAGTAAAACAATCCATAACTAACACCTTGCGGACGAGTCCTCACATATTTCTGTGATTTTAACATTAATAACCCCCACTATGCGAGTGGAATTATGAAATTAATCTATATTTACAAGGTGTTTTCGGCCATAAAATAGATTGAATTTAGTTCAATTTAGACCAAAGTCCAGTTGCTGAAAAAAACTCTGAAAGTTTTTCTATTTTCAACAAAGTTGTTAAGCAAACTTGTTAAAAGAGACTTATAAAACGACAAAGGCCAGCAAAGCTGGCCTTTAGAAAGAATTGAGTTGGAGTGATTAAACTAAGTTGTTAATTTCAACAACTGTGTCTACGTCTTGCTCGTAGTCAACACCATCTACACCGAAACCAAACAGTTTTAAGAATTCATTGTGGTAGCCAACATAGTCTGTTAACTCATCAATGGTGTCCGTATCAACCGTATCCCAAATATGCTGAATACGCGCCTGTACGTCGTCTTCTAGCTCTTTGTAGTTTTGGAATAGGTGGCCACCATCGTCAAAGCGTGGTGTTGCACCGTAAAGGTTTTCGTTAAATAGACCATGGATCTGCTCAATTGTACCTTCGTAAGTACCATCAGCCTTAGTCACTTTAAATAAAGCTGAGATATATAGCGGCATGATTGGAATAGCAGAGCTTGCTTGTGTCACAACAGCGTTAAGAGAAGAAACATACGCTTCACCTTTTAGATCAGCTGTCGCTTCACGGATTGCTACCGTTGCGCGATCTAAGTCTTCTTTTGCTTTGCCGATTGTAGCGTGACCATAGATTGGCCAAGTTAGTTCTTTACCAATATAGGTGTAAGCACTTGTTTTAAAACCTTCAGCTAATACGTCCGCATCTTTTAATGCATTGATCCAAAGTTCCCAATCTTCACCGCCCATCACTTTAACTGTGTTAGCGATTTCATCTTCATTCGCAGCTTCTACGCTTACAGAATCGATAATACGCTTAGAGGTATTTAAGTTCTTCGTTGTGATGTCTTGACCGATAGGCTTAAGCACCGATGAATGCGTTTCACCTGTTTTAGGATCAGTACGACGCGGAGATGCAAGGCTGTAAATTACTAAATCCACTTTGCCCATTTCAGCTTTAATCGTTTCAACAGTTTTAGCTTTAAGCTCATCAGAGAACGCATCGCCGTTGATATTCTTAGACCAAAGGCCCGCCGCTTCTGCTGCGTTTTGGAAAGCTGCCGTGTTATACCAACCTGCTGAAGCTGGCTTTTTCTCAGTACCTTCTTTTTCGAAGAAAACACCCAGAGTTTTTGCACCAGAGCCAAACGCTGCTGTAATACGAGAAGCGAGGCCGTAACCCGTTGATGCACCAATTACAAGTACGTTTTTAGGGCCGTTTTCTAATTGCCCTTGTGCTTTTACATAATCGATTTGCTCTTGAACGTGAGCGGCACAACCAGCTGGATGTGCATTGGTACAAATAAAACCACGAATTTTCGGCTTAATGACCATGATGATTCCTATCTTTATTTAAATTTACGGAGCGTAGTTTAAAGGCTGATCTTAAAAATACAGGTCTGATCAGCTATAAAATTAGACTTAATTCGATGATAAAAGCCTTGCTTAAACCTAATTTTGACTATTTATCGAATTTCGAGCCACCTAAACACTTTGGTGACTCAGGTATTTGCCCATGCTGTTCTGAATACTCATCAGGTGTATAGGCATGGATAGACAAAGCGTGAATATGTTCTGCTAATTCAACTTTTAGAATTTCATTGATTTGTCTATGGCGCGGTAATAGGCGCTTACCCGCAAACTCTTCACTGACCACAATTACTTTAAAATGAGACTCTTCGCCACGGCTGTGCATATGGCTTTCATTTATGACATTTAAATGCTTGCAAGCGATTGCCGCAGCGATTTTTTCTTCGATCTGAGATTGCATTGACATGAATATAAACTCTGCATTTTTCAATTGTGGCTACTATACCGAGATAGGATTATTTAACAATACTTCTAAATGTCAGGTTGATACGACCACCTTTTACTTTGCTTTGTTTAGGTAATGAGTGTTGAAAAAGTTGCTGACTGTTACCCGACATCACTAAACAACTACCGTGCTCAAGCATTAACTCCCATTGCTGACCTGTCGTTTTATGTTTGATCTTAAATTTACGTGCAGCACCTAAAGAAATTGAAATGATTAAAGGCTCAGCGCCTAACTCAACCTCATCATCACTATGCCACCCCATAGTGTCATGACCATCTCGATACCAATTCAACAATAAGGCATTAAATGGCTGATTATAGTGGCTCTGTAGTTTACTGCGCATCGCAGCCAAAGGTTTCGTCCAGCATTGATTAGCTAATGTATGGTTTGAGTAGGCATAATGTACCCCTTCATCTGCCACAAAGCTCTGCAAACGAGGAATAGGATGACACTTACCAAAAACTTGAATACTGGGTTGTTGCCACTGCAAATCACCAGTTAGGTGTTCATACAAGTCGAGCCCTTTTTGAAATGAAATCAAATTTGGAAAATAAGCAAACCCCACGGGTAACTCTGGTTTAGTGAGTTTTGATGTCATGCTATTATTCACCTCATAAAATGACTACTTATAAAAAACTATGACGACTGAAGCTGTATTGGGCGGCCACTCGCTAACTTTACATCGATTTCCCCTAGATCAAAAAAACAGAAGCCTACAAGCGTGGGACTCAGCCGATGAGTATTTAATCGAACATATTCAAAACGAATATGTCAACGCGCAACATATTTTGGTATTAAACGATGGCTTTGGCGCCTTAAGCTGTGCATTACATGCTTTAGATACGCAAAATTCTCGCAAAGTGACCAGTTTTAATGACTCTTATGTCAGTCAGCAAGCATGCCTTTATAATCTTGAAGAAAACGAGTTAGAAAGTCGTCAAACTGTATTACTCGATAGTCTCTCAGATTTACCGAGCGACGTTGACCTTATTCTTATCAAAATCCCAAAAAATGCTGGCTTTTTGCAGTACCAATTAAGCTTACTCAGTCAGTTTGAGAATGATGTGCAAGTGATCGCTGCCGGTAAAGCGAAAGAAATCCATACATCTACATTAAAAAGCTTCAGCCATTTTATTGCTGAGCCTTCGACCAGTTTAGCGGTTAAAAAATCACGCCTAATTTTTAGCCAAACCAAACATAAAAAGCAGACTTGTAAGTTTCCAGTGAGTTGGCCTTTGGAAAAAACTGATTTCACTATTTTAAATCACGCCAACGTATTTTCTCGCGATTCCCTCGATATTGGCGCGCGTTTTTTTAGCAATTATTTACCTCAGGGTAAGAAACCGTTAAGGGTGATTGATTTAGGCTGTGGAAATGGTGTTATCGGCTTACAAACATTAGCAAAAATGCCAAATGCTAAAATCACTTTTGTTGATGAGTCGGCCATGGCTGTGGCTAGTGCCAAAGCAAATATCGAGAACAACTTACCTGAGCGCTTGCAAGATTGTGAGTTTGTTCAAGATGATTGTTTGACTGATTTTGCACCCAACAGTGCAGACTTGGTTTTGTGTAACCCGCCATTTCACCAAGCACAAGCAATCACAGATCATATTGCGTGGCAGATGTTTGTACAGGCAAAGCAAACGCTCAGACCCGGCGGTGAATTACGTATTATTGGTAATCGCCATTTAGATTATCAAGAAAAATTGCTCCGCTTGTTCGGAAACTGTAAAGTCATTGGTAACAATAAAAAATTTACTGTGCTAAGCACCACAAAGAGAGGCTAAAAATGAAAAAAATTGCACTTGTATTGTGTGGCATGTTGCTGGCAGGTTGTGCCAGCCAACCAAAATCTGTGATCTTAAATCCGGTATACAAAGCAGGCAAAGTAGCCGACTTTAATGTACCAGTAACCTTAGCGGTCGAAGACCATAGGATCAGTAAATTCACAATTAAGGTGATCGATCAAGAGCCTGCTGAGTACCTACCAGATGCCGAGTTAAGCAAACGGGTAAAAATGGCGTTTGAGCAAGCCCTTAAAACCAATGGCGCACAGCTCACTTCAATGGGTAGTAACACGTTAACACTACACATTGATTCTTTTCATTCAAAAGTAACAGAATCTTATACACAACATGAAAGTAATGCCGTTGCTAAAATTAAAGTGTTAGCAACGCAAGGTACGCGTACATTCGAAAAAACTTATTCAGGTAAGGCTCAAATGACAGGTCCACTAAAGCATGAGCAAGCTAAAGTTGAAGGCCAACTTAATGAACTGAGTGAGCAAGTGATTACCCGTATTGTCTCAGATCCTGCTTTAATTAACTTCTTCAAAGGATAATCATGAAAAAGTTACTTATCACCCTATTCATTATCTGCATGAGTAGTCATGCCTTTGCGAGTAATAAAGAAGGCAGATTTGTTCAAAAGAATAACCTGTTTCCACGAGTAAAAATAATTACCAGTGAAGGGGATATTATTGTCGAACTAGACAGATCACGCTCACCGCTTACTGTAAATAACTTCCTGACTTATGTAGTCAATGGTGATTACAAAAACTCTGTCTTTCACCGTATTGAAAAAGATCAATACTCAGAGATCGACGAATTTTTTGTGATCCAAGGCGGTGGCTATGACAAAGACTATGATGGTTTGTTCCAACGTAAGCCTATTTTCAACGAAAGTGGTAATGGTTTAAAGAATGACATGTATACCATTGCCATGGCGTATCAAGATAACGAGCCTCATACCGCTACTCGTCAGTTTTTTTTCAACATGAAAGACAACGACCATTTAAACCCAGGCAGAGGCTGGGGGTTTGCTGTGTTTGGTAATGTTATGGAAGGCTATGAAACGCTAGATAAAATCACACAAGTAGAAACCGGATTTAATGAAAAAATCGGCTACGATTTCGTGCCTAAAAAGCCTGTGATGATCTATCAAGTTGAGATCCTAAAAGCCGAAGCTCTTTAATTGACGGGATAGTCATGCAAATCAACTCTAGCCTAAGTGAATACTTAGGCTACTACAAAGACAAACGCCTTCTCACCATCTTTTTATTTGGCCTAAGCAGCGGGTTTCCATGGGTACTCATTGGCTCTGTGATGTCTGCTTGGCTGAAAGATGAAGGCTTAAGCCGCAGTATGATTGGTTTATTTGGTGTGGTATTCAGCGCCTATACCATCAACTTTCTCTGGTCTCCGTTACTCGACCGTGTAAAACTCCCCCTGTTGGGCAATTTGTTAGGTCAGAGACGTAGCTGGATTTTACTTGGCCAGATAGTCACTTTCGTCGCAACACTGAGCCTTGGCTTTATTACCCTCAAAGATCAGCTATTCCTCGCTGCCTTGTTGTGCTTTTTAATAGCCCTAGCCAGCGCAACTCATGATATTGCCATAGACGCTTTTCGTATTGACTCACTAGATACAACTGAAAGTGAAAAAGCCACTGCAGCAGCGGCAATGGCAACCTCAGGTTGGTGGTCAGGTTATGCACTTTTAGGTGCACTGCCCTTCTTTTTAGCTGATTTACCCAGTTTTGATTGGTCACAAATTTATTTTGTACTCGCTGGCATTGTTTTATTGTTGATGCTGGTTACCTTGTTTGCAAAAGAGCCCAAATCACATCGTGAGCTCACTCACGCTCAATTAGAAAAAGAGTATCAAAGTAAGTTATTTGCAAACGGCAATTCCGTATGGCAACGCCTGTTAGCTTGGTTAGCTGTAACATTAGTTGAACCTTTCAAAAGTTTCTTCACTAAAAATGGCGTAAAAACCGCATTTGCTTTACTCGCCTTTATTTTCTTATTTAAAGTTGGCGAAGCTTTTTTAGCTCGCATGTCTATCGTTTTCTATAAAGAAATTGGTTTTAGTAATACACAAATCGGTCAGTATTCAAAGCTTGGTACCGGGCTCATTACCATAGTGTTTGCTTTTTTAGGCAGTATTTTTAACCACAAATACGGCATAGTAAAAGGCTTGTTTGTCAGCGGTATCGCCATGGCTGCCTCTAATTTAATGTTTTCTTGGATTGCCATAGCAGGCCCAAAAGAGCATTTATATGCACTGGCTATCGTTGTAGACGGCTTCACCCAAGCGTGGTCCTTAGTTGCTATGGTAGCCTTTATTTCAATGCTATGCGATCGCGCCTTTAGTGCGACCCATTATGCGTTATTGGCTTCTTTAAGTAGCTTAAGTCGTACTTTATTATCAGCTTATAGTGGTGTGGTAATCGATGACTGGTTAGAAGGTAATTGGGCGTTATTTTTTGCAGTTACAGCAATGATGGTGGTCCCTTCTTTACTGTTTCTTTACATGATTAGACATAAACTATATGCCATAGAAAAGCAGTTTCATAAAAACTCAACTGCAACTAAAGGTGCGTAACACTACGCACCTTTAGGTGTTAAAACTTATGCTTCTTCTTTATTAAGTAAGCTTAAGCCTTCATACGGATCCACTTCTAGTGCTTCACAGTAACGAAGAAACTCAATCACGTCTAAACGACGTTCTTGGTTTTCAATTTTGCCAATAAATGAATGTGGAGTTCCTAAAACTTGCGCAAGGCTACGCATTGTATGGCCTTTCTCATGACGCTTGCTTTTAAGCCACTTAGTTAACTTACCGTTTTCTTCAGAAGAAACCGTTTTACCCATCATAATGTTACATCTCCTACTCGATGATTTTATTGTTTCTTTAAGTTGAAATATGCCCGTCTCAACTTAACATGTACTGTATATCACAGTGCGACATGGTAAATCCAGAGTTTGTACCCATGTCCCAAAATAGGTATAGACTATATTTTGCGTCTACACTAATAAAAATAATAAATTTAATGATAAATATTAGAGCATTAACTTTACACTTAATACAAACTAATTAACTTTTTATTCTAAAAAGATGAATAAATAAATTTTCTTAGAAGATTATTGACTAAAGCTAAATTAAATTTTCGCTAAAAGGAAAACTATGATTAGAGTACTTTTTTTACTACCCATTGTGCTATGCATACTTTGGTATTGGTTTTTGAAAAGCCAAGGGGTGCCTATTAAGCAAGGGAAGAAAGGGTTTATTTATATTCTTTCATTTAGCGTATTTGTGTTGAGCTTCTTCGCGCTCATGATTTGGGTTACGCAAAGCACATAAAAAAAGCCACGCGACTGCGTGGCTTTTTAAATTCTTTGTTGTGTTTAGACACTGAAGCTTGCACCACAACCACAAGTTGTCGTCGCATTTGGGTTATTAACAAAAAAGCGCGCGCCTTCTAGCCCTTCTGTGTAATCAACAATACCATCTACAAGATATTGAATACTCATAGGGTCAACAACCATAGATACACCATTTTTCTCAATTTCCAAATCGCCCGGATTCACCTTCTCATCGAACGTGAAACCATATTGGAAACCAGAGCAACCACCACCTGTCACGTATACACGTAGTTTTAAATCTGGGTTTTCTTCTTCTGCAACAAGCTCTTTCACACGCTTTGCTGCAGCGTCGCTAAATTGAATTGGTAACTGATCAGACATGCTCTCGACCCTTAATTCTGATAATGGCGCGATTATCTAATACCCGAGTATTTTAATCAAGTAATCCGTTTGTAGAATACTCAGTGACAACTTGCTAGAAAAGCCATCTTCTTTGCGCTAAAACAAGACGAAAACCAATTTATTTGATAGACTTAGGGGTCTGTTTTTTGTCGGAATAAAGCCATGTCTCTGGACGCCCTTAGGCGCCAATTAGCCAAGCCAAAAACCTCTGTTCAGTTATGCTTACTAGGTGTCGCTGCGGGTTTAATCGCTGCAATTTTAATTATCTTATTTAGGCTTACGATTTATGGCGTGCAAAGTTTATTTCTCGACTCCCCAGATGACTTTACACAACTACCAGAGCACTTAAGAGTTAGCCTACCCGTTTTAGCGGCTTTTTTGATTGCTTTGTTTGCTGCTATGACTGGCTTCAAGCATTACCGCCTTGGTATACCTTTTGTTATTCATCGCATTAAACACCACTATGGGCAAATGCCGATTTGGAACACTGCAAACCAATTTTTTGGCGGTGCTCTGGCACTTATTAGCGGTTTTTCGGTTGGTCGAGAAGGCCCTTCTGTACATATGGGTGCAACCGGTGCAAGTGTGTTATCTGAGCGACTACACTTGCCTTGGAATGCTGCAAGAACACTATCAGGGTGCGGTGTTGCTGCTGGCATTGCCGCCTCATTCAATACACCTCTAGCTGCCGTTATCTTTGTAATGGAAGTCGTATTGCGTGAATATAAAGTACATATATTCGTGCCGATTATGCTTGCAGCTGTCACGGGGGCGTTAGCCACACAATTTGTATTTGGTCATGATACCGAGCTCGCCCTTATCAGTGTCACGCCTTTGAGCTTTTGGCATTATCCGTATTTGGTAATTTGTGGTGTTATTTTGGGAGCTGTCGCCTTTGCATTTAACCAAAACCTAATGATGATAATTCGTACATTTAAACCTTTAAGCATGTTCCCACGCTTGATGCTAGCAGGGTTAATTGCCGGTTTAATCGGTAATCTCGTACCTCAAGCTATGGGTTCAGGTATGAGTGCCATCACGCTGGCTGTGACATCACCTGAAAATATTCAATTACTCACGACTATTTTAATAGCCAAGTTACTAGCAACTTTATTTGCAATCGGTTTAGGTATTCCAGGAGGGTTAATCGGCCCTGTCATTGGTTTAGGTGTTGTAATGGGCACCTTAATGTCTTATTTCGGACAATTTATTAGCCCAGATCAACATATTGCCGGTACCTACAGCGTACTAGGTATGGCGGGTCTGCTAGCTGCAACTTTACACGCCCCTCTAGCAGCCCTAACAGCCGTAATGGAGTTGACTGCCAGTCCTCAAATTATCGTCCCAGCTATGTTAGTGATTTCAACCGCATACGTGACGGCATTACAGGTATTTGGAAATCGTTCAATCTTCTTACAACAACTTGATTTCCAAGGCTTGGCTTATCAAGTCTCACCCGCCAGTGAAGTACTGCAAAAGGTGGGCATAGTGGAAGAGATGAATGAGCAATTCAAACTACTCTACTCTGATGACAAAGAGCAAATTAAAGAGTCGCTGTCAGCGGTTAATAGCCACACGCCACTTATCGTATTTGATGAACAAAGTGGCTATCGACTGGCAGAATACGATTTAAGTTTGATGTCTGACGACTCTATGAATATTTCTTACATTCCGATGCAAGGCTTAAGTAGCCAAGCAACCATGTCAGACGCTTTTGATTTATTAAACGATAAACGAAGTGGCGCCGTATATGTGTTTAATCAAAAAGATGAACACCATGTTATGGGTGTGGTCCGCTGGGATCAGATCCGTCAAATTCTAACAATAAGAACCAGTTAAACTGGAGGCTAAATGACAGCATTACTCGTATATAAAGCACTGCATATTTTCTTTATGGTGGCATGGTTTGCCGGTATTTTTTACCTGCCCCGCTTATTTGTATATCACGCTATCAACCAAGAACCACCTTGTAGTGCCATGTTAAAAGTGATGGAGCGCAGATTACTGTTCTTTGTGACGCCTTTTGCTGTACTAACTTTGGTTTTTGGCCTGCTAATGATTTTCGAGTATGGTCGAGAGTGGTTTAAATATAACCTCTGGCTACATTACAAACTTGTTTTAGTGATCATCCTTTATATTTACCACGGCTACTGCTTTAAACTGCTTGCTGATTTCAAGCATGATAGAAACACACGCAGTGACCGCTTTTATCGGATCTTTAATGAATTTCCGGTGTTATTGCTTTTAGCGATAATCATGCTCGCAATACTCAAACCTAGCTTTTAATTGTCTAAAACTCGGCTTTATTGTGCTATTATGCGGCGCCAAGTTAGCCAGTCTTGGCCTGCTAAATATATTGGTTGAAAGCCTCGCTTTTAATCGCTCGTCATTTTCTGATTAGGGATCGCCTCATGTTAAGTTTCCAAGGTGAAAATATTCTCTCTGTAAATCAATTAAACAGAGATGCCATTGAACAGATCTTTGCTGTAGCAAAGAAAATGGAACCATATGCTAAAAAGCAAAAACGTACCAATGTGCTTGAAGGTGCTGTTCTAGCTAACCTATTTTTTGAGCCAAGTACACGTACACGTGTCAGTTTTGGTACTGCGTTCAATTTACTCGGTGGTTTGGTTCGTGAAACGACGGGCATGCAAAGCTCAGCCCTTGCAAAAGGTGAATCTTTATACGATACCGCGCGCGTTATTTCAGCTTATGCTGATGCGGTCGCAATGCGTCATCCAGATGCAGGTTCAGTAGCTGAATTTGCAACAGGCTCTGACGTGCCAGTTATCAACGGTGGTGACGGTCCAAATGAGCACCCTACTCAGGCATTACTTGACCTTTTAACCATAGATAAAGAACTACACCGCTTTGAGCGTGGCATCGATGGCATGCACATTGCGCTTGTAGGTGACTTAAAATATGGTCGTACCGTGCACTCTTTATCAAAGCTTTTGTGTCACTATAAAGATGTTAAATTCACTATGGTTGCACCTGATGGCTTACAAATGCCTGACTATATTCTTGATAATGTATCGAACGCGGGTCATCAAATCGAACTTGTTTCTAAGATGGAAGGCAACCTAGCCGCTGATATCGTTTATCAAACACGTATACAAGAAGAACGCTTCCCATCTCAAGAAGAAGCCAACAAATACCGTGGTGGCTTTAGAATTAGCCAAGCAATTTATAATGCCCACTGCAAACCTACTTCTGTGCTTATGCATCCACTGCCTCGCGATAGCCGCAGTGATGCGAACGAGCTAGACAATGATTTAAACAATAACGACAACTTAGCAATCTTCCGCCAAGTACAAAATGGCGTATTGATCCGTATGGCGTTATTCGCGTTAACTTTAGGCGTTGAAAACCAAGTACAAAACTATGAAGTAGAAGTACCTTGGTTCAGCCGTAAACGTAACAGTTAAAATAGGACTATATACATGACAATTAGCCAAGATTTATTTTCTCGTGCTCAAGAATCAATTCCTGGTGGCGTTAACTCACCAGTGCGTGCATTCAATGGTGTAGGTGGCACGCCACTATTCATCACCAATGCTGAAGGTCCTCATACTTACGACGCTGACGATAAAAAATACATCGATTATGTGGGCTCTTGGGGTCCTATGATCTTAGGTCACAACCACCCTGAGATTAAGCAAGCCGTTTTAGAAGCTGTTGAGCGCGGCCTTAGTTACGGTGCCCCAACTGAAACTGAAATCTTGATGGCTGAGAAAGTAAAAGAGCTAGTGCCATCAATCGAAAAAGTACGCATGGTAAGCTCTGGTACTGAAGCGACAATGAGTGCTATTCGTCTTGCTCGTGGTTTCACAGGCCGTGACAAAATTCTAAAGTTTGAAGGCTGTTACCACGGTCACGCTGATTCACTATTAGTTAAAGCAGGCTCTGGTGCCTTAACTATGGGTGTGCCTAACTCTCCGGGTATTCCTGCTGATTTCGCTAAGCACACATTAACGGTAGCGTTCAACGACATTGAACAAGTTAAAGCTATCTTCAATGAATACAAAGACGAAATTGCTTGTATTATCGTAGAGCCGGTTGCGGGCAACATGAACTGTATTCCGCCAGTTGAAGGTTTCCTTGAAGGACTTCGTTCAGTATGTGATGAGCACAAATCAGTACTTATTTTTGACGAAGTAATGACAGGCTTCCGCGTGGCACTAGGCGGCGCACAGGCTTATTACAACATTCAGCCTGATCTAACCTGTCTTGGTAAAGTGATCGGCGGCGGTATGCCAGTGGGTGCTTTCGGTGGTAAAAAAGAAATCATGGATTTCATCGCGCCAGTAGGTCCAGTGTATCAAGCTGGTACGCTATCAGGTAACCCAATCGCGATGGCCGCTGGTCTAAAAGCACTTGAGCTATTAAGCCAAGGTAACTTACACCAAGGGCTTGAAGCAAAAAGCAAAGCACTGTGCGAAGGTTTTCAACAAGCTGCTGATGAAGCGGGTATTCCACTGACTACAAATTATGTGGGTGGCATGTTTGGTTTCTTCTTCACAACTGCTGAGTCTGTAAATAGCTACCAGCAAGCAACTGAATGTGACCTAGAGCGCTTTAAAAAGTTCTTCCATTTAATGCTTGAAGAAGGCGTCTACCTAGCGCCTTCTGCTTTTGAAGCTGGCTTTGTAAGCTCGATGCACACAGATGCAGATATTGTAGAGACAATTGCTGCCGCTGCAAAAGTATTTAAAAAGCTATAAACAATAAGCGTTTATAGCTTTTAGATAGAAGCCCACGTTTGTGGGCTTTTTGTTTTTTAAAGAAAAAAATTATTTTTGAACTAAAATTGAAACTTGCTCGGTCTATCTAATACACACAATTAATAAGTGACGCATATGCAAGGATCAAAAACGCTTTTCTCACCCGCTATTTCTTTAATGGCCAACTTGAAATACAAAAGCAAAATCAGTCTAATTTTTGGTATTTTACTTGTTCCACTCAGTGTCAGCTTATTCTTCTTAAGCTCTATTCTCAGCCAAAATATTGCACTCACACAGCAGCAACAAAGTGGTTTAGCGCTTTACCCTACTCTTTTACAAAATATTATGTCTGAAAATAAACAGGCAAATCGTCAATTAGCCAGAAGCAACGGCTTTGATATCACAGATAGCGCGCAACAACACGCCCTCGAACAGGTCTCTATTCAATCAAAACTCGCCATTGATGGTGATATTGCCCGCTCTTATATAAACCGCTCTTTGGTTGAGTCTGTTCCGAGCTTGATTGAACAAATAAATCTCACTTCGGAGCAAGCATCATTGGTGATCCAAGCGGGCTCATTTACCCCAGACACCTTTATTGCACTCTCGAATTACAATAAATCATTGCCCAGTTACGCTGAGCGTTTAGAAGGTAAACTGGCGGTGGCTATCGCAGATAACCAAACTGTAAAATCATCGCTATCACAGCAACTAGATAAGGTGACACGTTCCGTACAGGCTTTTAAAAATAGCATTCAAAACAATCTGCTTGACCCTGATGAATTACAATTATCACAAAGCCAATTCAATAGTTTAAAAAGTGATACGCTTGAACAGGTAAGTATGCTCATCAATACGGCAACTCCGCTTTTAAAAGCATTGCTAAATGAACGCTTATCATCTCAACAAATTATCAGAAACAGTGTCGTGCTTGCTGCAGTAGTGTCACTGCTGCTTGCAAGTTACCTTATGTTCGGCTTTTACTTTGCTGTGGTAGACAATATTCGCGCATTTGAATACAACGCAAGTAAAGCTGCACAAGGTGATTTAAGTGCCAAAGCAACGGCGATTGGTAATGACGAGATGAGTATTATTGCTTACGAATACAATCAAGTGCTCGATGCTATGGTTAATCTACTTGGCGATGTAAAAAGCACCAGTGGCAACCTACAAAATGCCACCAGCAAACTCAATGAAATTAGTCAAAGTACCCGTGAAGATGTCAGTCAGCAGCAGCAAAATATCGGTACCATTGTAGAAGCGTTAGAAGCAATGAATCATGCCGCCACCTCTGTTGAGCATTCAGCCCAAGAGGCAACACAATTAGCAAGCACAGCGGCAAGTCATGTAAAGCAAGGCAGTCAGAACACCACAGAACTTGCTCAGCATATGACCATGTTACAACAAGAGTTTGAAGAGAGTCGACAAGCACTTGATAAGCTCGCACAAGACAGCCAAGATATTAGTAAGGTCAGTGTCGCAATCAGTGAAATTGCCGAACAAACCAATTTACTCGCGCTTAATGCTGCTATTGAGGCAGCTCGTGCTGGTGAGCAAGGCCGAGGCTTTGCCGTTGTTGCTGATGAGGTCAGAACTTTGGCTAAACGTACTCAGCAGCAAACTGAAGAAATTCACACCATCATTAATGCACTACAACAGGCTTCAAATACCACACAAGAAAAAATGCGTCGAAGTGTCGAGCAAATGGAGCAAGGCGTACTTGCAGCAGAAAAAACCAATCAGGTTTTACAAGAAGCCCAAACCAGCATGGTCGACATAGATAATCAGGGCCAGCATATTAGTGTGCTTGTTCAACAGCAATCTCTGGCCACTCAACAAGCTTTGAGTGATGCGACTACCATTAATAATGTTGCTCAACACACCCTTGAATCAGCAATTGCCACTCAAGATGATGCCCATACGCTTGCAGCTATGAGCTCTCAGCTAAATGGAGCCGTTAAACAGTTTAGGTTTTAAAAGTATAACCGACATACAACAGAGTCAGTGATTGCAACCTTATAGTATGATGCCCATACACTTGCACGCATGAGCTCTCAGTTTGAGGGTGCAGTTAAGAAATTCCTGTTTTAGTGGTGCTGTTTAGTCCTTTTATAATAGGTAACACCAATTTATGAACACGTTGGCGTTGGGTTAAACAGCTCTCGCCTAATAGGCAATTGTATAACCTTACCGCAACTTGGTGCAGCCTGACGGCCTGTTTTTGGGTTTACAAACGCCCAGCGCACACCGTCCGGTCTTTGATCAGCGATAGCCTGTGGGTTAAGTGGTTTCAGATAGCGAATGTATAACTCAAGCGCACCACTAGACCCAGTCAAACCTGTTGGCTTGTTATCATCTCGTCCGAGCCAAGTAACCGTCACTGTATTGTGATCGAATCCTGCAAACCAGCTATCCCTTAAATCATTACTGGTGCCTGTTTTGCCTGCAAGCTGGATAGACGGAAAGTGGAGATTAATACGCTTTGCAGTGCCATCTTTGGTGACTCTTTTTAAGCCGTAATTGGTCATATAAATTGATTCTTCAGCAAAACGCTGTTCTGAACGCGTGCGATGTTCATACAAGACTCGCCCAACCGAGTTGGTCATCGCTGCAATACTGGTAAGTGGCTGATAGCGACCTTTTCTGGCAATGGTGCTATACATCTGTGCCACATCGAATGAAGAAAGCTCAAGAGCGCCAAGAAGTAACGATGGATACTGCTCAACCTGCTGCTGAATGCCTAATTGATTAAGCGTTTCAGCGACTCTATGTACCCCAATATCTAAACCTAGGTTTACCGCTGGAATATTAATGCTTTTACTAAACGCCTCATAAAGCGGCATCTCACCTCTAAATTTATGGTCAAAGTTTTCAGGGGTCCATACATCTCCAGAACTATCTTTAACCTCTAGCGGCCCATCGTCTAATAATGTGCCAAGGTTGTGAGTATTTTGCTCAAAGGCCGAAAGATATATTGCAGGCTTCACTAATGACCCCACTTGTCGCTTGGTATCGAGTGCGCGGTTTAAACCACTAAAGCGCATATCTCGGCCAGCAACCAAAGCAGACACCCCCGCTTTCTCAAGGTTGACTGAAATCATCGCGGTTTCAAGTTTTTCAGTTTTATATTTGCGCTCTAAATAAGGTAAGCCTTTGCGGATAGACTCCTCCATTGCAGCTTGTTTTTGTAAATCGAAATACGTAAATATCCTCACACCAGCATTAATGACTTGCTGATCAGGTAATAATTCTTTTAGCTCTCGATTTACCAACTCTAGGTAACCTGGATAATTTTGTTGTCGGTCACGGCTTAAAGGCTCAACTTTAATAGGCCTTTCAAGTGACTGACGATATTCATTGGTACTTAAGTAACCATTTTCAGCTAGCAGTCTGAGTACCAGATCACGACGTTCTTGGGCGCGTTCTGGGTAACGTCTCGGATTATAATAAGAAGGCCCTTTGACCATAGCCACTAATAACGCGATTTGGTCAAACTCAAGCTCATCAACAGGTTTTGCAAAGTAAAACTCTGCTGCCAGTCCCATACCATGCACACCTTGATTATATGCCTGCCCTAAATACACCTCGTTTAAATAGGCTTCTAAGATAGCATCTTTGCTATATCTGAAGTCTAAGATCATCGCGATTAAGGCTTCATTGATCTTACGCGTAAGAGTGCGTTCTCGGGTTAGGTAGAAGTTTTTAGCTAACTGCTGCGTCAATGTACTGCCGCCTTGCACCGTTCTTCCTGCTTTAATATTGGTATAAAGCGCTCTAAGAATAGACATGACAGATACACCATGATGTTCATAGAAGTTTCTATCTTCCACAACCAATAGCGCATCTTTTAAAATAGTGGGAAACTTATCGAGTGGAACAAACTCTCTGTCTTGCTTTGAGTCATTACCAATACGAGCTATTTGTACGGGCTCTAATCGAGCTTTAGGCACTCGTCGACCAGACTCATTAACTATACTGGCTAATTTTTTACCGGCAAAATTTAAGGTAAATACTTTGCCTTGCTCAACCCCATCATAAAACTCAAAAGCGCGTCGATAAATACGGATAGTTCGCCCTTCAACGACATACTGACCTGTGCGGCTAAGCTGATTTACTTCTGAATAATTTAAGCGCTTTAATTCCCAAAGCACTTCTTTTTCTGACAAATATTGATCTGGACGAAAATCCATAGTTCGGGCATAGACCTGCACTGGCAACTGCCATTTATTCCCTTCAAACTGCTTAGTCACTTTGGCATCAAGGTAAATCACATAAAACGCTAACACCGCAATAACTGCGATACTACCTTTCCAAAATAAACGCCAAAGTCCTAGCAAGGTTCTTTGTTTGAATTGAGCAAATTTACCTTTTGATTGTTTTGTAGTTTTATTCGTTGTTTTTTTTGTGCTTTTCGATTTAGGCGCAGCGCTTTTTTTCGGTGTTGCTTTTTTTGTAGACGATTTTTGGGTAGGAGTCTTTTTTTCGGCCATGCCTTTATTCACGAATGGTTAATGCCAATTTAATCACCATAGATTACCTTAGATTAACAAGACCTGAAAGCCTAACTCATTGCTAAGTTAGGCTTGATTTTATTCAGTTTTCAAAATGCACACAGTGAGTAACTCTCATCACATGAACACCACTCAGTAAATCTTAACTCGATACTTCTGATATTTGTTCTTCACTCACTGTGTGCAAATTGAAACTTTGACAACTATTGACCGCGAACCGTAACAAACTCAGGGTAAGCATCAACGCCACAGTCATGTTGGTCCATACCTGACAATTCTTCTTCTTCGCCAACTCGAATACCCATTGTTGACTTTAAGATGGCCCATACAATGTAAGAAGCGATGAATACAAAAGCAAAGATACTGACTAAACCAATTAACTGTGTAACAAAGTTCGCATCACCATTTGAAAGTGGTACTAACATGATACCTAATGCGCCACAGGTGCCGTGTACAGAAATCGCACCTACCGGGTCATCAATCTTTGCCTTATCAAGGAACACGATACTGAATACCACCAGTGACCCACCTAATGCACCCAGCAGTACTGCCAGAGTCGGTGATGGCGAAGCTGGCTCTGCTGTGATTACAACTAGACCTGCTAAAGCACCATTTAAAATCATAGTGAGATCTGCTTTACCCCAAAGCACTTTACAAACTAGTAGTGCAGCAATCGCACCAGCCGCTGCCGCAGCATTGGTATTCACTAAAATTTGACTCACAGCAACCGCATTTGCTTTATCTGCAATGAATAGTTGCGAACCACCATTAAAACCAAACCAGCCCATCCACAAAATAAATGTACCTAGTGTTGCAAGTGGCATATTTGAACCAGGAATTGGATAAACTTCACCGTTCTTACCATATTTACCTTTACGAGCACCTAGAAGTAATACGCCCGCTAATGCCGCTGCCGCACCAGCACCATGAACAATCGCAGAACCTGCAAAATCCACAAAGCCCATTTCAGATAAGAAGCCACCACCCCAAGTCCAGAAGCCTTCAATTGGGTAAATTAAACCAGTTAAAACAACAGTGAATGCTAAGAAAGCCCAAAGCTTCATTCGCTCCGCAACTGCACCCGATACAATTGACATTGCCGTTGCCACAAAGACAACTTGGAAGAAGAAATCAGCTTCTAATGCATGAGTTGCATCATCTGCGGCACTACCAATGAGCGCGCCAAAATTCGGCACTATGCCACCGGCTGTATTATCGACGTACATAATGTTGTAACCCACCAGCAAGAACATAGTACAAGCGATGGCATAGAGCGCGATGTTTTTTGTTAGAATTTCAGTGGTGTTTTTTGAGCGAACTAAACCCGCTTCAAGCATGGCAAAGCCCGCAGCCATCCACATAACCAATACGCCAGAGATCAGAAAGTAAAAAGTATTTAAAGAGAACTTGAGTTCTATGATGCTGTTTTCCATTGTTATTGCTCCTAAATCGCTTCTTCGTCGAATTCACCAGTACGGATACGTACAATTTGGTCTAGGTCATACACAAAAATCTTACCGTCACCGATTTTTCCGGTGCGAGCGACTTCACTTAAGGTGTTAACAATACGCTCTGCGTTTTCGCTTTGTGTTGCGATTTCAACTTTGATTTTTGGAATAAAATCAACTTGATATTCTGCACCTCGGTAAAGCTCAGTGTGACCGCGTTGACGACCAAAACCCTTTACGTCAACAACAGTCATGCCTTCTACACCTAGCTCCGATAATGCTTCTCTGACTTCATCAAGTTTGAATGGCTTGATGATAGCGCTGATCATTTTCATATTGCCCCCTTCGACATTGTGATGCGTTATGTTGGCAATGAATAATCAAGCTCTATACCAAAATTAAAACTTTAAAAAATACATAAAGTTAACAATTTAAGAACATTTAAAATTAGATAAAATGCACCAATTAAGTGCGTAGTTATGCAAATTGAACTGAGCTGGTGCATAAATTTCAATCATTTTTACACCCATCTCAATTTGCCCATACTTGGACTCATAAACTTTGCATATTCAGTAAGAGCAGAACATTATTTAGCTTCGGAGGAGATAAACTAATGAAACTAAAAACCATCATCATCAGTGCAGCATTGCTGATCGGTCAAACGGTTAATGCAAGTGAACATAGCCGCCAAATCGACATAGACAACCAAGTTGTCACAAAACATAAAACTAAAATTCTTGGTGAGAGAATTAATTACACTGCGACCACAGGGACTCAGCCAGTATGGGATGAGGAAGGTCACCCGATCGCCACTTTGCATTACACCTACTACAAGAAAAGCGATGTTAAAGACTTGAGTAAGCGCCCACTACTAATCTCATTCAATGGTGGTCCTGGTTCTGCGTCAGTGTGGATGCATATTGCTTACACTGGCCCTAAAACTTTAAATATCGATACTGAAGGCTACCCGGTTCAACCGTACGGTGTACAAACTAACCCTTACTCAGTTTTAGACGTCGCTGACATCGTTTTCGTAAACCCTGTGAATACAGGCTATTCGCGCGTTTTACCAAACAAAGATGGAAAAATGCCTAGTAAGGCAGAGCAGAAAAAACGTTTCTTTGGCGTTAATGCTGATATCAAATACCTCGCTGAATGGCTAAACACTTTTGTGAATCGCAACAACCGCTTTTTATCGCCTAAGTTTTTAATAGGTGAAAGCTATGGTACTACACGTGTATCAGGCCTTGCTCATGAGCTACAAAATAGCCAATGGATGTACTTAAATGGCGTAGTACTGGTTTCGCCTACCGACATTGGTATTAAACGCCAAGGCCCTGTAAAAGCTGCAAATCGCTTACCTTACTATGCGGCGGCGGCTTGGTACCACAAAGCTTTAGCACCTGAGCTACAAAATAAAGACTTATTAGATGTATTAGACGAAGTTGAAACTTACACCATTAACCAATACCTACCAGCATTGGCAAAAGGTGCATTTATCAGCGATGCTGAAAAGCAACAAGCAATTAAGCAAGTTGCTAAGTTTAGTGGTTTATCAGAAACCTTTGTCGCTCAGAACAATTTAGATATTCCAACCAGCGCTTTTTGGAAAGAGCTGCTAAGAGACAGAGGTCAAACACTTGGCCGCTTAGACTCTCGTTATTTAGGTATCGACAAACGTGATGCGGGCAGCAGACCTGATTACTGGCCGGAGCTAACCTCATGGTTGCATTCTTTCACACCAGCCATTAATTACTATCTACGTGAAGAGCTAAACTACAAAACCGACATTAAATACAATATGTTTGGCTCGGTTCATCCATGGGATCGCAGTAATAACAACACCGGTGAGCAACTACGTTTAGCCATGGCGCAAAACCCATACCTTAATGTGTTAGTGCAAGCAGGATACTATGACGGTGCAACCAATTATTTCGATGCAAAATATACGATGTGGCAACTCGACCCAAGTGCAAAAATGCGCGACCGTTTAAGCTTTAAAGGTTATCGCTCAGGTCATATGATGTATTTACGTCGTGCTGATTTAGAACAATCAAATCAAGACTTACGTGAATTTATTCAAAACGCCCTACCGAATGGCAAATCAGCTAAGTATTAAAAACTTATACCATGGCCTTATATCTTGCTTATAAGGCCATCATAAAGCCATACCTTCATTCGCATGTCTTTAAAATTTGGGTATACTCAAAGCATTAGCGAATTTAAGGATGTTTCCATGACTGACAAATACCGTGTTGTATTTGCCGGCTTCGATAGCAGCGTGAGTGAATCAGCCGCCATCGAGCAGCTCAGCTTAAAACTTAAAACAACGCCGCAAAAAATCACAGCGTTCACGCAAGGCAAATCTTTATTTGCCCCCAGCGAAAAAGCCAAATGCCTTAAACAAGTAAAGTTATTGGCCAGCTTCGGTTTGCATGCCAAGCTGCAATCAGCTGAGAGCAATGCAAATAGCGCCAGCTCAATTCAAAATTCTAAAGATGAACGTATTCTAGAAGCCCTTGATTACATTACGTCTAGCCTTATTCGAATCGAAGAACGCTTAGAAGAATTAGAGCAACGTTTACCTTCACAAGAGATCGTGAAAGAAAATAAAGTCGAAGATGATTGGCAAGAAGACGACCTTTTTGATGAACTTGAGCTTACTCCTCCCCCTAAACGCAGTAAAAAAGTGCAATATGGTCTTGGTGTTGTGCTCATCATTCTGTTGATTATATTAGCTATCGCACTTGCTTTCCCTGAACTAGTCGCTTTTTAACATGAGTAAAATTCACGATTCAAAAATATCGCGCACCGAAATTAGAAAAAAAGTGCGCGAAGCTAGAAGAAATCTAACCTCATCATTTCAAAATCAAGCTGAAGAAAATTTAACTATTAATTTTTCTCAACACATCACCCTCCCTCAAAAGGCCAAAATAGGGCTCTATCTAAGTAATGATGGCGAACTCAAAACAAACAAGCTAATTCAAGAGCTTAGAGTTAAAAAACATCAAGTTTACCTACCTATAATTCACCCTTTCAACGGCGCCTCATTGCTATTTCAGCAATATGAAGAAAACTCACCCATGGTGGCTAATCGCTATGCTATCTTGGAACCTAAGCTGAATTGCAGCCAAATTTGCCCGCTTCCTGAATTAGATATTTTGCTAATGCCCTTAGTTGCATTTGATGAGCAAGGTAATCGACTTGGAATGGGCGGCGGCTACTACGATAGAACATTGGCAAAGCACTATGCTGAACAACGTGAGAAGCCTAAGTTAATAGGCCTTGCTCATGATTGTCAGAAAGTAGAAAGCTTACCAATAGAAGCATGGGATGTGCCTTTACAGCAGATTTTAACACCGACGAAGTTTTACCAGTGGTAAAACTTCAACGTTAAACGCTTAAAACACGTCACTTTGCCTACGTTTTCGGTATACTTGCGTTGACAACTTTTGACAACAACCTTGGAACTGAAATGACTCAAGACGAAATGAAAAAAGCAGCGGCGTGGGCTGCACTAGAGTTTGTAGAAGAAGGCACGATTGTAGGTGTTGGTACAGGCTCTACGGTAAATCATTTTATTGATGCGTTAGGCAGCATTAAAGATGACATTAAAGGCGCAGTATCTAGCTCAGAGGCTTCTACTGAAAAGTTAAAAGCACTAGGCATTGAAGTTTACGAGTTAAACGATGTGGCTAAGCTAGACGTGTATGTTGACGGCGCTGATGAGATCAATGCACAAAATGACATGATCAAAGGCGGTGGCGCAGCATTAACCCGTGAAAAAATTGTAGCGGCAGTAGCTGATAAGTTTATTTGTATTGTTGATAACACCAAACATGTAGAGACTTTGGGTGCATTCCCACTGCCAGTTGAGGTTATCCCTATGGCACGCAGTTATGTGGCAAGAGAACTTCTTAAACTAGGTGGCGATCCGGTTTACCGTCAGGGCGTGATCACTGACAACGGTAATGTGATCTTGGATGTTCATGGTTTAGAGATCAACGATGCAAAGCAGCTTGAACAACAAATTAACCAAATCGTCGGCGTAGTTACTAACGGCTTATTTGCTGAGCGCGGCGCAGACATCGTTATCACAGGGACACCAGAAGGTCCTAAAATTGTAAAATAGGAATGAGTCATGAGTAAGGTTTCTTTAGCAAAAGAAAAGATCAAAATACTGTTGTTAGAGGGCGTACACCAAAGCGCTGTTGAAACTCTTAAGCGTAATGGGTATAGCAACATTGATTATGTTAAGACTTCCTTACCTGAAGATGAACTCATCGAACGTATTTCAGACGTTCACTTTGTGGGTATTCGCTCGCGTACCCATCTTAATCAGCGCGTCATTGAAGCTGCAGAAAAACTAGTTGCGGTAGGTTGCTTTTGTATTGGTACAAACCAAGTTGACCTGCAAGCGACTAAAGAGCGTGGTATTGCGGTATTTAACGCGCCTTTCTCAAATACACGTTCAGTAGCAGAGCTCGTACTAGGTGAAATTCTTTTATTACTACGTGGTATTCCGCAGCGTAACGCCATGGCTCACCGTGGTGAGTGGTTTAAATCAGCAGTTGGCTCTTATGAAGCCCGTGGTAAAACCTTAGGTATTATTGGTTACGGTCACATCGGCACTCAGCTTGGTATTATGGCCGAAAACATCGGCATGAAAGTCGAGTTTTACGACATAGAAGACAAACTTACCTTAGGTAATGCACAACAAATTCAAAACCTAACGCAACTTTTACAGCGCGCCGATGTAGTAAGCTTGCACGTTCCTGAAACACCATCGACTAAGAATCTTATCGGCATGGCTGAGCTTGAAGTGATGAAGCAAGGTGCGATTTTAATTAACGCTTCTCGCGGTACGGTGGTCGACATCGATGCACTATCAGAATCTCTAAGAGATAAAAAGCTAGCTGGTGCTGCAATCGACGTATTCCCGGTAGAGCCAAAATCTAACGACGAAGAGTTTGTTTCTCCACTGCGCGAATTTGATAATGTGATATTAACCCCACACGTTGGTGGTTCGACACAAGAAGCGCAAGAAAATATTGGTATTGAAGTCGCGGGTAAACTGGCTAAATACTCAGATAACGGCTCTACATTAAGCGCTGTTAACTTCCCTGAAGTATCGCTACCTGAGCTTGCTAATCGTAGCCGCTTATTGCACGTTCACGTCAACCGCCCGGGTGTACTTACGCAAATTAACCAAGCATTTGCTCAACACGGCATCAACATTGCTGCTCAGTACCTACAAACCGACGACAAAATTGGTTACGTCGTTATTGATGTAGATACCGACCATTCTGAAGTGGCCCTAAAAGAGCTAAGTGCAGTTGAAGGCACAATCAGAGCGCGTATTCTTCACTAATTGCAAAAAGCATCAAAAGTAAGAAACAAATAAAAAGCCCCGCAAACTCAAGTTTGCGGGGCTTTTTAAATTTAGATAAAGATTACGAAGATTATTTCTCAGGCGGGCGATAGCCTTCGATTTCTACTTCTTTACCCTCAAATAAGAAACCGACCATTTGCTCTTCTAGCAACTGACGGTGATCTGGGTCCATCATGTTTAGGTGCTTTTCATTGATCAGCATAGTTTGCTTATGCTGCCACTGTTGCCAAGCTTCTTTAGAGATATTATTGAAAATCTTTTCACCCACTTCACCAGGGTAAAGTTGAAAAGCAAGGCCTTCAGCCTCTTTTTGTAATTTCTGACAAAACACTGTGCGTGCCATAATTCATCACCTAATTAAATGCTCGATTAATGACGTTAGTCTACCCCATTGTGCCTAGGAGTTTAACTAACTTTTTCGTTGGTGCTGCAAGCCCAACCTCTGGATGCTCTGCTAAGTCAAACCAGATAAGCGGATTGTCATGAACACAATCTGGAATAGTATCTAACTTTAAAATTTGCGGATGTATCGTCAGTTCAAAGTGAGTAAAAATATGCACAAATGATTCTATGGATTGTACTTTTCCGTTTAGCCCCTGCTGAGCAATAAAAGTCTCTACTTCTTGCAATGACTCAAACTCAAAGAAGCCAAACAATCCGCCCCAAATGCCCGAGCTTGGGCGCTTTTCCATTAGCACCTTGTTATCTGCGTTAATTATCAAATGATACGCCTGCTTTTTTGGCTTTTCTTTCTTCGGTTTAGAGTTCGGGAAAGCTTTAACTTGGTTGTTTGCATAAGCTTGGCACTGACTTACTAACGGACACGCTTCACAATTAAAATTACTGCGTGAACAAAGGCTAGCACCTAAATCCATCATGGCTTGGTTAAACTCAGTGACATTGTCTTTTGGCGTGATGGTATCGCTTAAGGACCAAAGTAAATTTTCTACTTTTTTAACCCCGTACCAACCTTCAACCATAAAGAATCGAGCTAGAACACGCTTTACATTACCATCCAAAATCGGATGCGGCTGACCTAGTGACAACGACAGAATCGCGCCAGCGGTCGAGCGCCCTATACCCGGTAAATCGACAACTTGTTCAAAAGTTTCAGGAAACTTACCCGCATATTGGTCTCGAACAATTTTTGCTGTCTTGTGCAAATTACGTGCTCGGGCGTAATAGCCAAGCCCCGTCCAGTGGTGCAGCACTTCATCTTCTGGTGCATCAGCTAAATCGACAATCGTCGGAAAGCGCGCCATAAAACGCTCAAAATAAGGGATTACAGTAACAACTTGTGTTTGCTGCAACATCACTTCCGACACCCAAACCTTGTAAGGCGTTTTGCCCAATTGCCAAGGTAAGGTCTTACGACCATGAAGGTGGTACCACTCTACTACTTGCTCGGCAAACCATTTGGCTTGCTGTTTTGAAACCTGCATATCACCACGACTATGATTACTTTACTCGGCGCACAGTGTAGAGGCCTTTTATATCCAGTCAAGTATTGTACTTCGGCCGTGGAACAGGGATAATATGCGCCCATTTTTACTGCACAGAATTGATTATGAACGAATCGAGTAAAGCCAATTTAGAAGAAGCTCTAAATGAAGGTAAATACATCCGCAAAGTCCGTAGTTTTGTAAAGCGCGAAGGCCGTTTAACAAAAGGACAAGCTGCTGCCATTGAAAAATGTTGGTCAAGCATGGGCTTAGAGCATAGCCAAGGCTTACTAGATTTCTCTCAAGTATTCGGCAACGACAACGACGTCGTACTTGAAATCGGTTTTGGCATGGGTAAATCGTTAGTTGAAATGGCGAAAAATGCGCCGCATTTAAACTTCATCGGTATTGAAGTACACCGCCCGGGTGTTGGTGCATGCTTAATGGAAGCCGACGAAGCAGGTTTAACTAACCTGCGCGTATTTGAACATGATGCTGTTGAAGTACTTGCTGATTGCATCGCCGATGGCAGCCTAACAACCATGCAGTTATTCTTCCCTGATCCTTGGCACAAGAAGCGTCACCACAAGCGCCGTATTGTGCAGCCAGAATTTGTTGAAAGCCTTCGCCAAAAACTAAAAATTGGCGGCGTATTCCACATGGCTACTGACTGGGAAAACTACGCAGAGCATATGCTAGAAGTAATGACTGCTGCACCTGGTTACGAAAATATCTCTGAGACACAAGATTATGTGCCTCGCCCAGACAATCGTCCACTGACTAAGTTTGAGCAACGCGGCCATCGTCTAGGTCACGGCGTTTGGGACTTAATGTTCAAACGTAGCAACTAAAAGTAAATTTAATTTTTACATTTATTTTTTAGTTAGATAAAAGAGCCTAATGGCTCTTTTATCTTAATGGTATTAGGTTAAGACCTATCCTCAATAGTTTTTAATGAACAGTATTGGTATAGTTTTACCTTTGCGCAAAATTAAGTTGAGATTTTAAATAGAGTATTTATGAGTCGATTAGCAAACCCAAGTTTATTGCTTCTTCGCAACGAAGAAGAACTTACAGGTCAGCGCATTTTAGTGATTAACACCATGCGCGACGGCTTTCTTCGCGAGTTAAAGCAATTAAACCCAAATAGCGATATTCACGCTTTTAGCTACAACGTGGCTGATCATCAAGACTCACAAAAACACCAAGGCATAACTAGTCATGTTGGTCATAGTTTGCCTGTTCTCGAAGAGCTCGATTTAGTTATCTATTACTACCCGAAATCAAAGCCTGAAGCATTAATGATGCTTGATAATATCCGGGCCATCGCTTCACCTAAAACACGTGTATTAATTGTTGGAGACAACAAAGGGGGCGTTAAATCTGCTGAAAAGCAGTTTAAACCTTTTGCAGGTGAATTTTATAAATTAGAAAGCGCGAAACACTGCGTATTGTTTGAATTTGCTGATTTAACTTTAATAGAGCGTTTTGATATCAGCAGCTACCAAACAACATTCACTGTGAGTGTGAACGACCAGAGCTTTGAAGTAGCAAGTGTGCCTGGCGTTTTCAATCACGGTAAATTAGATGATGGTACTCGTCTGTTGCTCGAGCAAATTGCCGTGCCTTATAAAGGCAAAGTACTCGATTTTGGCTGTGGTGCTGGGATTATCGTCACTTACCTAGGACTAAAAACACCAGAATTGAGACTGAACTGTTTAGATGTCAGCGCTTTAGCTGTATATGCTACCGAACAGACGCTAAAACTCAACAACCTCGAAGGTAATGTGATTTTGAGTGATGGCATGCAAGCAGTGTCGGGTCAGTTTGATTTAATCATCAGTAACCCGCCATTCCATACGGGTATTTCAACAGATTATCAAATTGCTGAAGACTTTTTAGCGCTTTCTAAGCAATTCTTAAAACCTAAAGGCAAGCTCACCATAGTTGCTAATAGTTTCTTAAAATATCAGCCAATCTTAGAAGCACAGTTTGGCGAATATGAAACCATTGCGAAAAATAATAAGTTTGCGGTGTACCACGCACAAAAATCTTAACCGTTTTGCATAATGGGTCATTCAGCTGTATTAACGCTTAATGACCCTTGCTTAAAACTTACCTAAGTTGCCAGACTGCTTTTCAACCAAACAACCTAACTTTCATTTCTAAGAACAAAGAATGAATTAATTCATACTTAGAGAAAAATAGCATAAGCTCCATCGCAATTTTTAGTTATTTTTATTTTTTCCCTTTGCTACACTAAGTTTATTAAAGTTATAAATAACGTTTTATTTTTGTAAACTTTTCAAAAATTTGAAGTTTATGTCTACTACTCAAACCATATTGGTAAGCATGTAGGTTGCAAAGGCTAGCGAATGGCTAAACAAATAACAAAAACAAGCATTAGAAAGGTATTGATCAGCGCAGTTATGCTAGTAACAGCTCTTTGCCTATCGCTGTCTATTTCTATTTCTACTTATCTTGACGTTAAAGAGCAAAAGCAGCTGATCATTAATAAGCTTGATATGATAGCCGATATCATTGCTTTTAATGCGCAAATCACGCTGATTTTCGAAGACAGAAAAACCGAAGAAAAGCGTTTAAAGTCATTCAGTAAAGTTGAACTTGTCAAAAACATACATATTTACGACATAGACGACGTCACTAAAAAGCCCGTTTTCTTTACCAGCTATAACGCCAGTAAAACACCTCCAGTACCGTTGAAGGTGGGCAGTATTGATGATCTCAAAATACCTCGCATCACTGACGATCATATAGAGCTAATAAAGCCCGTTGAGTATGAAGGGAAAATTGAGGGTTATGTTTATATTAGGGGCTCTCTTGAGAGGCTGAATAAGTACATCAACAACAAAATCTTAGTTGATATTTTACTGACTTTATTCGTCTTATTATTGGTACTTCTCGTTGCTCGTAGTATTCAAAAGCGCATAGCCGCGCCAATTGAAGATTTATCTTTATTACTGCAGGATGTATCAAAAAATCATAATTACAGCACGCGAGCATCGAGCAGCCACATTGAAGAGTTAAATACCCTGTCAAACAACCTTAATATCATGCTTTCACGTACACAAAATCAAATTGAACGTCATGAAGCTGATAAACAAGAAATTAATCAACTTAACCAAAGCTTAGAAGAAAAAGTAAACCAAAGAACCATTGCGCTTCGTGAAGCAAACCAAGAGTTGCTTAATACCTTAGAACGCATGCACCAATACCAAAACCAGATTGTCGAAAGTGAAAAAATGGCATCTTTGGGTCAAATGGTTGCTGGGGTTGCCCATGAAGTTAATACGCCAATTGGCCTTGGTGTTACAGGTTCAACGCTTTTAAGAGATAAGCTCGCTGATATACAGTCGGCATTTGAGCAAAAGACGCTCACATCTAAACAACTAGAAAGATTTATTAACGATGGGGTTGAAAACCTTGATCTTATCTATCGAAATTTAAACCGTGCCGCTGATCTTATCTCTAACTTTAAGCGTGTGGCAGTGAGTCAAGATACTGAAATTAGCGCCGACGTTAACGTGAAGTCTTTACTAAGTAATATCTTAATGGCAATGAATGCTGAGATTTCTATAAAGTCACCAGAGATTGAATTAAGCCTACCAGAAAATTTAACGATTTCGAGTAAGACAGGCCCTCTTCAGCAAATATTCGAACAACTTATCTCGAATTCTCTTATTCATGGTTTTGAAGATGAGCAAAATAATCAGATCAAAATTGGTGCTGAAAGCAAGGGAAGTAACCTAGAGATTACATATGTGGATAATGGTAGTGGTGTACCAACCTCTATTAAAAAGAGGATCTTCGATCCATTTGTAACAACCAAACGGGGTGAAGGTGGCAGTGGTCTAGGTATGCACTTAGTTTACAACCTAGTCACTCAGGCTTTAGATGGCTCTATTACTCTAGACGAAGACTATAGCGAAGGCACTCGATTTGTTATTTCTTTACCATTAGGCGAATTAACATCATGAGGTTTTGGTTAACCTGCTTTCTGATAATTTGCTCTTTCGGTGTTATGGCCAAAACACCAGAACAAATTCGCTCTGCTTTTTTATACCAAATGGCAAATTTTATTGAATTTCCATCAATGGGCGATAGCGGTATCCGTTTTTGTTTTTATGATCTGAAATCAGGACCCGGCGCAATACTCACTAAAAATAAAAGTCTGAAAGTTAAAGGTTTACCAATTAGCATAAAAAAAGTAGAAAAAAACACCGCTATTTTGGAACTTTCCAGTCAATGTGAAATCACATACTTTGATGGAGCTCTTGGCAATGATATACTGTCATCTTATGACAAGAATACGCCCCTAGATATGTTAATGGTTAGTGATAACCTCAGTTTTTTAGACAATGAAGGAATGGCGGCGCTTGTTCAGGAGGGCAATAAAATCAGGCTTTATGTTAATAAGCAACAGATTGCAAAACATAATTTTAAAGTACTTTCTCGGTTACTCGCCGTAGCAAAGTTTCACCCTAACTGATTTTACTTGTTAACATTTAGATATACTCCTATAATCTTAAATATTCGGTTTTTTCTTCTAGTACCGAATAAAATGTAAATAACATATTCCTAAAAGGTTAAATGATAATGCAAACGCCAGTCATTCTGATTGTTGAGGATGAAGACGTAACTCGCTTGAACCTCGTTAGTTTATTTGAGGCAGAAGGTTACAAAGTAATTGAAGCCATTGATGGCGATGATATGCACGACAAGCTAACGACTCATGATGATGTCAACCTGGTTATTATGGACATTAACTTACCAGGCAAGAATGGCTTAATCTTAGCTCGCGAACTTCGTCAGAAGAAAAACGTTGGCTTAATTTTCTTAACTGGCCGCGACAATGATGTTGACCGTATTCTTGGTTTAGAAATTGGTGCTGATGATTACATCACAAAACCTTTCAACCCAAGAGAGCTGACTATTCGTGCTCGTAACTTAATCTCTCGTACAGGTAACAGCCCTGAAGATGCATCTGTTGAAAGCAGTGGTGTAATTACGTTCAACGGTTGGGAACTTGATGAAAATAGCCGTTGTTTAACATCTCCTGCAGGTGAAGCTAAGCGCTTACCTAAAGGCGAGTACCGTGCTTTACGTTTAATGCTTGATTCACCGGGCCGTATTTTCAGCCGTGAGCAATTGATTAAGCATATGACTGGTCGTGAACTTCGCGCAAATGACAGAACAGTTGACGTAACGATTCGTCGTATACGTAAGCACTTTGAGAGTGATACAAACACTTCTGAGCTAATTAGTACTATTCACGGTGAAGGTTACCGCTTCATCGGTAAGATTGATAGCTAATCAATTTTACAAGTATAAACTAGTAAAAAAGGGCCTCTCGGCCCTTTTTTAACGACTAAAATTCATTGTTTTAAAGTATTATTTCTAAACTGAGGGCTCAAAAGTATTTTGAATAACCTCAATATGACCCCCCCTCACTCATACTATGCTAACTTACTCTTTAACAGTTACCCGTTCCAACTATCAACAACCGTTTTAAGTTCTTGTTGTCCCGCTTCAAGCAAATCATATAATTCGTCTAACCAGGTTTGAGCAACTTCAGATCCAACTTCAGCCACTTCTTTTTCCATCTTTTTAGCATGCTCTTGAACTTGCTTTAAGCCAACTGAACCAGATGCGCCTTTAAGTTTATGAGCCACAGAACTGTATTCATCGAAGTCACTACTATCGATAGATTGCTGTAATTCTTCACAATACTTAGGACTTAACTTAGCAAATAGATCTGAACTTCGTTTAAACGCTTCAACGCCCATTGAGTCGATAAAATCACAGATAGTTTCCATTTCCAATAAGGTGAACTCAGCTTGTTTATCAGCACAATTGGCTTTAGTTTCTATGAGTTTAGGTTTAGTCGCTCTGGCATTAATACCGAATAACTCTGCAAGCATTTTATCAAGCTTAATAGTATTGATTGGCTTCGCTAGTGCGCCTTGAATGCTGATCCCTTCTAGTTCTTCTTCTGCGCTACGAACATTAGCTGTTAAGGCGACGATAGGTAATTTATCGAAATGACTGTCTGCTCTAATCTCCCGAGCGACTTCATCACCGTTGATATCTGGTAATTGCATATCGAGTAAGACCAAATCCAGCTCATCTTCAGTTGCTACAAACGAAAGCGCATCTTCACCAGTTTCAGCCCAAATGACTTCATGTCCTCGCTGCTCAAGTAGGTTTGTCGCGATTTCTGCATTCAAAGGCACATCTTCAACTAACAGAATGTAAAGGCTACGACCGGCATAGCTTTGCTCTTTTGGCGCTGCTGTAAGGGTTAGTGGAATTTCAACCTCAAAGCGACTTCCTTGACCAACAATACTGCTCACTTGAATGCTGCCCTGCATTGCTTCAACAAGCGCTTTAGTCACTGCTAGCCCAATGCCTGAACCTATGGCATTCGAACCGTTTGCACTTGGTGCCTTGTAATACATTTCGAAAATTCTAGCGAGCTGATCTTGTGCAATACCTGAGCCCGTATCAGTAATGCTCATAACGAGCCACACTTCGCCATCACGATTTTCACGCTTACACTCAAGTGTCACACTGCCTCTGTGGGTGAATTTCACGGCATTGTTAATTAAATTCCAAAGTACTTGTCTTAAGCGAGTTGGGTCTAATAAAGCGTAGACATCTAAGATCCCTTGCCTGTTAATATTGAACTCTAAGCCCTTTTGCTCTGCAATAAGCCCAGCAAAATTCACCACATCATTAATAAAATCTGAGACATTGATACTGTCAGCAGCTATATCCAACTGCTCTCTGTCGATTTTATCGAGATCTATGATGTCATTGAAAATATTACCTAAGGTTTCTGCACTAGAGAAAATGGTATTGCACCAGCTCTTTTGTTGCTTGCTCAGTTCTGTGTCTAGCATCATACGGGTTAAGCCAACAATGCCATTCAGCGGTGTGCGAAGCTCATGGCTTAAGGTAGCAATAAACTTACCTTTATCTTTATAGGCTGTTTCAAGCTCCTGCTCAGCCTCTTTGCGCGAAGTAATGTCACGGCCAAACGCAAGTAAACCAATATACTCGCCCTGCTCATTGATAAATGGCAGCTTACGCATCTCAAACCAGCGGTTTTCATCATTGACCGGATACTCAACGTCCAACGTAAGCGCTTGATGCGTTTTCGCAACTTGCTCATCGGTTTTAAGCACTTCAGGAATGTAGCTTTCAGGGTAAATATCAAAAACACTTTTACCGATAAGCTCATCACTATGCTTACCCATGACTTTTTCAAACATCTTGTTGCAACCAGCAAAAATACCTTGCTCGTCGCGGTAATAGAATAAATCGGGAGAAGAATCGACAATTGAACGAAGCAGCATACTTTGTTGCGCAAGTTCTTGCTGCGTTTTCTTACGCTCTGCGATTTCACGACGTAACTCTTCAATGGCTCGATGCTTAGCATGTAAAGCGATTTTACGTTCGTCAATTTCGCTATTTAGCCGAGTAATATTGTCTTTTAAGCTCTGATTTAAAAGCTTTTCTTGTTGAGTTGCGGTATCTAAATAAGCTCTAGAAGCCTCAAGTTCTTTGAGTGCTTGAATGCAAATAACCAGTAAGGCAGGAGACGTAACGGCGGCAAAAAACATAATTGCCAATACATCAACAATGACAATCTCGCCTAACGCCACATAGTAGAACATGCATGACAAAATTAGTGAGGCGAGTAATATCAGGCAATAACACAGCACTCCAGCTTGCTTTTCACCATATTTATTAATCACATTGGCAAGGACTTTTAGCCATGATCCAAATGAAGAATCTATCATATTAATCAATTTGCTCCGTTAACTGTTTCATTATACGCAAGCAAGTGATTAATCCCAAAGCATTAAAAGTCCAAAAAGCCACAATAGACGTATAAAGTTCTTAACAGTTCTTAATAAACGCGCTAATTGATAATGCGAACATATACGCATTAAAGCGTTAAATAGTGTAATATGCGCGACTCGAAAATGTCGTGAAAAAGAGGGTTAACATGCAGACTACAATGCCAGATATTGCTCATTCAGCCGATGCACTACAAACCGGTAAATTAGATTGGGTAGGAATGGGTAACATCGAGCTACCTTTAATGCTTGCAACAAAAGGCTTGCCAGAACAGCCTGTAACAGCAAAAGCAGACGCATTTGTAAACCTGCATAAAGAAGATGCTAAAGGCATTCATATGTCTCGCCTATTCTTAGCCCTAGATACGCTATCTTGTGAGCAAGCCCTGTCGCCAAACACACTAAAACAACTTCTCGATGAATTTGTAACTACTCATCAAGACATCAGCGATGCGGCAAAAGTGGTTATTAACTTTGAATTACCACTACGCCGACCTTCTTTACTAAGCAAAAAACAAGGTTGGAAGAGCTACCCTGTTAGCATTACAGCCTCATTGGTTAACCAAACGTTTTCTATAGAGCTGGCATTAGATGTTACCTACTCTTCTACTTGCCCTTGCTCTGCAGCGTTAGCGCGTCAACTTATTCAAGACGCTTTCGCAGCAAAGTTTAAAGATAAAGACATTTCTCACGAAGAAGTGCATGCTTGGCTTGGCACTACCGAGGGCGTATTGGCAACACCGCATTCGCAACGTAGTATTTCAAACATTAAGATTAAACTTGATGATAACTGTCAAGAATTCGACATTGTAGGGTTAGTTAACTTAGTTGAAGATGAACTTAAAACACCCGTTCAAGCGGCAGTGAAACGTGAAGATGAGCAAGAGTTCGCTCGTTTGAACGGCCAAAACCTGATGTTTTGTGAAGATGCGGCAAGAAAGCTCAAAGCACTGTTCGAAAACGCAGGGTTTGCCGACTACTATATCAAGATTAACCACTACGAATCTCTACATGCTCACGACGCTGTGGCCTATGCATTCAAAGGCTTAGCTGGCGGTTATTCAGCTTAAGCCTGCTTTCACTCCACAATTGGCAAGAACTTTGCTTATAAACATCAAAGTCAAATTGTTGTTGTGGAGTGTTATATGGAGTTCGCTTTATTATTAGTTTTTGCATTGGTAGCTGGCGCGTCGATCGTCATTGCAAAATATACCGATGCAGGTGGCAATCCATACCCTTTCAATCGTAAAGAATCTGTCTTCAGCACTGTTGAAGCTACTTTCCTAAGTCTACTAGAGCGCGCTGTTGGCGATAAATTTAAGATTGTCAGCCGTGTTAAGTTGATTGATTTAATCGAGTGCAAACCAGGTTTGTCAAAAAAGGCACGCAGAGCTGCTTTGGCTAAAGCTAAAAATAAACAACTCGATTACGTGCTGATTGATAAAACCACACTAAACATTGTTGCGGCTGTCGACCTTGTCAATAATTCGAACAAGAGCGGCCATAAAGCGCAAAAAGATTGGTTTGTAACCGGTGCTTTAGAGTCAGCGAATATTCCGCATATTCGTATGAAAGTTAAAACAGGCTATAAAGCCAATGAAGTACGTAGCGCCATTTTGTATAAAATTGGCCAACAACCGCAACCAGTTCGCAAACCCAGAACACGTACAGAGAAGCCTGCTGTGCTTTCTCCTTCGCAAGCAAAGGCGCATTCAACGCAGACCCAGCTTGCTGAAATTTAACAGTTTCCATATGTCACATAAGCCCTTTGAATATTCAAAGGGCTTTTTTCTTTCTAAATGGACACTTTGCAATCAATACTATGATGATAAAGCTTTATATCATCACTGATATGAACAAGTTTTTTATAAAAGTGCGATAGGCTATACTAGCGAAAATTTTTTGAGGAATAGAAATTATGAAAGTAGGTATTATCGGTGCAATGGAGCCTGAAGTTGCAATTTTACGTGAGGCTTTACAAAACAAAGAAGAACTAACTAAAGGCGGCTTCACTTTTTATACTGGCGAACTTGCTGGGCATACTGTGACTTTAGTTCAATCTGGCATTGGTAAAGTGGCAGCAACCGTTGCGACAACACTTTTAATTGATAATTTCAACCCCGACTGCGTCATTAATACCGGTTCTGCTGGCGGCTTTGACCCTGAATTAAACGTCGGAGATGTAGTTATCTCTGACGAAGTTCGCCACCACGATGTTGATGTAACTGCATTTGGCTACGAGATTGGTCAAGTCCCACAAATGCCTGCAGGCTTTGCGGCACATACAGCATTAATTGATGCTGCTAAAGCGAGTGTTGCTATCCTTGAAGACACACAAACAAAAGTTGGCTTAATTTGTACTGGTGATTCTTTTATGTGTGATCCTGTTCGCATTGACAAAACGCGTCAAGATTTCCCATCAATGCTAGCTGTAGAAATGGAAGGCGCAGCAATTGCTCAGGCATGTCATGTACTTAATACGCCATTTGTTGTGATCCGTTCTTTATCAGATATTGCAGGTAAAGAGTCACCACAATCTTTTGAAGAATACCTAGAGGTTGCTTCTGTAAACTCTTCTAAACTAGTGACTGAACTTCTTGAGCAGCTAAACAACACTAGCTTGTAATGGTAGAAAGTCAGCAGTTTGAGGCTTTTCAAAGCCTCATTATTTTTATCTGCGCGATAGCAGCGGCTCACTCATTACCGCTGCTGAATAGCTACAACCCAATTACTTTCTTTTCGCTTATTTTTGAACGCATAGGCGCTCGAGTCTTTAAACCTGAGCGGAGTGCCTCATTACAAAAAATAGCCGGTGTATTAGGTTTCTTTCTCCCCATTTTTACCATTGTACTTATTGCAGCACTGATCAGTCAGTTTGCATTTTACCCAGCTTGGCTCGGCGGATTAGTGCTCTACTTTTGTCTAGATACCCGCGTGTTACAAAGAGCCAAACGCATAGCTGCACTTCTACAACAAAAACAAAAAGCAACGGCGAGGCAATTGCTAGCACAAAACGTAGTCCGTGAAGTCAATGAGTTATCAAGCATAGGCATTGCTAAAGCCTGCATAGATAGCACAGCCTTAAGAACGGTACGCCACTACTATCTTGTGATCTTTTTTTACTTATTACTCGGCCCGCTCGCTGCATTCTTTTTTAAATTACTACTGGTATGTGATCATGCTTGGCGCAAGCGTGTGCCGCCTAACAGCGCTTTTATAAAACCATTACAGACAGCCATTTTTTATATTGAATTTTTACCGCTTAGAGGCTTTATCTTTTTACTGGCCTTGTTTTTACAAGGAAAGAAAACTTTTCATTACTTCAAACACTATGCAAGGCACTGCTATCAAACGAATACGGGCTGGATCTTATCTCTATTTGCCGCAAACCTATCAGTCCAGTTAGGCGGTCCGTGTAAATATCAAGGTGAACGCTTTGCGAAAATGCGTATTGGCGCTGAACGTCACCCTGAGCCTGAAGATATTAAGCAGTGTTTAACATTTTTAGAAAGAATTAAGTGGTTTACTTTCTCTTTGATCGCACTGATTTGGCTTTTAGATTGGTTTGTTACGCTTTATTTAAATACTTAAGCAAATAGGCGTGAAAAACAAACATAAAAAAAGCTGGTTTAAAACCAGCTTTTTAATATTGGAAATAACGAGTGTTTAGCTTACTGTCACTTTTGCAAACTTACGCTTACCAACTTGGTAAATCTGCGTAGAGCCTTTCTCAATCACAAGCTTACTATCAGTTACTTTCTCTTCACCGTTTAACTTAACAGCGCCTTGCTTAATCATACGCATGGCTTCTGAAGTACTAGCTACAAGACCTGCTTCTTTAAGCAGCTGAGAGATCATCGTAGAGTCTTCATCAATTGTGATAGTCACTTCTGGGATCTCATCAGGTAAAGCATTTTTCTGGAAACGCTTAATGAAATCTTGATGTGCAGCTTCAGCATCAGCTTCACTGTGGAAGCGTGCAATCATTTCTTTGGCAAAATCAATCTTAATGTCACGCGGGTTACGGCCATTTACAACCTCTTGCTTAAGGCCTTCAATTTCTTCAATTGAAAGTGCGCTTAATAACTCGTAATAACGCCACATTAATTCATCTGAAATTGACATGACTTTACCAAACATGTCGTTTGGTGCATCAGTAATACCAATGTAGTTGCCTAATGACTTAGACATTTTTTGAACGCCATCTGTCCCTTCAAGTAAAGGCATCATCAATACTGTTTGTGGCTTCTGACCTTCATCTTTTTGCAGCTCACGACCCATTAGTAGGTTGAAGCGCTGATCAGTACCACCTAGTTCTACGTCAGCTTCTAGTGCAACAGAATCCCAACCTTGAACTAAAGGATATAAGAACTCATGAATTGCAATCGCTTGACCACCAGCGTAACGCTTTTTAAAGTCATCACGCTCTAGCATACGCGCAACCGTTTGGCGTGCAGCTAGTTTGATCATGCCAGCACTGCCTAGCTGTTCCATCCAAGTAGAGTTAAATGCCACTGTGGTCTTTGCAGGATCTAGGATTTTGAAAACTTGCTCTTTATAAGTTTCAGCATTTGCTAACACGTCTTCACGTGTTAGTGGTTTACGAGTGACGTTTTTACCCGTTGGATCACCAATCATACCGGTGAAATCACCAATTAAGAAAATAACCTCATGACCTAAGTCTTGGAAGGTTTTCATTTTATTAATTAGAACAGTGTGACCTAAATGCAAATCTGGTGCTGTTGGATCGAAACCCGCTTTAATTTTTAGCTTTTTACCAGATTTCAATCTTTCCTTTAATTCATCTTCAATAAGAATCTCTTCTGCACCGCGCTTAATCTCGGCTAATGCAGTTTCAAAGTCCACCATTCGTCGCTCCAAAATATACAGTTTATCGCACGATTCTAGCCTATATTCAGATCAGTTTAAATGCACAAAACACTGGTATTCACGCTTTATTGCGTATATCCTGCAATATTATTACCGATTTATCTTGACAGCAGAAAAGGCGCGTTATGGTTCACGTTGTTCATAAGCTTCCTAAAAAACACAAACTGCTTATTCTTACCTGCATTTCTGTCATGCTGATAATTGCTTTATGGCCGTCAGAAAAGGCAACTGCATCAAGAGACAGTGACAAAAAAGCACTCGAAGTTGGCAAGCGTTACGAATTACCCGTAAAAGTTTCTGAAAATGAAGAGCAACTTACAACTTTAAGCGCCCCCGAAAAAGTTCAAGCGCCAGAAAAAACCACAATTGATACCCTTGAATTCAATGACTTTGAAGTAAAGCATGGCGATAGCCTTGCGGTACTTTTCAAACGTGCTGGCTTTTCAGCGCAGACTCTACATAAATTAGTTAACACCAATGCTGAAACACGCAAACTGACTAAAATCCACCCTGGTGAAGTGTTGAGTTTTGCAAAAAATGCCGAAGGTGAGTTAACGCACCTTAAGTATGTACTTTCGAAAACTGACACCTTGTTGGTGTCTTTAGATGAAGAACAAAAATATCAAACAGCGATCCACAGCAAAGAAATCGAAACAGTTAATCAAAGTGCTGGCGGTAAAATTAAGTCGAGCTTCTGGACGGCCGGTATTTCGGCAGGCTTATCTGAACGTCAAATTATGAACTTTGCAGACATTTTTGGTTGGGATATCGATTTTGCCAATGACATTCGCAAAGACGATTCCTTTTCTCTGGTTTACGAGACCCATTATGTCGATGGTGAGCTGATCGGCAATGGTAAAATCATCGCCGCAGAGTTTATTAACCAAGGTGAACGTTTTAGCGCAATTCGTCACACCGACGGTAATTTCTACACACCAGAAGGCCGCAGTATGCGTAAAGCCTTCTTACGCGCCCCTGTTAACTTTAAATATATCAGCTCTAACTTTAACCCGCGCCGTAAGCACCCTGTCACAGGTAGAGTATCAGCACACAGAGGCATCGATTATGCAGCACGTGTTGGTACACCTGTTGTTTCATCAGGTAATGGTAAGGTGACTAAATCCGGATATAACAAACTCAATGGTAACTATGTGTTTATCCAACATGGTAGTCAATATGTCACTAAGTACCTACACCTGAACAAGCGTATGGTTAAAACAGGCCAGAAAGTAAAGCAGGGTCAAAAAATTGGTACTGTTGGTGCTACTGGTCGTGTAACTGGTGCGCATTTACACTATGAGTTTTTAGTAAATGGCGTTCACCGCAACCCGAAAACCGTAAAATTACCTAAGTCTGAACCGCTACCGAAAACCGAACTGGCGAAGTTCAAACCGGTCGCTAAAGACTTACTTGCCCAGCTAGAGCGCTCAAGAGAGCTTAGGTTAGCACTGAATAACTAACTCTTTATATCTTTACCGAATTAAAAAAGCAGCGTCGTAGCTGCTTTTTTAATGCCTTAGCTGTTAGCTGTTAGCTGTTAGCTACCAAGGTTAAACATAAAAGATGCCTAGCAAAAAGGTTCAGGCATAAAAAAACCCGCCGTAGCGGGTTTTTAAAACTTTCAGATTGCGATTATTGCGCAGCCATGAAGTCGATACCTTCTTGGATATCTTTGTTTAATGTTTCTAGCATGTCGTTCTTCGCTTTCTCTTCGAACGCGCTTAGCTCGCCGTAAGAAAGAATTTCTTCAACACCGTTAGTACCTAAACGTACTGGGTGTGCGAAGTATGCTGCGTCACCGTTCTCAACTGCAACGTATGCATAGTCAACAACGTTTTGCTCGCCTTGAAGACCCTTAACTAGTGAGAAGCAGAAACGTGCTGCTGCTGCACCCATTGAAAGTGTCGCTGAACCGCCACCTGCTTTAGCGTTAACAACTTCAGTACCCGCGTTTTGGATACGTGGAGTAAGTGCTGCAACTTCTTCTTCAGTGAACTCAACACCTTCAACTTGAGAAAGTAGAGGAAGAATAGTAGTACCTGAGTGACCACCAATAACTGGTACTTTAACTTCAGATACGTCAACACCTTTCAGTTCAGCAACGAATGCTTCTGAACGGATAACGTCTAGTGTAGTTACACCGAATACACGTGATGCTTCATAAGTACCCGCTTTTTTGAATACTTCAGCAACGATTGGTACAGTGCCGTTTACTGGGTTAGTGATAACACCAACTAGAGCTTTAGGACAGTTACGTACGATACCTTCAGCAAGTGTCTTGATGATACCAGCGTTAACATTGAAAAGGTCAGCACGGTCCATACCAGGCTTACGAGGCATACCAGCTGGGATAAGAACAATGTCAGCACCCGCTAGCGCTGCGTCAAGATCATCTGCACCAAAACCTGCAACTTTAACTGCAGTTGGGATGTGAGATAGGTCTACAGCAACACCAGGAACAACTGGCGCTACGTCGTATAGAGATAGCTCAGAACCTGCAGGAAGGCCATTTTTAAGAAGTAAAGATAGAGCTTGACCGATACCGCCAGCGGCACCTAATACAGCAACTTTCATGTGGAATTCTCCATAATTTGAAGGTGGAATTGTGTGTGCTGTAAAGATAATGAAAAGTGCAGGTAAAAACAAATTTATCGGCGCTATTTTAAGGTTTTTTTCGACTATAGTTGTAAAATATTGCTTTCAGCGTGCAAGCTCGCTTTACACTTCAAAATATTCATTTTTCTGTTTCTAAAAATGCCCTGCCACTTAAGCAAATCTTGCAATCAATTCACTTTGTTTTTTAATTGCAAAGTTGGGTCTGGATTCAGAATTGTGTAAAATCTAAGTAATATTTAATAAACGAGTTCAATTATGCAAGCAAACGAGAAGCAAGAAGCGCTGATAAAAGCATTCAAAGCACTATTAAAAGAAGAAAACTTTGGCTCGCAGGGTGAAATTGTCGATGCCCTGAAAGATCAAGGCTTTGATAATGTAAGTCAAAGCAAAGTGTCACGTATGCTAAGTAAGTTTGGTGCGGTAAGAACTCGTAACGCAAAACAAGAAATGGTTTACTGCTTACCGGCAGAAATGGGCGTACCAACGGCAAAAAGCCCATTAAGACAATTAGTGATTGATATCATGCACAATGAAATGATGATCATCATCCGTACAAGCCCTGGTGCAGCTCAACTGATTGCCCGCTTACTAGACTCATTAGGTACTGCTGATGGCGTATTAGGTACCATTGCCGGTGACGATACTATTTTTATTGCACCAGCTAAAATCTCAGAGATAGATGTAACGCTTGAGAAAGTAAAAACCTTATTCGACAACGTTTAACTTTCGGCTATTTGCGCCATGTTTTGCAAAAACTGCACGGATGGCGCAAAAAACGCAGCTCCCATATCGGCCTGACAATAATCTAACCATGCATCGTAATGCTGTTCGTTCCCTACTCGTGTCGTTAACAGCTGCTCGAAAGCATCCCCCTTTGCGGCACAACTCACCCATAAAGATCCTTGCTCAAAGACATCTCCAAACGGCATACTTTGCTCAAGCAATAAAGGTAAGTTGTCTGGACTTTTAAGCTCAGTTAATGCGGCATGGTTATTTGCTAAGACGTTTTCTAGCTTTTTGTTCTCTAAACGAGAGCGGCCCATAATGGCTTCTTGATCGTTCAGGCTTAATTGTTGCCAACGGTTTAGATCAAACTTCACTCGCTGTACATGAATGTAGCTACCTTGATCTTCAAAGCTTTCAGGGTCATGAACTAAAGCCACTTGGCGCTTAAAACGTCCATGTGGCGTATTAGCACCATAAATAAAGCCGTTAAAGTTTCGACCGTCTAAGAATCGGAAAGTACGGATATGTGCGACCAATTCCACTTTACCCGCCAACATATGCCTAACACTTTGTGCAAATAGGTGATTCACATCTTCTCTGTCAGAGCGGATCACATAGAGTAAATCAAATGGCTGAGTGTGCATAAGGTGCTCGTGAGAGCGAATATGCGGGAAGCTTTTTAACTCTTTAGGAATACACTCGGGATATATATGTGGCCAATACTGCGCACCAATAGCCACAAAGCTAGATACCATAGATTCAGAGAAGCGGTCACTCAATTCTGATTGTAAGCGTTCACATTGCCCTAATGCTGCTCTAACGGCTTCGTCTTGACCGTCGAGCACATTAAAAAACAAATGTAATCCATGCAGATTTGCCTCTGCACACACTCCTGACTGCGGCTGAGCCATGGCACCCCAAGTTATAATAAGTAATGACTATGAAAAGAAATTTACCGCATGTGGCTTAATTTTAAAAGTCACTGGCTCATTAATATTCAGGGCATGTTCACTTTCGACGGGCACTTCTATGACTTGCTCTGCCACTTTTATTTGATAAATAAACTCAGTCCCGATAAAGCGCGATTGCAGAATTTCGACGTCATTTGTCTCGCCATTTTCTAGCTGTATATGAGCTGGTCGAATATAAATTTGCCCACTACCTTGCGCATTTTCACACGCTTTTGTCGAAGTGAATCTACCAAATGAAGTAGTAAATTCGCGTTTATCTTCAGCTTGGGCTGGAATATAAATACCCTGCCCCAAGAATTCTGCCACTTCTTTACAAGCTGGCTGCTCAAACAACGTTTTAGCATCGCCTAATTGGGCGATTTTACCTTGATGCATCACAGCCAGTTTATCTGCAAAAGCAAAGGCCTCTTCTTTTGAATGACTGACAAAGATAGCTGAGACCTTTTGATCTTTTATGATCTGTCTAATGTCATTGATCAGTTGGAAGCGCACTTGCGCATCAATATTCGAAAAAGGCTCGTCAAGCAGTAACAAGTTAGGTTTATAAGCAAGCGCTCTCGCAATGGCGACACGTTGTTGCTGACCACCTGAAAGCTCATGAGGGTAACGCTCAGAAAATTCAGATAAATGCACAAGCTCCAGCATTTCATTAACACGTGCTTGTTTGTCAGCCTTATTAAATTTACTTAGGCCAAACGCGATATTTTGAGCAACCGTCAAGTGAGGAAATAACGCATAATCCTGAAACATCATACCAATATTACGATGCTGCGGCGCTGTAAACTGCGTGTTGTCACTCATGGTTTTACCATGAATAACAATTTGACCTTGCTGAGGCGTTAATAAACCTGCCACGGCTTTTAAAGTGGTTGTTTTTCCACAGCCACTGGCCCCCAATAAGCAAACAATTTCATTTTCGGCGACTTCTAAATCTAAATTTTCAATCACTTTTTGGCCATCGTATTGATAGCTTAAGTTTTTTAAAGACAAACTACTCATGAATTGTGCTGCTCCATTGAGCGATTAACAAAATACAAAGGCACTAAGCCAACAAGAACAATAAATAATGCAGAAATGGACGCAAGCTCTAGCTGCTCGTCACTCACATATTGGAATACATGGGTTGCCAAGGTTTCAAAATTGAAAGGACGAAGTAATAAAGCGGCAGGAAGCTCTTTCATACATTCGATAAACACCAATAACCCAGCAGTTAAAATGCCCCCGCGTAAGAGTGGGATATGCACACTACTTAGCATTTGCGCAAAATTCTTACCCATACTTTGGCTTGCCATATCAAGCGACGGACTAATTCGTACATAGCTCGCTTCAACAGCGCCTTGAGCAATGGCATAAAAACGCACCACATACGCAAATACCATGGCAAAAATAGTACCGCTAAAAAGCAGCCCAGGTTCAAATGCAGTGCCTTCTAACCACTCATTTAGCTTAGTATCAAGCAAAGTAAGCGGCAGTAAAACCGCAATCGCTAATACTGTTCCAGGTAATGCATAACCTGTGCTTGATACACGCCCTGGCAAGGCCTTTGACTTTTGTTCACCAATGCGCTGATAAAACAACACGATAATACTTAAAGCGATTGCGATAACGCTTACCCACAAAGAGATCTTCAAGCTTTGCCAAGCATATAAGAAAAACTCAGCGTTCCATGCTTGGTCAAAATAATCTATTGAATAACTGACGAGTACACCAACCGGTAAGGCGAAAGCAAAAAACAACACCACAATACAATAAATACTGGCAAGCCAAGCGTGCTTACCTGATAGCATATATAAATGCGTGTCGTTTACTGCGCTTTGTCTTTCATGCACTGTGGTGTTTTTACGGCTGATTTTTTCTAGTGTGATGGCCACAAATAAGAACAATAACATGATCCCAGAAATTTTCGCAGCCGCTGTTAGAGAGTAATAGCCGAGCCAAGTATCATAAACGGCCGTTGTAAGTGTGCTGACAGCAAAATAATGCACTGTGGCAAAGTCTGCCATGGTTTCCATGCTGATCAACGCAAGCGCTGCAACAATCGCGCCTCTAGCAAGAGGCAAACTCACCTTGAAGAAGCTTTGAAGTGGGCTCATACCCATTAGCTGGCTAGCTTGCAATAACTTAAATGACTGCTCGCGCAAAGCAGTTTTAAAAATAAGGTAAAGATAAGGGTAAAGCACCAGTGCAATCATCACGATCGCACCGCCTAATGTACGAATATCAAAGAACCAATAATCATCCGGCGATTGCCAACCAAACCACTCTCTTAAGGCAATTTGTACAGGCCCTGCGTAATCAAATAAATCGGTATAGACGTAGGCAATAATATAGGTTGGCATTGCTAACGGTAACATCAACGCCCATTCGAAGTATTTTTTACCGGGAAATTTGCAATAAGCGGTAAGCCAGCCGAGCGGTAATGCAATTAAGCAACTTAAGAGGAGCACGCCGGCAATGAGTACTAGGGTGTTATAAATATAATCCCAAAGCACGGTATCCCACAGGTGGGTAAAAACATCAGAGTCGCCTTGCAGCGACTCGAAGATTAAAAATGCCAGTGGTGCTGATAAGCAAGCGCCTATCAGCCAAGCAAAAACCTGCCATTTAGACAGAGAAGATAATGATTGCATTAAAGATCAAATTTTACCTCATCGATTAGCTTAAGTGCTAAAGGACGGTATTTACTAATTTCTGACAATGGTAAGTTGTCTTCCTTAAACTCACCCCAAGATGCCACAAGTTCAGAAAGCGCCACACCTGGTTTAACTGGATATTCCATATTCATTGACGCATACATATTTTGCGCCTTATTGTCCGTCATAAACTCGATAAGTTTCAAGGCGTTTTCTTTATTTTTCGAATATTTCGTTAGGACAACACCAGAAACATTTAAGTGAGCGCCTCGATTTGTTTGGTTCGGGAAGTTGATATAAACAGAATCAGCCCATGGCTTTTGCTTTTCATCTTGCAGCATCTTGCCAAAGTAATAGCTATTCCCCAATGCAAGATCACATAAGCCCTCTTTCACTGCTTTAACTTGCGCTCTGTCATTACCTTGTGGTTTTCTTGCTAAATTTGCTTTAACCCCTTCAAGCCATGATTTAGTCTCCGCTTCACCATGATGCGCGACCATAGATGCAACTAGCCCTAGATTATAAGGGTGCTTACCAGAGCGAGTACAAATTTTGCCTTTATACTTTACATCAGCCAATTCTTCATAAGTTAACGCATCTAATTTTCCTAAACGCTCTTTTGACGAATATACGTTACGAACACGCTTAGTCAGTGCAACCCACTGACCTTCTGGATCACGAAAGTTTGCAGGAATGTTTTTGGTTACGACATCGCTCTTAATCGGCTGCGTTAGATCCATCGACTCTAACTGCATTAAAGCACTGAAGTTAGATGTTAAAACAACATCAGCACGGCTATGCTTACCTTCACGCTTAACTCTTTCAATTAACCCTTTTTTTGCAAAAACCACATTCGTTTTAATACCAGTTTGCTTAGTAAAATCATCAAGAATAGGTTGAATTAGAAAAGGCTGACGGAAAGAATAAATGTTGATTTTTTCGGCTGCCATAGCAGGCAAACACGTGACAGTTGAGAGTAGAATAGCCAATGCTTTTTTCATAAGGCCTCCAAAGCCAAACAATAATTATTATCAACTAATTTTAACTATTCTAGTTTCAAAGTACACCCTTTTACTGATTAAAAACTGTAACTTGATTTTCTATTAACGCCTAATTAGCAATTGATTATGTAAGAGATCTCTTACTTTAGGTGTCGCTTTAAAGTAAAATGCAGCTCAACAAAACAACAACTAGAAAATTAGTCATTATTAATCATAAGCTTGAATCCTTATTCTCAATTCAGCTCTTCAGACGATTTAATTTTTTACCTTTTATTACTGCACCACTCCATTAAACTTATTACATCTTTAGGAAGCCAGTGATGGCCGAAAATCACATGATGTGTAATGGACTGTAATAGTTAATTATTGCCAAATACGGTTTAATTACTTTATGGAACAACAGGATGAGCGCTCAAGGTGAGCCATACAGGATGTATATAGGATTTAATGGAGCCATGGTGGCCAAATTTGTTATGGATAACGGCAGGAAGCTCGGATAAGGGCATATGGAAGTTTGGCATAAAGCCACTGAAGGACACTACAGGAAGTAGTACTCGCTAAATCATAAAGAGCGGGTGAAAGGACATTGATTGTATGGAGTTGATCAGCTCAAAACCAAAGCAGGACGCTTAGAAGATTCCGTCAACGCGGCTCATAGAGCCGCGTTTCTTCGTTTAAGGGCTCTAAATTTAACTTAAACTTCTTTTTCCTTTTAAATAAGCATCTCTAAAGTCAATAAAGTGGGCTGTTAGTTTTTCTGCAGCTGAGCACTCTCCTGCTTCAGCCAAGACAACACAGGCGACTTCTGCAGTACCTAGCTGATGGGCATGGGGTGCAACCCTAAGTTTATAATCAGATAAAGAGTCAGGGGATACAGAAAGCACCGGGAAAGTATCTAAATACTCACTTTTTCTGAACATTTTCTTCGCTTCGCGCCATGTGCCATCTAAAAAAATAAATAATGGCTTTTTAGATTCAATTCGTTCAACCTTAGTAATAACACGTTCAGGCTCTGCGCTATCAGCGGGAAAAACAACAATAGGTTGATAGCTTGGATCTTTTAGAAGCGATAGCAATGCTTCATCTGGCTCAGTCCTATCCCAACGAAAAGCATGATTATCAGGAACCACATCTGCGATTAAACGACCTGTATTTGAGGGCTTGAAGCTTTCATTGTGATACATTAATAGGCACACTGCACTTTGACAATCTTCGGCAACTTGAAGGTTGTCACAGATACACAAATGCTCAGAAAGCAAACAAGCTTCACAGCGGGATAATTTCGAACCACGCGCTTTAAACTCTCGCTTGGCCGCAGCAATTTGCTTTTGACGTAGAATTAATACTGAATTTTTCACTAATGCCCCTTAGGTTATAAGCCTCATATTGTAATCAACTAAGTCCATAAAAGCAGTAAGGAATTCAAATGAAGATACAAAACTCGCAAAGATTAGGTTATCGACTTATGGATAAAAATGATGCCGATTTACTATTCGAATTAGACCAAGATCCTGCAGTCATGAAATATTTAACGCATGGTAAGCCTAATTCAATGCAGACGATTAGAGATATTTTCATTCCTCGCTTAGAGCAGTTCACAAATTTAGAAAAAGGTTGGGGTTTATGGCAAGTGAATACCTTAAAAGAGAATCAATTCATTGGTTGGATATTAGTTCGACCGATGGGCTTTTTTACAGGTCAACGTAACGACAACAATTTAGAGCTAGGCTGGCGCTTTAAGCAAATGAGTTGGGGCAAGGGCTATGCAACGGAAGCCGCCCAACATATTGCCAACAACCTTGCGACTGACAAAGCATATACCTCATTTTCTGCTGAGGCCCTTGAAGGCAACTTAGGCTCTATCAATATTATGAAGAAGCTTGGTATGCACTATGTAAAGCACTTTATTCATCAAGATGAGCAAGGTCAGCACTGCGCTGTGCTTTACTCGAAAGAGTTGTAAGCTCTCCGACGAGAAGCAAATTGGTTAGGGCTGAGGTGGAATACATGATTCAGAGTGAACCTACGACAGCCTGGTTAGCTAAAACGGAGCAAGATCTAAATTTCAGGCATAAAAAACGACGCTCAATGGTTATTACTCACATCAGTTAGTTTGATGTGGCGGACGCGGGACTTGCTTTATGAAGAGTGAACCTACGACAGCCTGGTTAGCTAAAACGGAGCTAGCTCTAAATTTTAGGCATAAAAAAACCGACGCTCAATGGTTAATTCTCACATCAATTGTTTTGATGTGGCGGTCGCGGGACTTGCTTTATGGAGAGTGAACCTTCGATAGCCTGATTAACTAAAACGGAGCAAGATCTAAATTTCAGGCATAAAAAAACGACGCTCAATGGTTATTACTCACATCAGTTAGTTTGATGTGGCGGACGCGGGACTTGCTTTATGAAGAGTGAACCTACGACAGCCTGGTTAGCTAAAACGGAGCAAGATCTAAATTTTAGGCATAAAAAAACCGACGCTCAATGGTTAATTCTCACATCAATTGTTTTGATGTGGCGGACACGGGACTTGCTTTATGGAGAGTGAACCTACGACAGCCTGGTTAGCTAAAACGGAGCAAGATCTAAATTTTAGGCATAAAAAACCGACGCTCAATGGTTATTTCTCACATCAATTGGTTTGATGTGGCGGACGCGGGACTTGCTTTATGAAGAGTGAACCTACGACAGGCTGGTTAGCTAAAACAGAGTAAGTTCTAAATTTCAGGCATAAAAAAACCGACTTTCGTCGGTTATTTCTCACATCAATTGTGTTTGATGTGGCGGACGCGGGAGGATTCGAACCTCCGACCGCCTGGTTCGTAGCCAGGTACTCTATCCAGCTGAGCTACGCGTCCGTATATCAAATTCTCTAGTTTTACCATCTGAGAAAGATGGCGGACGCGGGAGGATTCGAACCTCCGACCGCCTGGTTCGTAGCCAGGTACTCTATCCAGCTGAGCTACGCGTCCGTTTTTGATTAAGTTTTATATCCCAATCTAAGATACTCATATATTTCACCACTTTGAGAAAGTGGCGGACGCGGGAGGATTCGAACCTCCGACCGCCTGGTTCGTAGCCAGGTACTCTATCCAGCTGAGCTACGCGTCCATATTAGATTTGATTTCATATCCCAACCTAAGGATACCCATATATTTTACCACTTTGAGAAAGTGGCGGACGCGGGAGGATTCGAACCTCCGACCGCCTGGTTCGTAGCCAGGTACTCTATCCAGCTGAGCTACGCGTCCATATTTGAGTTTGTTTTACATCTTAACATCTACGATGCGAACACTGTTCGTAGCCATTATTGCTAAATAAACTATCTAGCTGAACTACGCCGTCCGTAATTACAAGAGACCATTTAAAAATGGCGGAGAAGGAGGGATTCGAACCCTCGATAGGGCTACAAACCCTATACTCCCTTAGCAGGGGAGCGCCTTCAGCCACTCGGCCACCTCTCCGTCTTGTGGATGCGTATAATAAAGGCTTACGAAAATAAGTCAAACACTTTTATAGTAAATTATTGTCAAATGCTCATAGAATATGCAGCTTAGCTCAATCCATCTAACTTATGTTTATCTTTTAAACTAACTGATTGAAAAGCACACTGAAAAAATAGCTAAATGTGCTTTAATTTTTGTAAAAACAAAAAAGCCAGAAGAAATATCTTCTGGCTTTTTAGAACTACAAGAGCGGACTATGCTTATAAACCAGCACGCGCTTTAATTGTACCTATTAAAGCTGAACCACCATGACCGTTGCCCTCAGCCCAAGATATGTCAGCACCATCAGCTAATTTGCTTTTTGGTAAGTTCTTTACAATATACTCGCCGGCATCTACCGCATTACTAGCAATCGCGTGACGTAACAGGTTATTACCATTACATAACACGCCATCAAAAATGTTCCTTATTTTTAGACGAGAGCTCTTAAGCTTTTTACGCAAACCACCTTTATCGTTTGCAGCAACATATTCACATAATGAAGCAGCTAACTGTTCATCTGCTTTTGCTGAAAAGCTAAAAGAAAAAGACGCAACAACCAGCGAAGCTGATACAAGTGCGGTAGATAATTTCATTTCGTCGACCCTTTAATACTTTGTTCGTAACAGAATACGTATATAATTGTAGCAATCAATATAATCTACCGCAACAAACTCATAACTTTTTATGTAAAGTTACAAAGGTATAGCCATACTTATTTCTTTCATCTGGCTGGTGAGTCTCAGACTCTACTTCTGTCCACTGATAGTCTTTTTCATAATCAGGAAATTGTGTATCACCAGCAACTGTTAGATCAATAAAGGTCAAATATAAGCGTTCTGCTAATGGTAAGAACTGACTGTAGATATTGCCACCACCTATAACCATCACCTCTTCAGTCCCTTCTAACAGCGTCAAAGCTTCTTCTGGGCTTGACACAACCTCTATTCCTTCTGCTTTATAAGTTGCATTTCTGGTTATCACAATATTGCGGCGCCCAGGTAATGGACGACCTATTGATTCAAATGTTTTTCGCCCCATGACCACTGGCTTAGCCATGGTGACACGCTTAAAATGTTGCAGATCAGCAGGTAGATGCCATGGCATCTGATTATCATCGCCAATAATACGATCATTCGCCATTGCTGCAATCATAGAAATAATCATTGTCGCTCCCTAAGTATTTAGTATTAAAAAAGGGCTTTAAAAGCCCTTTTTATTAAAAGTTATCTCTCGTAGATAACTTCCACATCATAATCATCTTCATCCCAGTCGTCATCCCAGTCATCGTCCTGCGCATTTTTCTTCGCTTCGCGATGATAAGTATCCCACTTGAACTCAACTTCTTCTTCCGCTTGCTCTTCTTCAAACTTATCTTTAGGCATACTCTCAAGTAACGCCATAATGTCATAGCACAGGGGTTGAGTATTCTTTTTGTTTGCAGCTGAGATGCGATATACAACTTCGGCACCTAGCTCTTCTGCGATGCGCTCACAAGTTTCTTCTACTTCATCTTCTGGCAGTAGATCAATCTTATTTAGCACTAACCAACGAGGTTTATCAGCTAATTTTGGACTGTACTGATGTAATTCGTTAATGATAGAAAAAGCATTATCAACCGGATCTGTACCATCAATTGGCATCACATCAACAACATGCAGTAGTACACGACAACGCTCTAGGTGCTTTAAGAAACGAATACCAAGGCCAGCGCCATCTGAAGCGCCTTCAATCAGACCTGGAATATCCGCAATCACAAACGATTTACTCGCTTCAGGGCGAACCACACCAAGATTTGGTACTAGCGTTGTAAACGGGTAGTCGGCAACTTTTGGTTTAGCTGCTGAAACGCTTCTGATAAACGTAGACTTACCTGCATTTGGCAGACCTAGCAGTCCAACATCAGCAAGTAACATAAGTTCCAACTTAAGGTTACGAACCTCACCAGGTGTCCCCAATGTTTTTTGTCTTGGTGCTCGGTTTACACTCGACTTAAAGCGCGTATTACCTAAACCATGGAAGCCGCCTTTAGCAACAAGCAACTTTTGACCGTGTTGTGTTAAGTCACCTAAACACTCTTCAGTGTCTTCGTCAGTTACACGTGTACCAACAGGGACTTTCAAAAAGAGGTCTTCACCTTTCTTACCTGTACAGTTACGAGATTGTCCATTGGTACCTCGCTCTGCACGATGAAATCGCTCAAACTGATAATCAATTAATGTATTCCAGTTTTCATCAGCAACGAGATAAACACTACCACCATCACCACCATCACCGCCATCAGGACCACCATCAGGAACATATTTCTCACGGCGAAATGACACTATGCCACTGCCGCCGTCGCCAGCTTCAGCTCTAATTACAACTTCATCGACAAACTTCATGGTTTCTCTCTGTTTTGGGAGGTCTGATAGCAAATTATAACTCAAGCAATTGCTTCCTGCTCACTAGAGTTGCGTTGCTAGATAAAGACCTAAAATAATTTACATACAAAAAAAAACCCCGCCGTAGCGGGGTTTTTCTGAATCTTTACCGATTACTCAGCAACGATGCTAACGTATTTACGGTTTAAAGGACCTTTAGTTTCGAAAACTACTTTACCATCTGCTTTTGCAAAGATAGTGTGGTCTTTACCGATACCTGCGTTAGAACCAGCGTGGAACTTAGTACCACGTTGACGAACAATGATGCTACCCGCTAAAACTGATTCGCCGCCGAAACGTTTAACACCTAGGCGTTTACTTTCTGAATCGCGACCGTTACGAGTACTACCAGCTGCCTTCTTATGTGCCATCTTTCTGTACCTCTAAAAATTAAGCGCTAATGCCAGTGATTTTAACTTCAGTGAACCACTGACGGTGGCCCATCTGCTTACGAGAATGCTTACGACGTCTAAATTTAACGATCTTAACTTTCTCACCGCGACCGTGTGAAACAACTTCAGCTGTCACTTTACCACCGTTTACGAACGGTGCACCGATCTCGATTTTCTCACCATCAGCAACTAAAAGTACTGAATCGAACTCAACTGCTGCACCAGTCTCAACGTCTAGTTTTTCTAGACGAATTGTTTGACCTTCAGTCACACGGTGCTGTTTACCACCACTTTGGAAAACCGCGTACATATTTAACTCCGTTGTGCGCCCTCAAATCGACGCAACTTAATATTCTTCAATAGGGCGCGAAGTTTACGCTAATGTTAAACTTCACGCAACCCTATTTTTGTAGATTTTGCATAAAAATTAGCTACGACGAGGGCGAATTACTATTTTGTGACAGTCTATCTAAAAATCCCTATAAACCAAAGTTATTTTTCGTTGATTTATCGGCTTTTAAATAACCTAAATCGTGCTCCCTAAAACAGTAACAAAACACCTTTATTTCAGCTCGATAAATAGGCAAACCATTAATTTAATAGTTTTTTTGATCTCATTCACGACTAATTATCGAGCTTACGTAATTTTTGTAGTACAATTCGCGCGTTTTATCATTACCAAACTTGGCTCGGAGCAAGATGGATATCAAAGCTATCCAGACGTTAATTGCAGATGACATGCAAGACGTCAATCAACTTATTCATGCACAAATGCAATCTGATGTAGCACTAGTAAATCAACTAGGCTTATACATCGTGAATAGTGGCGGAAAGCGCATTAGACCAATGCTTACCTTACTTGCAGCACGTGCGCTCGGTTGTAATGACAACAAGCATATAACTCTCTCAACAATCGTCGAGTTTATTCATACCGCAACCCTACTTCATGATGATGTAGTAGATGAGTCGGCTCTAAGAAGAGGCGAACCTACAGCAAATGCTGAGTTTGGAAATGCGGCAAGTGTTTTAGTTGGCGATTTTATTTACACGCGTTCGTTCCAGCTTATGGTCGGCTTACAGAACATGCAGGTAATGCAAATTTTAGCAGATGCAACCAATGTCATCGCAGAAGGTGAAGTGTTGCAGTTAATGAACTGTAATGACCCGGATACCACTGAGCAGAGTTACATGCAGGTTATTTACAGTAAGACTGCAAAACTGTTTGAAGCAGCCACTCAGTTGCCGGCTGTTGTACTTGAGCAAAGTATTGAAGTACAGGACGCCTTAAAGTTGTATGGTATGCACTTGGGCACAGCCTTCCAACTTGTCGATGATGTTTTAGATTACAGCGCAAATGCTGATCAAATGGGTAAAAATTTAGGTGACGACTTAGCTGAAGGTAAACCTACATTACCGCTTATTTATGCGATGCAAAAAGGCTCTGAGCAACAGGTAGCACAAATTAGAGAAGCCATTGAAACAGGTAATGGCATGCAGTTTTTAGATGACATTTTAGCAACCTTAGCTGACACCAAAGCGCTTGATTTTGCGATGGATAAAGCGCGTGATGAAGCACAAAAAGCAATCAACTATTTAAGTATTTTACCTGACTCTGATTACAAACAAGCGCTCATAGCTTTAGCTAACTTATCAGTTTCTAGAGACCACTAATCAAAAGTCTCTTAAATGAAAAAAGCCAGCAGATGCTGGCTTTTTTTTACACTTATTGATTCGATTCACCTTTCTATTGTTGACGTTTCAGTAAAACGGTTGCCACTAATACAAACAGTACGGCCGGCATCGCAGCGCCAATAAATGCAGGGACGTTATAAACCATAACAATGGGGCCAAAAATCTCATTGCTTAAATGAAATGCTAAGCCTGTTACTACCCCCATGATAATGCGCGCGCCCATACTAACAGAACGTAGAGGACCAAAAATAAATGACAGCGCAACCAGCAACATCACTGCAATTGTTAGAGGCTGCATCACTTTTCGCCAAAGCGCCAAATCATAGGTACTGGTATCTTGATCATTCTGAGCTAAATACGATAAGTACGACATCAAGCCTTTAAAAGACAATGATTCTGGGTCTACAGAAACGACGTCTAGCTTCTCGGCTGTGAGCTGAGACGCATAGAGCATTGATTCACTATATTCAGTGGTAATTTGCTCATCCGCTACCGTCATTTCTTCCACGCCTTGAAACTGCCAGCCTTGAGGAACACTTTTTGCAATCTCCACACGCGTGACTTTTGTTAATGCCAATGAGTCATCAAAATGATAAATACTGACGTCTTTCAGATCGCCTGTTTGTTCAACATTTCCAATATTTATAAAGTTATTTCCATCTTTAGCCCACACGCCTTGTTGCGCATTAAAGACTTCTCCACCATATATCGCATGATTTCGGATCTGCTTCGCCATTTTTTCTGACTGTGGCACCCCCCATTCACCTAATGCCATCATACAGAGCGCCAGAATGATCGCCGTTTTCATGACCGAGCCAATAATTTGTAGTCTTGACCAGCCAGCAGCTTGCATAACAACCAGCTCACTACTCGATGCCAGCGCACCTAACCCCATCAAACCACCTATCAGTGCGGCCATAGGGAAAAACACAACAATGTCAGAAGGCATGCTATATAAGGTGTAAAGTAAAGCAGCAGCAATATCATAAGTACCACGGCCTACTGACTTTAATTGCTCAATAAACTTAATCAGTGTATTGATACCAACAAAAACCAACAATGCAAAACTGGTTGTTTGTAAGATACTGCGGCCTAAATACCAATCTAACGTTTTCATCATGCTGTTTGTGCTCGCTTAGCAAATATTGAACGCAACCAGACGCCAAATGGACGGCCTTTTGCTATTAAATAAGCACCGATGAACAGTGCGCTAAGATGTATCCACCAAAGCCCTACCGCAGTGGGTACTTTTCCTTCTGCCACTAAAAACTTACCCGCATTGAGAAGAATAAAATAACCTAGATATAAACCAATAGCAGGTACCAACTTAGCAAACTTACCCTGTCTTGGGTTTACCACACTCAAAGGAACAGCCATAAGCGTGAGTAAAATAATAGAGATAGGTGTCGAAAGGCGAAGTTGAAATTGTGCAATGGCTTCAGGTGTGCCCAGTTCAAGTAATTGCATTGACGGGATAGCTTCTAGCTTGCGACGCTGATGCTCAATTTCTTGCTCTTGGATCTGTACTTGATAAGTGCCAAACTCTGTTTTACTCAAGGCCTGGCTTTGACCGTCAGTTTCAAAACGAAAGCCATTATCAAGTTGTAATTGCTGCTCGCCAGTTTCTTGTTCAATAACACGCCCTGTTTGTGCATATACTAAGCGTGCGGCTTGTGAGGACTCTTTATCAGGTAACTGAGCAACAAATACTTTGTTTAATTCTCTACCTTGCTGGTTGATATCATGGATAAACACCACGGCTTTTTCGTTGCCAGTTTGTTGGAAGCGCCCGGCTCTTAAACTCGACAATCCCGCATCTGCTTCAGCTTGTTCTTTTAATTGATATTCTTTTTCATTCGCCCAAGGTGCCACATACATACTTAGCGCCCCAGCTAATAAAGCAAACACCACACTTGATACCAGCGTTACACGCACCACATACCATTCACTCACACCACAGGCTTTAAGCACGGTCATCTCGCTGTCGGCATAAATACGGCTGTAGGCCAATATAATCCCTAAAAACAAACTTAAAGGGAGTATATAAACCGCCAATTGCGGGAGTTTAAGCGCCAAATAAGAAAGAATTAAATTGCTTGGTGTGCCACCATCACTTGCATCACTTAGTATTCTGACAAACTTTTGTGAGACAAAAATAGTCATTAAAGTGAGAAAGACAGCAATTTGCGACTTCAAGACTTCAGCTGTTAGGTAGCGAAAAATTAGCAAAATATGCCCCTATAAAACATCGTGTTTCACTGGAATAGTAGGAAAAATTGAGTAAACTGATTATTTTAGTCAGTTTATTATATGTCATCAAAACCAAATATCATACTAAGCATATTAGATAATCATGCATTTATGATATGGATAAGCGAAGACAGATAAAGTTCAAAAAGACATAATTTAGACTCAGGAGTCACAATGGAATTCAGCGTAAAAAGTGGTAGTCCCGAAAAACAACGCAGTGCCTGTATTGTAGTTGGCGTATATGAGCCGCGTCGTTTATCTCCAATCGGTGAACAGCTGGATAAGATCAGTGAAGGTTACATTTCAAATTTACTACGTCGTGGTGATTTAGAAGGTAAGCCTGGTCAAGTATTACTACTTCATCACGTTCCAAATATCTTAAGTGAGCGCGTACTACTTGTTGGTTGCGGTAAAGAACGTGAACTAGATGACAAACAATATAAACAAATCATCTCAAAAACGATCAACACATTAAATGAAACAGGTTCGATGGAAGCGGTTTGCTTCTTAACCGAGCAACATGTTAAAGGCCGTGATACTTACTGGAAAGTTCGTCAAGCAGTAGAAACAACACAAGACTGCTTGTATACATTTAATCAGTTAAAAAGCAAAAAAACAGATCCACGTCGCCCGCTTCGTAAAATCGTATTCAACGTACCAACACGTCGCGAGTTAACCATTGGTGAAAACGCCATTGAGCATGGTCTTGCCGTTGCTGCAGGTGCAAAACTATGTAAAGACGTAGCCAATATGCCACCAAACATCTGTAACCCTCGTTATTTAGGTGAGCAAGCTCAAGAATTAGAATCTTTTGACAACATTTCTGTAAATCTAGTCGGTGAAAAAGAAATGGAAGAATTAGGTATGCACTCATACCTAGCAGTTGGCCGTGGCAGTGATAACGAATCGGTTATGTCAGTGATCCACTACAATGGCGCACCTGAAGAGCAAGCGCCTGTTGTTTTTGTCGGTAAAGGTCTGACGTTCGATTCAGGTGGTATTTCAATCAAACCAGGCGAAGCCATGGATGAAATGAAATACGACATGGGTGGCGCTGCAGGCGTACTGGGTTTAATGCGCACAGTTGCAGAGCTCCAGTTGCCAATTAACGTCATTGGTGTATTAGCAGGCTGTGAAAACATGCCAAGCTCAAACGCCTACCGCCCGGGCGATATCCTGACGACTATGTCAGGTCAAACAGTTGAAGTATTAAACACAGATGCGGAAGGTCGCTTAGTATTATGTGACGCACTTACTTATGTCGAGGCATTCGAGCCTGAAATCGTGGTGGATGTAGCTACTCTGACGGGTGCCTGTATCGTAGCATTAGGTGCCCATGCTACTGGTTTACTGTCAAATCATAATCCGCTTGCTCATGATTTATTAAAAGCATCTGAGCAAAGTGGCGACCGTGCATGGCAACTACCACTGTGGGATGACTACCATGAGCAACTTGAGAGTCCATTCGCTGACTTCACAAACCTAGGTGGTCGTGCAGCAGGTACTATCACTGCAGCATGCTTCTTATCCAAGTTCACCAAAAAGTACAATTGGGCACACTTAGACATTGCAGGTACGGCTTGGAAAAGCGGTAAAAACAAAGGTGCGACAGGTCGACCTGTACCTATGTTGACACAATACTTATTAAATCGTGTTGGACCAACTGAAACCCAAGCAGATTAACCGCTGTGAGTGATTGATGGTCAGTTCGTTCTGTGTCAAAATGCGGGTTTATTTTGAACGCTTATTTTAACCCTGTAAAACCGTTAAAATATGTAATTTGAAGCGAATTTATGACCATCAACGCACGATTTTATGTGTTAAAACAAAATAATGAGCCGGAAGTATCTATCCCGGCTCATTTTGATCTTGCCGCTCGCGCTGCCGCTAAGCAGTTTAGAGCAGGCCATCGTGTGTTTATCTACGTCGATTCGATTGATGACGCCCATCTGATTGATGAGCAATTATGGTGTTTCGAACCCGACAGTTTTGTACCCCACAACCTGCAAGGCGAAGGCCCTAAAGGCGGTGCCCCTGTCGAGATTGGCCAAACACCTCCCGTTGGTAGACGCAATGTGCTAATTAATTTAGCCACCACCCTACCCGACTTTATAAGACGCTTCAGTCAGGTATATGATTTTGTACCGACGGAGCAAAACGCCAAGCAAGCCGCGCGTCAGCGCTTTGTGCACTTACGTCAGCTCGGCGCCAATATTTCAACTCAAGAAATTGAAAATTAAGCACTAATTAAGGTTCTGTGAAATGGATAAAACCTATAATCCACAAGATATAGAACAGTCTTTATATAAAGACTGGGAAGACAATGGTTACTTTAAGCCATCAGGTAAAGGCGAAGCATACTCAATTATGATCCCGCCACCGAACGTCACAGGTAGCCTACATATGGGCCACGCTTTCCAAGACACCATCATGGATACGCTGACTCGTTATAAGCGCATGCAAGGTAACAACACGCTTTGGCAAGTAGGTACTGACCATGCGGGTATCGCAACACAAATGCTTGTTGAGCGTAAGTTAGCTGCTGAAGAAGGTAAAACACGTCACGACTTAGGCCGCGATGCATTTATCGATAAAATTTGGGAGTGGAAAAACCACTCTGGCGGCACCATTACTAAACAATTACGTCGTTTAGGCGCTTCTGTAGATTGGGACCGTGAGCGTTTCACTATGGACGAAGGCCTTTCTGAAGCGGTTAAAGAAGTGTTCGTACGCCTGCACAAAGAAGACTTAATCTACCGTGGTAAGCGCCTAGTTAACTGGGATCCTAAGCTACACACTGCTATTTCTGATCTTGAAGTTGAAAACAAAGACAAACAAGGTCACATGTGGAACCTGCGTTATCCACTTGCTGACGGTGTGAAAACTAAAGACGGTAAAGACTACATCATTGTTGCGACAACACGTCCTGAAACTATGCTTGGTGACACAGGTGTGGCAGTCAACCCTGATGATGAGCGCTACCAAGACTTAATCGGTAAAGAAATTTTACTGCCTATCGTAAACCGCCGTATTCCAATTGTTGCCGATGAGCATGCAGACATGGAAAAAGGCACAGGTTGTGTGAAAATCACGCCTGCCCACGACTTTAACGATAACGAAGTAGGTAAACGTCACCAGCTACCGATGATCAACATCTTCAACAAAGATGCTGCGGTACTAAGCGAAGGCGAAAGCTACACATTCGACGGTAAAGAGCTTGAATTAGACGCGCCAATTCCTGCGCGCCTACACGGCCTTGACCGCTTTGATGCACGTAAAGCGATTGTGAGCGAATTTGAAGAACTTGGCCTATTAGAAAAAATTGAAGATCACAGCTTAACTGTACCTTACGGTGACCGTTCTGGCGTAGTGATTGAGCCACTTCTTACTGATCAGTGGTACGTGCGCGTAGCACCACTAGCTGAGCCTGCAAAAGAAGCGGTTAAAAATGGCGACATTAAGTTCGTGCCTCAACAATACGAGAACATGTACTTCTCGTGGATGAACGACGTTCAGGACTGGTGTATTTCACGTCAGCTTTGGTGGGGTCACCGAATCCCTGCTTGGTACGACAACGAAGGTAACGTATACGTTGGTCGTGACGAAGCTGAAGTACGCCGCGATAACAACCTTGCAGATGATGTTGCACTTAAGCAAGATGAAGACGTTTTAGATACCTGGTTCTCGTCTGCGCTTTGGACTTTCTCAACGCAAGGCTGGCCTGCAAACACTGATGATTTAAAAACTTTCCACCCGTCTGACGTATTGGTAACAGGTTTCGACATCATCTTCTTCTGGGTTGCGCGTATGATCATGATGACCATGCACTTCATCAAAGATGAAGACGGCAAGCCGCAAGTACCATTTAAAACCGTTTACGTCACTGGCCTTATCCGTGATGAAAACGGCGATAAGATGTCTAAGTCGAAAGGTAACGTACTTGATCCTATCGACATGATTGACGGTATCGATCTTGAAAGCCTAGTTGAAAAGCGCACTGGTAACATGATGCAGCCGCAGCTAGCGAAGAAGATTGAGAAGAACACCCGTAAAACATTCGAAAACGGGATTGAAGCACACGGTACAGACGCACTGCGTTTCACCCTTGCTGCAATGGCTTCAACAGGTCGTGATATCAACTGGGATATGAACCGCCTTGAAGGTTACCGTAACTTCTGTAACAAACTATGGAACGCAAGCCGTTACGTATTAATGAATACAGAAGAGCAAGACTGTGGCTTCGCTACAGATGCTGAAAAACAATACTCACTCGCTGATCGCTGGATCTTAGGCCAATTTGAAGCAACTGTTAAAACTTATACTGAGCATTTAGAAAACTACCGTTTTGACCTAGCTGCAAACACCATTTATGAGTTCACTTGGAACCAATTCTGTGACTGGTACCTAGAACTTACTAAACCAGTATTGTTTAAAGGTAACGAAGCACAACAACGTGGTACTCGTCATACCCTAATCACGGTATTAGAAAGCCTACTTCGCTTAATGCACCCGTTAATGCCATACATCACAGAAACGATTTGGCAACGTGTTGCACCGCTTGCAGGTATCGAAACCGCAGGCACTAGCATCATGGTTCAAGGTTTCCCTGTATACAATGAAGCAAATGTTGATAGCCAAGCGATGGACGACCTAGAATGGGTTAAACAGTTCATTCTTGCTATTCGTAACATTCGTGGTGAAATGGATATCAGCCCAAGCAAACCATTATCGGTATTGCTTGCTAATGCGTCTGACGAAGACAAGCGCCGCTTAGCGGATAACAAAGCATTCTTAGCGTCTCTTGCTAAGCTTGAAGCGTTCACGCTTCTTGATAATAAAGACAATGCACCAGCGTGTGCAACATCTTATGTTGGTAATCTTGAGATCATGATCCCAATGGCTGGCCTAATCGATGTTGAAGCTGAATTAGCTCGTATCGCGAAGCAGCTTGAGAAAGCAGAGAAAGGCTTAGCACAGGTTCAAAACAAGTTAGCTAACGAGAAATTCGTTAACAACGCGCCAGAAGCGGTACTTGCTAAAGAGAAAGATAAGCTAGCCGAATACTCTGATGCTAAAGCAAAATTACTTGAGCAAAAAGCGAAGATTGAGAGTTTGTAATACCAATCATTGCTAACACCATAGAAAACGCGAGCCTCGGCTCGCGTTTTTGTTTCTAAAAAACAACAAACTGATACACTCATCGACAATAAAAATAACAAACGGATTTACCATGCTTAAACCACTTTTACTCATATCAACACTGTCTATCGTCAGCCTTTCAAGTCATGCAAATGATAATTCATCTTGGTCTTTCGGTGCAGGTCACTTTGAACATGGTGGTGCTCTTGGTGCCAAATATACATATGATATAAATGAACAACATAGCGCATTTGCTTCAATAGGCTTTATTGGTTATGCATTTGGCTATGAATATCATTTAAATGATCATATTGATTTAGGACTAACACTTGGGCAACAAGCTGCCTATGCAAGTGACGGATTCTTAGTCGCAAAAGCAAATTATTATTTCAGTAATCAAGGTAGAGAAGGCCTCTATGTGGGCGCGAGTTTTGGCGTAAAAGAAGAAGATGGTGAGTGTTTTATTTTCTGTGAACAAGCAGACACAGAAAAGGTGAAATCTATTGGAGGCATTCATATAGGCTACCGTTTTTAGAATTAAATAATATTAATTCTCATTTAGATTGACAATCTTTCGGCTCCTTTTTAAACTAAGCCTTATCTTTTAAAGGAACATAAAATGGAGCCTTCATCATGTTCGTCATGCTTATTCTAGTCTCTTTGATGTTTGCAGGCTTAAGTGTTTATTGCTTTTGTAAAGCCAATTACTGCGCCTGTAATAAAGCAGGACAATGTGATAATCCTATCAACCTTTTCTGGTTAGGCACAATTTTAGCTGCGCTCGTTTCTTTGGCCTTTAGCTGTTTTGCACTTCACACTGAACAGGGCACTATTCTATGGCTTATTATGATGACAAGCTGTCAACTCGGTGCGGTATTGTCTGCAAAATGGCAAGCTCTAACACGCTCCGAAACACCTAAACTAAAAGATGAGACCTTAACAGGCGGGATAAATTGAGTTCATAATCACTAGGTCTGACACTGGCAACGACTTTAATTTCATCTTCAACTGCATGTAAATCAAGATCTTTTCCTGTGATGTGATGCTTGTGCTTAGTATTATAGAATACCTTCACCTTAGGTTTCATAGGTGATTGTTTATTCCCTTCAAGCACAAGTGCCAACCTATCATTCGTTAATCGCACAATGGTACCGACAGGGTGAACCCCTAAGCACTTTATAAACTTTTGCACTAACTGTGCATCAAACTGATGCTTATTTGCCAGTAAATAGCGCAAAGCGTGAATGGGCTCTTCACCGTTTTGATGAGGGCGTTCTGATGTCATTGCATCATAGACATCTACAATCGCCATCATTCTGGCTGGTTTGCTGATCTTTGGGCCTGATAAGCCTCTTGGGTAGCCTGAGCCGTCTACTCTTTCATGATGGTTTAAAATCATATCCATCACCAGCGGGCTGATCCCTGACTCCCCTTTTACCAGCCCCAATGATTGCACTACATGTTTCTTCAGTGCTTTAAATTCTAACTCATTGAGGTTTTCGGTTTTATTAATGATCCCTTGGGGTAATTTTGTATGGCCTACATCATGTAACATAGCACCTAGTGCTAACTGCTGAATTTGCTCATTTTTAATGCCTAGGTATTTAGCAAACACACTCATTAAAATGGTGCAATTGATCATGTGGCGCCAGTTGTAACCATCTTTGTCTTTTAAGCGGCTCAAAATAGCCATCGCATTACTGTTACGTAAGACTGAGTCTACGATTTCATTGCTAACTTGATTAAGCAGAGAAACATCAAGCTTTGCACCTATGGTTAGGTCGTTATATAAATTTTTTAATTGCTGAGAATGTTGATCAAATTGTTGACTTGCCTTAGCAAATTCCTGCTCTAAAGATTTTTCTGCAACTGCAGGTTTGACTGCTTTCTTTATTGGTGAACGAGCGGCTTCTTTAGGTGTTTCGCTTTCTTCTTGTTTTGGTGCTGGCCGATACTTTTCTGGAACATCAATATCACTTTGAGAAAAGTCTATTTTTAGCTCCATTACCCCTTTAGAAAGCAACTGGGCAATAATCGCCTGATCCCGCACCATACCACGGGACTTTATTTTTATTTTGGCATCGCTGCGCTGTTTGCATACACTATCTACAAACATCCCAGGTTGTAATTCAGAGATTGGCAAAGAAACCAGCATAAGCACATAAATTTAACAAATTAGATACAAGAATGGTTTGTATCATTTTTCAACGTAACCCGTCTATCTTTTAAACTAAATTTAATACATTCTCCCTAGAAAAATCTTATAAAAAGTGCATTAAAAAAGGAGCTTTCGCTCCTTTTCGTAATTTCTGGTAAGTTCACCCTACTCTTGGAAGTAAGTGCCCCAACCGTCATATTCAACTCTGCATTCAATAGCAAGCGCAGCTAACTTATCAACGTCTTCCATAATTACATCAACATCTAACTCTGCTTCAACAACAACATCAAAGCCCCAGATCTTACTGCCATCTTCAAGCTCAAGTTCTGCTGGGTCTTCTACGTCATAGCCAAGTTTAAATGCAGCTAAAGCTGCTTCTTCTAATTGCTTAAAATCTTCACTTACAAAGTGATGTTCAACTTCGTAAAGTTTTTCAGTTGAAGAACCGTCTTCAATTAAAGACTCGACGATGTCTTCACTAATTTCGCGCCAGTTTTCCATTATCTTCTTTTACCTTGTCATCAAGTTGTGCAATACGTTCAGCCATTAGCTTATGAATTGCACTAGCATGGTCTCTGGCACTGATTTCTTTATCAAGGGTGATCGGTGCCAATACATCAATATAGATTGTACCATTGTCCCAACGATTTAGCTTAATACTATCATGGGTTGAATTCATACAGACCGGTACGACAGGCACCTCAGCATTCATTGCGGTATGAAATGCGCCGGTTTTAAACGGTAACAAGCCTCGTCCATAGCTTCGAGTACCTTCCGGAAACATCCAAACAGATAAGCCATTATCTTTTATCTTTGCTACAGACTTACCCAAGGTGCCCATTGCTTTAGAGCGGTTACCTCGATTAATTAAAATGTTACCCGATAGCCAATAAAGCTGACCAAAGAATGGGATCCACTTTAAGCTATGTTTTCCCATACTCACTGTATTTTCAGGGACTGCCGCAGGTAGAGTAAATAGGTCATAGTTGTTCTGGTGGTTTGCAACATAAATGGCTGGGCCGACTTTTTGGGCACTGGGATCGACATTAATTTCTAACTTAACCCCTACCACTGTCGACATTTTGCCAAACCAGCTGGCAATAATATGCACATTGTTTCTATGAAACGGCCTAATGATTGAGAGCAATAAACCAAAAATACAACTCAACACAATAAATAGCGCCATAGCTATTACACGTAAAACAGCTAACAAAACCCATACTCCTATTTAAATCAGCACGGCATTATAATCAATTAGCGAACACTTGTAAGCTCAAATGTACTTTTATAGCATTTCAAAGTTCACTGACTAACTTTATGCCTTATTACGGGCATAAAAAATGCCGCTAAAGATAGCGGCATTTTATGAAATTTATTCTATTTTAGTGCATTGCTGATTGCAGCTTCTTCATCGCTGACTTTTCAAGCTGTCTTACTCGTTCAGCTGACACATTATATTTAGCAGCTAAGTCTTGTAAGGTAGCCTTTTCATCAGCTAACCAACGTGAGCTAATGATATCTTGAGAGCGCTCATCCAAGGTTTTTAATGCTGCAAATAAGCGATTTTGAGATTGCTCTTGCCATTGCTCTTCTTCAACAACATCAGCTAAATCGCCACTTTGATCGGTTAAGTATTGTACCGGTGAGAAGCTGCTTGCTGGTGCATCATCATTATCATCCGATGTTAAGTCGAAGCCCATGTCTTGGCCACTCATACGAGACTCCATTTCACGTACTTCTTTTTCACTTACACCTAACTCGTTTGCAACAGTAGCTACTTCGTCTTGGTTAAACCAACCTAGACGCTTTTTATTCTTACGTAAATTGAAGAATAATTTACGTTGCGCTTTAGTCGTCGCAACTTTAACGATACGCCAGTTTTTTAATACATATTCATGGATTTCAGCTTTAATCCAGTGAACAGCAAATGAAACTAAGCGAACACCCACTTCAGGGTTAAAGCGTTTTACTGCTTTCATTAAACCAATGTTTCCTTCCTGGATTAAATCTGCTTGCGGCAGACCATAACCCGCATAGCTTTTAGCGATGTGCGCTACAAAGCGAAGGTGAGAAACAATAAGTTGCTTAGCAGCTTCTAAATCACCATCTTGATGTAAGCGAGTCGCTAGTGCTTTCTCTTGCTCTGCATCAAGCATAGGAATTTGGCCTACAGTTTGTAAGTAGCCATCTAAACTTGCGCTTTGTTGTCCTGTTGTCAGGGCCATTGCGTAAATATCGTTACTCATTTTTCACCTCAGTGATAAACATTTTAGCTGATTTTAGCACTCTCACCTCAAGAGTGCTAACACCTATATAATACTTTTCTGTTCTTAATTGCAAGGAGTTTTATTCAATTTTGGAATTTAAAAAATAAACCAATGAAAAATATAGAAAAAGTGATTATTGAAATAAATTTAAAAGTGTTTCAAGTTGTGAATCTAACGCAATGATATGACAGATAAATGACAATTAAGTTCATAAAAGTTGCTGAGAGCGCTAATTTTAGCACTCTCAAAAATCAAATAATTAAACTTTATCTGGCTCTATGTCTTTTATATATTTTCTGACCGAAATATAAGAGCCACTAAAACCTAATCCAATCGCCAACGAGAGTAGAATCAACAACTCGTTGCCATTTAAACCGGCTAATACAAAATTACTTTGATAAACGCCTGCAACCATAGCCACTGCAGACTCTAACCACCAAAGCATCATGACCACACTCATAAATGCAACAAATCCACCTATTACGCCATACCATATACCAGTCCAGATAAATGGCGTATGAATGAACGCATTTGTTGCACCAACCAGTTTTAGTACTTGGATCTCTTCCTTTTTATCCATAATAGATAAGCGAATTGTATTACCTATGATAAGTATCACTGCACTGAGTAATAACAGTCCCACTGTAAACACACTTTCTTTTAATAGGCTTAAAAGTGCGTTTAAACGTTCTAACCAGGCAATATCTAACTTACCGAATTCGACCTCTCTTTCAGCTTCAAGTTTAGTCAGGAGTTGCTGGGCTGCTTGAGGTTTTCTATAGCGCACGGTCGGCGTCACTAGCACCACATTCGGCAATGGGTTTTCATCTAAGTAATCTAACGCCTGCCCAAAGCCTGAAACCTGTTTAAATTCTTTTAGAGCTTGAGACTTCGAAATATAGCTGACGCTTTCAATCTCTGGGTAAAGTGCTAAACGTTTTACCAATGTCTGCGTTTGTGCATCATTAAGCTCTTCTTTTACAAATAAAGATATCTCAGCAGCATCACTAAACCCACTGCTCACCTGTTGTACGTTTTTCACGACCACATATAAAGTCGCTGGTAAGGTTAAGCTCAGGCCTAATACCAAAATAGTCATTAAAGAGGCGATTGGCGTTCGCCACATTTCGCCTAAACTATTTATGCCTTGGCGAATAAAGTTCAGAAGAGAAAAATACAGTGCGCTAATGCCGTTTCGGTTATTGCTACCACCTTGAGAGTTACGGCTTTTAAAAAGTAAACTCATAGCACCTCCTGCGCCAGTGGATCTGTGATTAAGCGACCATGATCCAAAGTGAGGCTCTTATACTTCATTCTAGCGATTAACCCCAAGTCATGGGTCGCGATTAATACAGCAGTGCCATGACGATTGAAATCTTCGAACAGCTTGAGAATTTCCATTGATAATTCTGGATCTAAGTTGCCCGTTGGCTCATCTGCAAGTAATAAAGGCGGAGAGTTTATAATAGCACGCGCGATCCCGACACGTTGTTGCTCACCGCCAGATAAAGTACTGGGCTGACATTTTACTTTATTTAAAAGTCCCACTTTATCTAACGCAGCATGAACACGTTTGGTGATATTTTTGTGGTGCATCCCTTCTATCACTAATGGCAGCGCCACATTATCAAACACGTTATATCTATCTAACAGTCGATGGTTTTGAAAAATAATCCCAATATCACGGCGTACGTAGGGTATTTGTCGATTTTTCACAACGTTTAAGTTAACGCCATTAATGTATACATGACCCGCTGAAGGCCTTTCCATGACGCTAATAAGCTTTAGCAGCGTACTTTTACCAGCTCCACTGTGGCCAGTTAAAAACGCTAACTCACCATCAGCTAATTCAAAACTGACTTTTTCTAACGCTCTATGACCACCAGGATAAGTTTTACTTACATTTTCAAATCGGATCATGTCAGGCCTTCACTATCTTTTATTATTTTGAGACCAAAAAGGGAGTAAACACTCCCTTTTATTCCTTTGTTAATCGTCTTGGCTAAATAGCGCCTCGATAAAATCATCACTCTTGAAAGTTCTCAAGTCATCAATGCCTTCACCTACGCCAATATAACGAATAGGGATCTGGAACTTATCGGCAACAGCAAAGATAACACCACCTTTCGCGGTACCATCTAGCTTAGTTAAAGTGATACCTGTTAAGCCGACCGCTTTATTAAATAGGTTAACTTGGCTGATGGCATTTTGACCAGTACCAGCATCAATGGTCAGCATGACTTCATGCGGCGCATCAGGGTCTAACTTTTTCATAACGCGCGCAATTTTTTCAAGCTCTTGCATTAAGTTGTCTTTATTCTGAAGACGACCCGCAGTATCGGCAATTAACACATCAACATTACGTGCTTTTGCAGCTTGGAAAGCATCAAATACCACTGATGCACTATCAGCGCCTGTATGCTGAGCAATGACTGGAATATCGTTACGTTCACCCCAAACTTGTAGCTGCTCAACTGCTGCCGCACGGAAAGTATCACCAGCCGCCAACATCACTGACTTACCTTCTTGTTGGAACTGCTTGGCAAGCTTACCAATTGTCGTTGTTTTACCAACACCGTTTACGCCCACCATTAAAATCACAAATGGTTTTTTATCCGCATTAATTTCTAATGGTTTTTCTGCAACTTTCAGCATTTCTGCCATTTCTTGCTTCATTAAGTCGTAAAGTGCTTCACCATCTTTGAGTTGCTTTCTGTCAGCGGCATCTGTCAGGTTGTCGATCAGCTTCATGGTGGTATCGACACCTAAATCAGCGGTAAGCAGTTGCGTTTCTAGATCTTCAAAAAGCTCATCATCAATTTTCTTACCTTTAAAGATAGCCGCAAAACCAGAACCAATATTTGCTTTTGTCTTTAAAAGACCTTTTTTAAGACGAGAGAAGAAACCTTCTTTTTTAGGCTTTTCCGCTTTGGCTTTTTCTTCTGCTAGCTTTTCAGCTTCTAAACGAGCTTGTTCAGCCTCTTCTGCTTCACGAGCTAGGCGCTCTGCTTCTTCACGTTCAGCTTGTTCTTTAGCAATGCGTTCTTGTTCTAATCTTTCAGCTTCTAAACGCGCTTGTTCAGCCGCTTCTGCTTCACGCGCCAAGCGCTCTGCTTCTTCACGTTCGGCTTGTTCTTTAGCAATACGTTCTTGTTCTAGTCTTTCAGCTTCTAAACGTGCTTGTTCAGCCTCTTCTGCTTCACGAGCTAGGCGCTCTGCTTCTTCACGTTCAGCTTTTTCTTTAGCAATGCGTTCTTGTTCTAATCTTTCAGCTTCTAAACGCGCTTGTTCAGCCGCTTCTGCTTCACGCGCCAAGCGCTCTGCTTCTTCACGTTCGGCTTGTTCTTTAGCAATACGTTCTTGTTCTAGTCTTTCAGCTTCTAAACGTGCTTGTTCAGCCGCTTCTGCTTCACGCGCTAAGCGCTCTGCTTCTTCATGTTCGGCTTGTTCTTTTGCAATACGTTCTTGCTCTAATCTTTCAGCTTCTAAACGCGCTTGCTCAGCCGCTTCTGCTTCACGCGCTAAACGTTCTGCTTCTTCACGATCAGCTTTTTCTTTAGCTATGCGTTCTTGTTCTAGTCTTTCAGCTTCTAAACGTGCTTGTTCAGCCGCTTCTGCTTCACGCGCTAAACGCTCTGCTTCTTCACGTTCGACTTGTTCTTTAGCAATGCGTTCTTGCTCTAGCCTTTCAGCTTCTAAACGCGCTTGCTCAGCTGCTTCTGCTTCACGCGCTAAACGCTCTGCTTCTTCACGTTCGACTTGTTCTTTAGCAATACGTTCTTGTTCTAGTCTTTCAGCTTCTAAACGTGCTTGCTCAGCCGCTTCTGCTTCACGTGCTAAACGCTCTGATTCTTCACGTTCGGCTTGTTCTTTAGCAATGCGTTCTTGTTCTAGTCTTTCAGCTTCAAAACGAGCTTGCTCAGCTGCTTCTGCTTCACGAGCTAAACGCTCTGTCTCTTCACGCTCGGCTTGTTCTCTTGCGATGAGTTCTTGCTCGGCTTTTTCTTGCGCCAGCTTCTCAGCTTCTAAGCGTGCTTGTTCAGTAGCTTCTGCTTCACGTGCTAAGCGTTCAGCTTCTTCACGCTCAGCTTGCTCTTCAGCAATACGCTCTTGTTCAGCTTTTTCTTTTGCTAACTTCTCAGCTTCTAATCGAGCCTGCTCAGCCACTTCCGCTTCACGCGCTAAACGTTCTGCTTCTTCACGCTCAGCTTGCTCTTTAGCTATGCGTTCTTGCTCAGCTTTTTCTTGCGCCAGCTTCTCAGCTTCTAATCGCGCCTGCTCTTCTGCTTGTTGAGCCTTTTGTTGCTCTTCATCTTTTTTGCCAAAGCCTAACCAAGACAGAAATTTATTCTTTTTTCCCATACCCGCTAAATACCATATAGATAAAGTCTGATAAACTAACTCGCTCTGGTAGAACAAAGCTTTTAGTTAGCCAATAAGAGTTGTACTGAAAACTTTGCCCAGTGTATCACGTAACACAAGGTAGTAAAAATGCTGCCTAGGTTAATTTAAGCACCAAATAACAATCAGTTTGATGTCAAAAAGCATGAGAAAAAAATCAGCTCCTCAACGAACCAACAATAATGGCTTCATTAGGATCATTAGTGGCCAATTTCGCGGCCGAAAGTTACCTGTTAATGATTTAGAAGGGTTGCGCCCAACCACTGACAGAGTCAAAGAAACGGTGTTTAACTGGTTAATGCAAGATACCAGAGGTGCCAATGTACTAGATTGCTTTGCAGGGTCTGGCGGCTTGGGGTTTGAATGTTTATCACGATTTGCAGCACATGCAACCTTTATCGAATTAAATAAGAAAGCCGCTGAACAATTAGAAAACAATGCTAGCACCTTAAAACTAGATAACACAAACATAATAAACACGAGTGCCATTGAGCACTTAACTATTGAAAATCAAGGTGATAAGTTTAATTTGGTTTTCGTTGATCCGCCTTTTAGAAAAGGGCTTGCCGAACCAAGCTGCCACTTACTCGAACAGAATGACTGGCTTGCTGATGAGGCATTAATCTATGTTGAAGTCGAAAAAGAATGTACTTTTGATGCACCTGAGAATTGGCAAGTATTAAAAGAAAAACAAGCAGGACAAGTACTTTGCAGGCTTTATCAGCGAAATTAAGAAAATGCTAAGTAATTTGCTAAAATTTAGTCTTTACACGCGGTAATGCTTCAGCTTACAATACCGCACCATTTTTGAACCACGTGGTCATTATTTGATCAGATGAGCTTAGCTCATAAATTAGGTAGGTGAATTTTTAATGCCAGTAATTAAAGTAAGAGAGAACGAACCGTTTGACGTAGCACTTCGTCGTTTCAAGCGTTCATGTGAAAAAGCAGGTATCCTTTCAGAAGTTCGTCGTCGCGAGCACTATGAAAAGCCAACAGCTGAGCGTAAGCGTAAAAAAGCTGCTGCAGTAAAGCGTCACATGAAGAAGCTTTCTCGCGAAAACGCACGTCGCGTTAAATTATACTAATCTGTTTTTGGTCTTGTATAAATGAGCCTTTTAACAAAGCTAAAAGACGCACAAAAAGAATCGATGAAAGCAAAAGACAAGGTTCGCCTTGGTGCAATTCGTATGGTTCTTGCTGAAATCAAGCAGCGTGAAATTGACAATAAAACGACACTAGATGATGCAGGTATTACCTCTGTTTTAGTTAAGTTAGTTAAGCAGCGCCGTGATTCATACACCCAGTATAAAGATGCGGGTCGTGATGATTTAGCCGAAATTGAAGCCAATGAAATTGAAGCACTTGAAGCTTTCTTACCTCAGCCTTTGACTGAAGAAGAAATCTTAGCTTTGATTGATGCTGCAATCGCCGAATCAGGTGCAGCAGGTATGCAAGACATGGGTAAAGTTATGGGGTTAATCAAAGCAAAAGCAGAAGGTAAAGCCGATTTAGGTAAAGTTTCTGGTTTAATTAAGCAAAGATTAAGCGCATAATCCCTCATACTGATAGTATGTTTAAGTAAACCGAGCCATGCGCTCGGTTTCTTCGTATAAGCTCTAGAGTATTTATGGCAGGAAAAATTCCCAGACAATTTATCGACGAACTGCTCGATAGAACCGATATTGTTGACCTGATTGATAATCGTATTGGCCTAAAAAAAGCGGGCAAAGATTACCAAGCATGCTGCCCTTTTCATAACGAGAAAACGCCCTCATTCACTGTCTCTAGAGATAAACAGTTTTACCACTGCTTTGGTTGTGGCGCTAACGGTAACGCCATTTCATTTATGATGGACTACGACAAACTCGAGTTTGTTGATGCCATTGAAGAACTCGCTGCACTTTTAAATCTAGAAGTACCTCGTGAGCAAGGTTCAGGTAAACCTGAACGCAGCATGCAAGAAAAAAAGTCTGATTATGACTTAATGTTGCAAACAGCAAAATTCTTTCAGCACCAGTTGAAGCACCATAAAAATGCCACGCAAGTCATCGACTATGTCAAAGGTCGAGGTTTATCGGGTGAGACGGTTCAAAAATATCTCATTGGTTATGCCCCTGACGAATGGAATGCATTAGGTGATCAACTTGCTCGCAATCCAGCACAAAAGCAACAACTACTCGAGTTAAAACTCGCATCCGAAAAAACACCAGGCAAACAATTCGACTTCTTCCGTAATAGGTTGATGTTCCCTATTCGAGATAAGCGTGGCCGTGTCGTTGCTTTTGGCGGGCGTGTAATGGGCGATGACCAAGGTCCAAAGTATTTGAACTCGCCTGAAACACGCATTTTCCATAAAAGTCTTGAATTGTATGGCTTATATGAAGCAAAGCAAGCGAATAGTAAGCTTGAAAAAATGCTCATTGTTGAAGGCTATATGGACGTTGTGGCATTAGCCGAACAAGGCATAAGTTACGCAGTAGCGGCTCTAGGTACAGCCACAACACCAGAGCATATGCAGACCCTATTCAGAACAACCGATTTAGTCATTTGTTGTTATGACGGTGATAGAGCAGGTCGCGATGCGGCTTGGCGAGCACTCGAGAATGCGCTAAGTAATTTGAAAGACGGCAAGTCTTTGCGCTTTGTATTTTTGCCCGATGGAGAAGACCCTGATTCACTGGTGCAAAAAGAAGGCAAAGATGCATTTGAATCCCGCTTAGATCAAGCTGAGGATTTTTCCAAAGTACTGTTTCGCAAGTTACTAGAAAATTGCGATGTCACTTCCGACTCTGGAAAAGCCAAGTTAATGAGCGATGCATTACCGCTTATTTCTAAAGTCCCCAGTGAGTTCTATCAAGAAAACCTGCTAGAAACATTGGCAAAGCTGATCGGTCGAACCAAAGAACAGCTCGCTAAAAAAGTCGATAACCCAAACGAGCAACTTTCAATAGAAAGAAAGTTCAAAGTAACACCTATGCGTGGCGCTATTGGTTTATTATTACAGCACCCAAAGCTCGCAGCTAGTGTTGAATACATGCCTGAACTTGCCGAAATGGCCATTCCCGGCATTAAACTGCTACTCAACATACAGCATCTATGTTTGCAAAATAATGACATAACGACGGCACAGCTACTCGAGCAATACCGAGATACACCTGAGTTTGACGCATTGAAAAAACTGGCTGTTTGGCAACATGGTGTCGCTGATGAAAAGCTGGAAGATTATTTTAAAGATTCTTTCCAGTTTATTGAAAACCAGTGTTTAAATTACCGACACGAGACCTTATTAATAAAAGACAAGACCGACGGTTTAAGTAGAGACGAAAAACTCGAGCTTGCGTTATTAACTCAGGCACTTAAACGTTAGAATGACTAGCGAACATTAATCATTGCTGTTATAATGTTCTATTCACGTGCGTCTAGCTTAAAATGCTGTAGTGCTAGCGCCTGTTGTATCAACTTATCAGAGTGGAAGCATAATTCTCTATGGATCAATCTCCTCAGTCACAACTCAAACTTCTGATTCAGAAAGGTAAAGAACAAGGTTACTTAACGTTTGCAGAAGTTAACGATCACCTTCCACAGGACATCATAGATTCAGATCAAGTAGAAGACATCATTAGTATGATCAATGACATGGGTATCAAGGTTGCTGAAAATGCACCAGATGCCGATGAACTAATGATGCAAGAAACTACGACAGACGAAGATGCTGCTGAAGCAGCCGCTGCCGCACTTGCAACTGTGGAAAAAGAAATCGGTCGTACTACCGATCCGGTACGCATGTACATGCGTGAAATGGGTACTGTTGAACTACTTACGCGTGAAGGCGAAATCGAAATCGCTAAACGTATTGAAGAAGGTATCAACCAAGTACAAATCTCAGTTGCTGAGTACCCAGAAGCCATCACTTATCTGCTTGAGCAATGGGATAAATTTGAAGCTGAAGAAATTCGCCTTAGCGATATTATTTCTGGTTTCTTTGATCCTGATGCTGAAGAAACTCAAATCTCTGCCACACACATCGGTTCTGAACTAAGTGACGAAGACTTAGCTGATGAAGATGATGATGGTGATGATGACGAAGACGAAGAAGAAGCAGATACAGGTCCAGATCCTGAAGAAGCACGCGAAAACTTCGAAAAGCTTCGTGAGCTTTATAATGCTGCACGCGTTATCTTTGAAACAAAAGGTCGTGCTCATCCTGATGCGCAAGTTGCTATCACTGAAATTGGTGACCACTTCCGTACTTTCAAGCTAGTACCTAAGCAATTCGACCGCATGGTTAATAACATGCGTGAAATGATGGACAAAGTACGTGTTCAAGAACGTATTGTCATGAAGCAAGTGGTACAAATCGCTAAGGTACCGAAGAAGACTTTTGTTAAGCATTTTGCTAACAACGAAACTGATATGGCTTGGGTTGACGCAGAAATTGCGGCTAACGAAAAGTATTCAGTCAAATTACAAGACGTTAAGCCTGAAGTAGAGCGCTGTATCAACAAACTTAAAGCGATCGAAGAAAGCACAGGTTTAACAATTGAGCGTATCAAAGACATCAACCGTCGTATGAGTATTGGTGAAGCTAAAGCTCGCCGTGCGAAAAAAGAAATGGTTGAAGCGAACTTACGTCTTGTAATTTCAATTGCGAAAAAATACACCAACCGAGGCCTACAATTCTTGGATCTGATCCAAGAAGGTAACATTGGTCTAATGAAAGCAGTTGATAAGTTCGAATACCGCCGTGGTTATAAGTTCTCAACTTATGCGACTTGGTGGATCCGTCAGGCAATTACACGTTCTATCGCTGACCAAGCACGCACAATCCGTATTCCTGTACATATGATTGAAACGATTAACAAACTAAATCGTATTTCTCGTCAGATGCTCCAAGAAATGGGTCGCGAGCCAAGTCCTGAAGAGCTGGCAGAGCGCATGATGATGCCAGAAGACAAGATCCGTAAGGTATTGAAGATTGCGAAAGAGCCAATCTCAATGGAAACACCGATTGGTGATGATGAAGATTCGCACTTAGGTGATTTCATCGAAGACACGACAATTGAGTCTCCGATTGATTCAGCAACGATGGAAAGTCTTCGTGGCGCAACGAACGAAGTGTTAGCAGGCTTAACAGCTCGTGAAGCAAAAGTACTTCGTATGCGTTTCGGTATCGATATGAATACTGACCACACATTAGAAGAGGTAGGTAAACAATTTGACGTAACACGTGAGCGTATTCGTCAGATTGAAGCTAAAGCGCTTCGTAAGCTTCGCCACCCTTCTCGCTCTGATTTATTAAAGAGCTTCTTAGACGTTAAAGGCTAAGAATAAAAAACTTATTTTGAAGGCCGCTATAAGCGGCCTTTTTATTAACTCATTATTTAGGAATACCCATGGCTTGGATCCAAATTCGCATTCACGCTAACAAAGAAAGCGCTGACCAAATCAGTGATTTACTTTTAGACGTAGGCTGTCCATCTGTCACTTTTATGGACGGCAGTAATACTCCGGTATACGAACCTAAGCCGGGCGAGGTCATCTTATGGCCTGAAACCATGGTGATTGGCTTATTCGATGCCGCACACGATATGGACGTGGTTGTAGCCTATCTAAAGGCCAATGTTACTGATACGCTCACTTATAAAATAGAGCAGTTAGAAGACAAAGACTGGGAACGCGAATGGATGGATAACTTCCACCCAATCAAGTTTGGTGAGCGACTTTGGATCTGTCCTAGCTGGCGTGATATTCCAGAACCGGATGCCGTAAACGTACTGCTAGATCCAGGCCTTGCATTTGGTACTGGTACGCATGCGACAACCGCCCTGTGTTTAAAATGGCTAGAAAGCCAAGATTTGACGGGTAAAACAGTGGTCGATTTTGGTTGTGGCTCAGGTATTTTGGGCATTGCTGCAATCAAACTTGGTGCTGAACGCGTGATTGGTATTGATATTGACCCGCAAGCATTGATAGCTTCTAAAGATAATGCAGAGCGTAACGGCGTAGCCGACCAACTTGAAGTATATCTACCTGAAAACCAACCTGAGTTTCATGCAGATATTGTAGTAGCAAATATTCTTGCTCAGCCTCTTCGTGAACTGCATGAGATCATTCTTGGCTTCTTAAAGCCAACTGGTGCGATTGCTATGTCAGGTATCTTAGAAGAGCAAGCACAATCTGTTGCCGATGTTTATGCACCATTTGTTGACCTTGAAGCCATTGCGCAAGAAGGCGAATGGACGCGCGTAAGTGGTCAAATGAAAGCTAGTTAAGCAAAACACTCTGTCTGTAGAGTTAGTAACTTGTAACAGCTAAAGCCTGTGTTTAACAGGCTTTACGAATTTTTCACTTTCATGCCCTAAATTATTTTTCTTCACACACGCTGTTTTTGCTCAAAAATCCCCCAATAAGAAAGCCCCTTCAAACTGTTATCAAAAGTCAAGATATAAAGTTCAAAAAAAAAGCAATAATGTTCAATTATTAGCCTTTGATTTTTTCAAAAAAAACCGTAAACTTAGCGCCCCTTGAAACGAGGCAGATTTGGATAGCAGTGCGTATAGGTCCATACCAACTTGAAAACAACTTGATTGTAGCCCCGATGGCTGGGATCACTGATAGACCATTCAGACAATTATGTCGTCGAATGGGTGCCGGTCTTGCGGTGTCAGAAATGATGTCTTCAAATCCAAAAGTATGGAAAACAGATAAATCGATGAACCGTATGGATCATTCTGGTGAGTCTGGCATTCGCTCTGTACAAATCGCAGGTGCCGATCCTGAGTTGATGGCACAAGCAGCCCAGTTCAATGTAGATAACGGTGCGCAGATCATAGATATCAATATGGGCTGCCCCGCTAAGAAAGTGAATAAGAAATTAGCAGGCTCTGCATTATTGCAGTATCCACAACTGGTTGAAGAAATTGTTCAGGCAGTTGTCGCAGCCGTTGATGTACCGGTGACATTAAAGATCCGTACTGGCTGGGATACCGATAACCGCAATGGTGTTGAGATTGCAAAGATAGCTGAACGTAATGGAATTGCTTCTTTGGCTGTGCATGGTCGCACGCGTGCTTGCATGTACAAAGGGGAAGCTGAATATGCCACGATTCGGGATATTAAACGTTCAATATCAATTCCTGTGGTTGCCAATGGAGACATTACCTCTCCAGAGAAAGCGAAGCAGGTACTGGAATATACGGGCGCAGATGCCATTATGATTGGTCGAGCCGCCCAAGGTCGTCCTTGGATTTTCCGAGAGATAGACCATTATTTGCGAACCGGAGAGCATATGCCTGCACCAGAATTATCTGAAGTGCAAAGCATATTGATGGAGCACTTAGTAAACCTTCATCAATTCTATGGGGAGCCGATGGGAGCGCGCATCGCACGCAAACATGTATCTTGGTATTTGCAGGCCCATGACCAAGAAGGTCAATTTAGGCGAGTATTTAATGCCCTTGAAACGCCAAATGAGCAAATCGAGGCATTAGAGCAATACTTTAAAACACTAGCAGCTAACTAAGAAAGAGACATAAAGATGTTCGAACAAAATGTGACTTCTCCATTTATTACTAACGCTCACGTTCAGTCACAAGAGAAACCGCAACCTTTGCGCGATGCAGTAAAAAAAGCTGTACACCATTATTTAAAACAGCTTAACGGTCAAGACGTACAAGACGTTTACGATCTTGTTCTTTCTGAGCTTGAAGCACCACTTTTAGAAGAAGTAATGACTTATACTCGTGGTAACCAAACTCGTGCTGCGATCTTACTAGGTATCAACCGTGGTACTCTTCGTAAGAAGCTTAAAAAGTACGGCATGAACTAATTTCAGTTTCTGCTTAATGCTTATACCAATCCTCAATAATACTTAACTATTTTGAGGGACTAAAACTGACGCTAGCTTCGTTAAAAATTCCTTATTTAGAACAACTAAATTGCAAAATTTTTGCCTAGCTATCGACTAATTTTACTTGCCTCAAAATAAATCACTCGATTAAGAGGATTGGTATTAATAAAAAAGCGCCTTAGGGTGCTTTTTTATTGCCTAAATTTTAACAATTTAGCGCTTCAAGAAACTAATACTAAAATTTCAAACAAACACACTTTGTGCAAAATACCAACAGCATAAATTCAGTTTTTCTCACCCTCTTCTCTGCCTTTTTAATCGTTTTCTCATTCATTTTAGGCTAAAATAGCGCACTTCTAAGCTAGCCCTTAAGTAATCATTGAGGAAACCCAAACCATCATGGATATACATCGTCCAATTCGTCGCGCGCTACTAAGCGTGTCAGATAAAACCGGTATTGTTGAATTTGCCCGCGCACTTAGTGCACAAGGCGTAGAAGTACTATCAACTGGCGGTACGTTTAAACTACTAACAGAGAACGGCATTGCTGCCACGGAAGTATCTGACTACACAGGTCACCCAGAAATTATGGATGGCCGAGTAAAAACCCTTCACCCGAAAGTACATGGCGGGATCTTAGGTCGTCGCGGCCAAGACGAAGGCGTGATGGAAGAAAACAACATTTCAGCTATCGATATGGTTGTTGTTAACCTTTACCCGTTTGCACAAACTGTTGCAAAAGAAGGTTGTACTTTAGAAGATGCGATTGAAAACATCGACATCGGTGGCCCTACTATGGTGCGCGCAGCAGCGAAAAACCACAAAGACGTGACAATTGTTGTAAACGCATCAGATTACGAGCGCGTTATTGCAGACATGCAAGCAAACGAAGGTTCTACGACGTACCAAACACGTTTTGACCTTGCGATTGCAGCATACGAGCACACAGCACAATACGACGGTATGATTGCCAACTACTTCGGTAAAATGGTCCCTGACTACACTGAAGAAGCCGCAGTTGAGACTAAATTCCCTCGTACTATCAACATGCAATTCACTAAGAAGCAAGATATGCGTTACGGTGAAAACTCTCACCAAGATGCTGCTTTCTATGTTGAAAACAACCTTGAAGAAGCATCAGTTGCAACTGCAAAGCAGCTACAAGGTAAAGCCCTTTCTTACAACAACATCGCTGACACTGACGCTGCACTTGAGTGTGTAAAAGAGTTCGACAAGCCAGCGTGTGTTATCGTTAAACACGCAAACCCATGTGGCGTAGCGGTAGACGAAGACATTCTTGCAGCTTACGACCGTGCTTTCAAAACAGACCCTACGTCTGCATTTGGTGGCATCATTGCATTCAACCGTGAGCTAGATGCAAACACAGCAGAAGCGATTGTGTCACGTCAATTCGTTGAAGTGATCATCGCACCAAGTATCTCTGCAGAAGCGACGCAAATCGTTGCTGCTAAGAAGAACGTTCGTCTTCTTGAGTGTGGCGAATGGTCAAGCAAAACGACGCAAGCTGACATCAAACGTGTTAATGGTGGTATCTTAGTACAAGACCGTGACCAAGGCATGGTTGAAATGGGTGACCTTAAAGTGGTGTCTAAGCGCCAGCCAACAGAGCAAGAACTGAAAGATCTAATGTTCTGCTGGAAAGTAGCTAAGTTCGTTAAATCAAACGCCATTGTATACGCAAAAGACGGTATGACAATTGGTGTAGGCGCAGGTCAAATGAGCCGCGTTTACTCTGCGAAGATTGCGGGTATTAAAGCAGCTGACGAGAACCTAGAAGTTAAAGGTTCTGTTATGGCTTCTGACGCATTCTTCCCATTCCGTGATGGTATTGATGCCGCTGCTGAAGCGGGGATCACTGCGGTTATTCAACCGGGTGGTTCAATGCGTGACGAAGAAGTTATCGCGGCAGCTGATGAAGCTGGCATGGCGATGGTATTTACTGGCATGCGCCACTTCCGTCACTAATCGATAGGCGCGAAACATTCATCGTTTCGCGCTTTTTCTTTCTCCCAATTTCAAGTAGTCTGCTTAAAACACACTCAAAGTGAAGGACATAAAAAATGAAATTCGGTTTAAAAACACTTCTCGCTGCTAGCATTGTTACTGCCATTGCTGGTTGTTCTGCAACAGGTTCATCTTCATCATCTAGCTCTGCTGAGTTAACCTCTGCTGTGGCTGATAATGCTCGCTCTGATAAGAACCGCGCCCGTGACCAATACCGTCGCCCAGCACAAACCCTTGAATTTTTTGGCCTTAAGCCAAATATGACAGTGGTTGAAATTGCGCCTGGTGGTGGTTGGTATTCAGAGATCTTAGCACCTGCTGTTAAAGGTCAAGGTACTTTCTATGCAGCGCACTTTCCTGCAGATTCAAAAGTAGGTTATTACCAGCGCTCACTGGCTGGCTTTAAGCAGAAAGTGGCTGAAGATACACGCTTTAGCGAAGTAAAAATTACCGAGTTTGCACCGGTCACTCACTCAAACATTGCCCCTGCTGGCTCTGCTGACATGGTTTTAACGTTCCGTAATGTACACAACTGGTACATGCGTGGTGGTGAAGAAAGCACTTTAAGTGCGTTTAAAGCATTTAATAAAGCGCTTAAAACAGGTGGTATCTTAGGTGTTGTTGAACACCGTTTACCTGAACACCGTGCCGACGAAGACCAAAAGTCATCAGGGTATATGAAGCAAAGCTATGTTATCGAAGTTGCTAAAAAAGCAGGTTTTGAATTGGTAGAAGCAAGCGAAATTAACGCTAACCCACTTGATAGCGCTAATCACCCGAAAGGTGTTTGGACATTGCCACCACGTTTAGCTTTAGGTGAAGAAAAAGCTGAGCAGTATAAGGCAATTGGGGAAAGCGATCGCATGACCCTAAAATTCAAAAAGTTATAATAGGATAAATACGCCATGAATGTACTAGTCATTGGCAGTGGCGGCCGTGAACACGCGCTTGCGTTTAAAGCCGCTCAAAACCCTTCTGTAAGAACCGTTTTTGTTGCACCTGGTAATGCAGGCACAGCACTAGAGCCTAAGTTAGAAAATGTAGCGATTGGTGTTGAAGACCTAGATGCACTTGTTGCATTTGCAAAAGACAACAACGTCGAGCTAACCATTGTTGGTCCTGAAGCACCATTAGTGATTGGTGTGGTTGACCGCTTCCGTGAAGAAGGTCTAGCTATCTTCGGCCCAACAGCGGCAGCAGCACAACTAGAAGGCTCTAAGTCGTTCACAAAAGACTTCTTAGCACGACATGATATTCCAACTGCGGACTATCAAACGTTTGAACAAATCGAACCTGCACTTGCTTATCTAAAAGAAAAAGGCGCTCCGATTGTTGTCAAGGCTGATGGCCTTGCTGCAGGTAAAGGTGTAATTGTTGCAATGACAGAAGCAGAAGCGGAAGAAGCGATTCGCGATATGCTTGCTGGAAATGCATTCGGTGAAGCGGGTAGCCGTGTAGTTATCGAAGAATTCCTTGAAGGTGAAGAAGCTTCTTTCATCGTCATGGTTGACGGTAAAAACGTGCTGCCATTTGCGACAAGTCAAGACCACAAACGTGCATATAATGGCGACCAAGGTCCTAACACGGGTGGTATGGGTGCTTACTCTCCTGCACCGGTTGTAACCGCTGACATTCATGAGCGCATCATGAACGAAGTGATCAACCCAACGGTTGAAGGTATGGCAAGTGAAGGCGCACCTTACACAGGTTTCCTATACGCAGGTCTGATGATCACCGCTGAGGGTACACCTAAGGTAATCGAGTATAACTGTCGTTTCGGTGATCCTGAAACGCAACCTATCATGCTTCGTTTACAGTCTGACTTAGTCGAGCTAATTCAAGCGGCAAACCGTGAAGAGCTAGATCAAACTGAAATTAAGTTCGATTCACGTGCAGCGGTAGGCGTCGTACTTGCAGCGAAAGGCTACCCTGGTAGCTATCCAAAAGGTGATGCTATCTCAGGTCTTCGTGTTGATTATGCTGAAGGTGAGAAAGTATTCCACGCAGGTACTAAGCAAGACGGCGAAAACGTTGTAACAGCGGGCGGTCGTGTACTTTGTGCAACTGCACTTGGTCACACTGTGACTGAAGCGCAAAAACGCGCGTATGCACTGGTAAACGAAATCAATTGGGACGGCGTTGAGTTCCGTACTGATATCGCTTATCGCGCCATTGCTCGAGAACAGTAATCTCACATCTATTTAGATGATTAAAGGCCCTTTATAGGGCCTTTCTTTTAACTAGCCACCAGCTTTGCTAGACTGCGCACTTAAATTTTCACATCTTTAGGGGCGTAAAGATGCAAGGTACACTGCGTAAACTAAAAGCAGATCACACTCAACCGATTCAATATCACCTACCACTAGGCGATGAATTGGTTAATCTAAACCAATATTTTGGTAAAGCGATTAAGCTCACTTTCACAGGTAATATTTTTTGTTGTAGCTGTGGTAAAAAAACCAAAAAAAGTTACTCACAAGGTCATTGCTTTGTGTGTATGAAAAAACTGGCTAGCTGTGACATGTGTATTATGAAGCCTGAAACTTGTCATTTTGATCAAGGTACCTGTCGCGAGCCTGAATGGGGTGAAGCAAATTGTATGATCCCGCACTATGTTTACCTTGCTAATACGTCAGGGTTAAAAGTCGGTATTACTCGTCATACACAAATTCCTACACGCTGGATTGACCAAGGTGCGACGCAAGCTCTGCCTATTTTTAAGGTGCAAACACGCTTGCAGTCAGGTCTCGTAGAAGTCGCTTTAGCCGAGTTCATTGCCGATAAAACCAATTGGCGCAATATGCTCAAAGGCGTTAGTGTCGATGTCGATTTAAAAGCCGCGGCTGCTAAGCTTATACCACAAATTCAAGCTAAATTAGATGAGCTGGCTGAATTGTTTGGTGCCACCGCCATTGAACAATTAGATGAAGATGTGGTTGATTTAGATTTCCCTATTACAGAATACCCGACCAAGATCAGCTCGTTTAACTTCGACAAGGATCCTGAAGTCTCTGGTGTACTTGAAGGCATTAAAGGTCAGTACTTAATCTTTGATAAAGGCGTTATCAACATTCGTAAATTCACCTCTTACGAAGTGGCTTTCGAAGCCTTGTAAGTTAACTAGTTGAGTAAAACGCCGATGCAGTTAATGCATCGGTGTTTCTAAATTTGAACCTGTACGCTCTTGGTAAAAACTCAACCAATGAGATTCACTTAAAGGCCTACAGAACAAATAGCCTTGCAAGTAATGGCAGTCTAGCTGCTTTAAGAACTCCTTTTGAACTTGCTTCTCTACCCCTTCAGCCACTACTTTCAACTTTAAGGCCTTTGCCATCGCCACAATGGCAGTCACAATCTCACTATTGCCATATTCGTCAGGGACTTTCGCGGTAAAGCTGGCATCGATTTTTAATACATCAATAGGTAACTTAGTTAAATAACTTAAAGCTGAATAGCCAGTGCCAAAATCATCTAGCGCAATCGAAACGCCTAACGCTTTTAGCTTTTTCAGCTCGCTCTTTGCTTCATGTAAATTACTGATAAAGCTGCTTTCAGTTAATTCTATTTCTAAACAGCTTCCTGGAAGTTGGTGTCGCTCTAAGGCATTTGCAACGGTTAGAGCCAGTTCACCTTGATGTAAATGTTGTGCCGAAATATTGATCGCAATGCGTTGTAGTTGAATACCTTTATGGCGCCAAAATGCCATTTTTTCGCAGGCCCGATTGATCACCCACTGGTCCAATTTAGTGATTAAACCCAGCTCCTCAGCAAGTGGAATAAATTGAGCTGGTGAGATCATGCCTAAATTTGGATCTTGCCATCTAAGTAAACACTCAACACTCGAAATATGCTCTTCATTTAAACATTGTACTGGCTGGTAGTGAAGCTCAAACTCATTACATTCTAAAGCGCTTTGAAAACGGCTTAACATCGACAAACGCTCTAACGAACGCGCATTCATAGAGGCTTTATAGAGCTGAAAAGAGTTACGCCCCACTTCTTTAGAGCGGTACATGGCAACATCAGCATGCTTGAGCAAAGACTCACTGTCTAAACCATCTTCGGGATACACAGCCGCGCCTATAGATGCCGTAGCCCCAACACTCATACCGCTAATTTCAAATGGCTGTCCGAGCAAATCTAGAATATCATTAGCAAACGACACCACATCGGCCAAATCTTTTACTTCAGTCAGTAACACCACAAATTCATCACCACCGAGCCTTGCTAATGTATCGCCTTCTCGGAGCTGTCCTTTAATACGCTCGCTCACTTTTACAAGTAACTCATCGCCAGCACTGTGCCCAAGGGTATCGTTGACCTCTTTGAAGCGGTCTAAATCAATGAACATGACTGATAACTTTTGCTTATCTCTGTGCGCTGAAGCAAGTGCCATCGAAAGCCGGTCATTAAACAAACGACGATTAGGCAGGCCTGTTAATTCGTCAAAATAGGCGAGACGGACTATTTTCTCTTCAGCATTTTTACGCTCTGTAATGTCACTAAAGATAGCGGCATAAAGCACATCGTCACTGTATGGTTCATTGATTTCTATGATAGTCAGCCACTCTACATAAATGTCGCCATTTTTCTTACGATTACAAATCTCCCCCTGCCACACCCCTTTTTCATCTAATTCAGCCCACATTTGCTTATAGTATTCCGGCGGATGAATTCCTGAACTCAACAAGTTGGGGGTTTTACCTAAAACTTCGTAATCTTTGTAGCCTGTCAGGGCACTAAAAGCAGGGTTTATCTGAATGATTTCGCCTGAACTTCTGGTGATCATAATGCCATCTAGAGACGCATCTATGATGCGATTTGCTAGGTAGAGGTTCTTCTCTGATTTTTGCAGTGCAAGGTCACGTTGGGCGAGCACTTTTTCGAGTTCGCTGCAGTATGCGGTTTCGATTTCGGTTAAGACATTTTTTAATGCCAGCAAGCCAATTACCTGCTCTGTGGTTGGCTCTTTAACTACTAAATGACGAATTGAGTTAGCTGTCATTAACCGGTAAGCATCAAACAAACTGTCTTTAGGAACCACTGACTGCATTGGGTAACTGGCTAGCTCCCAACACGGCATACGCCAATCAGGGTTAAGCACCATATAAGCTATGTCTCTTTGCGTAATAATGCCATATTCACCGAGAGACTTATTATTGATGAGCACCGCCGTGACTTGTTTAATTCTCATCACATCAATGACTTTAGAGATACAATCATTACTATCTAAAATAGTCACCTTCTTTTCGTAGTGATCGTCTATTGGCCTAAAATGCAGGTAATGATCTAATCCCTGATTACGCACAATATCTGACAGTGACACTACCCCAACCGGCTCAAAGTGCTCATCTTTAACCAGTAGATGACGAATACCCAATTGGTGAAATTTGATGGTAGCTTCACTGAGGCTTTTATCAATTTGTACGCTTTGTACTGGCGTAGCCATCAATTCCCCAATAGGGGTTTGCTGAAAGCCTTGCTGTGAAAAGTTGAGTTTAACGCAATCTGATTCGGTCCAGATACCTACAATTTTATCTTCTTCCGTAACAAAAATAGAGCTAACCTTATGCGCACGCATTTTTGTTACCGCACTAAATAATGAGGTGCTGATATCACACGATAGCAGCTGGTTGGTAAAGATATCTTTGACCTTTAGTTGACGACTTTCAGATGTCATTAAGCACTCCTCGCATTGAGTCAATCTTTGCCAGTATAATATTGGCTAAGAAACAAACTTTGATTGAGGACAAATTTTGACTATTCAAGCATTCCCTTTATTGCTCATAACAGAACAAAGCATTGAGTATATTGAAAGTGAGTCATCACTGCCTGATGCGCTTTTCTATCTCTCAGAGGAACAGAAAAGGGGATCGATGTATGTTCAAAATAGAGGTGAGGCATTTAACCTGGCGTCAAGCCAGCACATTGACGTGAATCTTGATAAGTTAACAACAAAGCTGCAGCAGCAATTAGCGCAAGACGGTCATTGCTGTATTGCGAAACTTACCTTCACTTCTTTGCAAGATCTATATGATTTTACCTGTGAGATTTACAGGCAAGACTAAATAGTCTGAGCTCTAAATAATAAGCCTTAAGCTTCAACCAAGGCTTTAATGTGCGTCACTGCACTTCTACCTAGTGCAGAGAGTGCATAACCACCTTCAAGGTAAGAGACAATCCCTTTGCACTCTGTTTGCTTAACAAGTTCAGCAACCTGCTCCGTTAGCCATTGATAATCCGCCTCAGTGAATTTAAGGCTGCCCATATCATCTTCTAGATGGGCATCAAAGCCTGCACTAATAAAGATTAGCTCGGGGTTAAACGCCCTTAACGTAGGCTCCCATTGCTGTGTATATAGCGCCTTCAAATCAACCCCATCACTGGCTATCGCCAATGGTGAGTTAATAACAGTGTCAGTATTTTCAATGGCGGTATTAGGGTAAAACGGATACTGAAACAATGAGCAAAAAAGTACGCTTTCATCATCTCTAAAAATATCTTGGGTGCCATTACCATGGTGTACGTCAATATCTAAAATCGCGATACGTTTCACACCCTGCTGTTTTGCATAAGCGGCAGCAATGGCAACGTTGTTAAAAATACAGAAGCCAGAAGACGTTGACTGATTAGCATGGTGACCTGGTGGTCTGACATTGCAAAATGCAGCATCAATACTATCGGCTAGAATTTCATCCACCGCTAAGATACCGGCTCCAACCGCACGCTCAACAGCCTTCATAGAATCCGGGCACAACCAAGTGTCACCATCGAGTTCTCTCAGTCCTTCTTGCGGAATTAAAGTCAGCACTTTATCGATTAATGCTCTGTCATGCACCAATGCTATGTGCTCTAACTCTGCTTTAGGGGCACTTTTTTGAGCCACCGCAATATCCAGCCCAGATGCCAATAATCGGTCAGATACCGCATCAAGGCGCTCAGGGCACTCGGGGTGATCTTCGATCATTTTATGTTTACGACAATGTGGGTGACTGATAACTGCGGTACGCATAACGGGTCCTTGCCAAGATAAATTCACGTTCAGTTTAACAAAACTATCTTATAACGCCTTTGCGACTTTGGTGCTAGTTAGAACATATAACTGACTACGCTCTAAACTTTACCAATGCTAATACAAAAAAGCCCGACCAAGTTAACCTGATCGGGCCTTAAACTGCAGAAAGCTGAAAGCTGAAAGCTATTCTGCGCGCTTCGCTTTTAAACCCAAGTTATGAAAATCAAAACTAAAGTCGGTAATGTGCGGGTTCACATATTCCATACTCGCTGACTTTACTTGCTGTGCTTTATCCATTTCAAAATGAATGTACGCATCTGCTTCTAATAGTGTGTCATCCCAACGCACAATAAAAGTATTGCCGGTGTGGTGCTCTAATTTACCTTTGAGCATTTTAGTATGAGTAAAATCAATACGTAGTTCATTAGCCACATACTCGACAATCACATCACCATACCAATCGCTGGTTAACGTACCTGTATAATTTTGTACAGGTAACGCTGGTTGTACTTGTTCAAGCTTCACCGCTCCAGCTTTGGCATAGGCTTCTTTTTTACCTTTGTGGAAACGTTCAGCCGCTTTTGTCACATAGTCTTGATCTTCAAGACCTAATGCATCTTCAAACACTTCATTGATGATAGCCGTTAATGCAGGATAAGCTTGCTGGTTAGATAAAACCACAACACCTAGCTTTTTCTCTGGGATCATCGCAACCTGCGACACCATACCTAAAATACCACCACCGTGACCGACTTTTTTGAAGCCGTTATAATCTTCAATCGACCAACCTAAACCATACCCTCTAAATTGCTGGCGATACGCTTCAAAGGCATTTTTAGACGCCACACGCATAATATGTGGATGCCACATTTGTACTTGCTGCTCAGGGCTAAACAATTGTTTACCATTTGGCATTTTACCGCCATCAAGCTGTGTTAATAACCACTGGCTCATTTCATTGACGTTAGATGCAATGGCACCTGCACCACGAAAATCTTCTAAATAGTTCACAAAGAAAGGGGTTAACTCGCCATCCATTGGAATATGGCCTGTAGCCCAGTTTTGATTTGCTTTATCAATACGAGAAAAACCAGCGCGAGACGTGGTCATCTCAAGCGGTTTCATCATTTTTTGCTCAACAAACTCTTGCCAGCTTAAACCACTGACACGCGCTACCACTTCACCGGCCATCACAAACATCAAGTTGTTATAAGCGTATTGACTACGAAAGCTCGAAACCGGTTTTAAATGGCTGATCCCCTCAATTAGCTCAGGCACTGATTTATTAGTATCTGGCCAGATCATCAAATCACCGGCACCTAACCCTAAACCACTGCGATGACTTAATAAGTCACGAATGGTCATTTCTCGAGTGGCATATGAATCATGTAATTTAAACTCAGGAATATGCTTGATGACTTTATCGTCCCAAGTAATTTTGCCCTCATCCACCAGCATAGCCAACGCCGCAGCAGTAAACGCTTTAGAGTTAGAAGCGATACCAAATAACGTATTCGCATTAACCGGCGCTTTTGACTCTAGGTGACGTACTCCAAAGCCTTTTGCTAACACAACTTTGTCATCCTCTACCACTGCAATGGCAATACCCGGAATGTTAAATTGCGACATAGCGTCGTTGACAGCTTGCTCCACTTCTTGTGGCTTAACTTGTTGTGCAAATGCATTGAAGCCGCTTGTCGCAGCCACTAAACACATGGCTGAAAATAATGCCTTGAGTTTCATAATGTCCCTTGTTGTTGTTCTTTTATAATTTGTGGATGGCCCATTCTCTAGCAGCGCGATCAATATTACTATCGCTTTGCGATGCTTGTGCTGAGATTTGAGTTATATAATCAGAGTTGAATTGATGCTCTTGCGCGCCTTTTAGAACGTGCTCGACATACCAGTCAAAAGGCAGGTGCGTATCTATAAAAGTATTAGCAATATAACTCTGAGCGATGAGTATTTCACCACATGGACGCACAATCTCCACCGCTTCACGGTCGTATCTTTCACCTTCAATTGCATCTAATCTCGCAAGCTCTTGGTCATCTAACGCATACAGTACACCGTGGACAAACACCTCGCGCTGCTTTGCAGGCACAATATTGCACTTTGCTGAGCCGTCGGTAGAAAGCATATCAAACGTCAACTGATACGCATGTAAAGTGCCCACACCGAGTAATTCTGCATTGGGTAAACGCGCAAATAGCCTAGAGGTAGACATATTCGAGCCATAGGCAAAATTAATGTGCTTCTTTGTCATTGCTACACCACCACTCGAATTGCCAAGGCAATCAGCACAACACCTATGCCTCTATCAAACCAATGCCCTGCTCGATGAAAAAAGGCACGCACAGATTGCTTACTCAAAACCATACTTAAAAATGAGAACCATGCCCAAGTAGCTAACGCCATATAAAGACCGTATATCGCTTGCACTGAAGTCGGCGTTGTTGGCGCAATTACAAGTGTGAATAATGACATAAAGAATAAAGTCGCTTTAGGGTTCAATGCATTGACCAAAAAACCACGTTTGAATGCTTTAAAGGCTGATTCAACTTGAACACGCTCCGCGGTATCTATATTGTCATCACCAGATGCCGGCTTGGCTCTGAGCGCTTGCACACCCATATAAGCTAAATACGCACCAGCAACATACTTTAAAATAGTAAATAACTCAGGAGAGTTTGCTAGCACTAAAGCCACACCTAATAAACAATATGCGACATGCACGAATATCCCCAACCCAACACCTGCGCTAGTCCATAAGGCGTTATTACGCCCTTGTTGAATACTCTGTTTGAGTACAATGGCAAAATCAGGCCCTGGGCTTGCCACCGCAAAAAAATGCGCAATGGCGATTAACAAAAATTCATCAAGATAACTGAGCATGGCGCTTCTCTTCTAACGCTAACAAGTACGGGTTGGCTGATTCATTTAATAAAGCTTTAATTTGCTTTTGGGCCTGTTTATACATACTACGCAAATGAGATTTTAGATGCTTCTTACCATCAACTTGCGGCTTAAAATGACAGATCAGGGCATGCATAAACACTGTCTGAGGCTCGGTAAGTGCCGCCTGCCTATTGGCATAAGGGTTATAACATGAGCCACAGCCACCTTTAAATTGATAGACGGTATTGCTCATCATCACCCCAAAGCCTAAATAACACGCTAATGCATCACTGGCTGCAGGAATTTGCTCTTTCCCTCCCGGCGGCATAACGCCTTTTTGATAAACCATCATCAAAGCTAAACTTCCTGCCAAACTGGCAACGAGGTCTTGCGGCTGATTAATCTGGTTTGGGTTATAAGACAAACTCATTGGGATACTAGGCGGGTTAACGATCTGCGCTTGGGCTCCACGGTTAGAGCCGACAAATTTAAATGGTGCAATTTGCTGAGGCATCATTTGATTGGGGTTAACCAATTGCACAGGCCATACTTGTAAGCCTGCGTAATCACGCACGCGCTTAAACACGGTTTGCGCCATTTGCTCAACACTTGAAACCTGATCTGGGAAAAACTGCCCTGTCGGCTCGATAACTTGCGTATGCTCTAAAAAATATTGACCATCAAAGTTATCGCATGCCCAAATAAAGGCATCGATTAACCAACTTTCTTCTTCTTTTGATACAAGGGGTTTTGTTTTAAATAATGACAACATATTTATTTTTCTTTGTTAGTCCAATTCCAAGCCTGAGTGTTATATAAAGGCACGCTCGATAAAGCATGATGGTGACTTCCACTGGTCTCTTTAGTCGAATAAGACAAATACAATAAGGTTTGCGTATCAGCATCGTAAATACGACGCACTTTTAGAGATTTGAATAAAATACTTTTAGAGGCCTTAAAAACCACTTCACCATCTTTTGATAAATCTATTTGCTTTAATTGCTCAGCAGTAATCGGGCCTGTTTGTCGGCACGCGATGGACATATCCGAAGGGTCTGAAAAATCTAAATCCGCTTCTATATGACTTATATGACAAGTAACGCCTGTCACTATAGGATCTTGCTTCGCTTTAACCACCACATCTTTGGTAGTAAACAGGCCCAAACTTACTTTTGCAGCATCATCACTACAACCCATTAAGCCCGCAGTGATCAAAATAGCGCCGAGATTGCGTTTTAAAAACATCTGACAATACATCTATATTCACATAACATAGCGTTATTTACGCACAATTAAGGACTGAAGTCATCTATGCCGCACTTTATCATTGAGCACTCAGACAATTTACATATACAGACCGAAGAACTGGTCGCAACCATTCATCAAGCAGCAATTGGCACAGCGTTATTTGATTTAACCACGGTAAAGACCCGAGCGAACAGCTTTTCACATTTTCAACTAGGCAATGGTAAGGCAGGATTTGTTCATATTCAGGCACATATAATGACAGGACGCGAGATTGAGCAAAAGCAGCGTCTAAGTGACACCTTACTTTACGCACTAGAGGATATAGTAGGGGATGATTATCAGCTCAGCGTTCATATCTACGATTTAATGCCTGAGATTTATAGAAAGAACTGATTTAGCCGGAGAGCTTGCGTATAATCTGGTTACAATGCATTACAGAGCGATTTAACATGAAATTTCCTTGTCGTTTAGATAAATTTATTAGTCACATTACTGAACTTCCTCGCACCAAAGTCAAAGCGGGTATAAAAAAACGTAATGCAGTCGTAAACGGAGTACAAATCACTAAATTTGATCACCAAGTGCAAGCTGAAGATCATGTCGAATGGCAAGGTGAACACATAGCTTATCTTGGCCTTCGCTATTACATGTTGAATAAACCACAAGACTATATTTGTGCCAATAATGATGACATGCATGCAACAGTGTTCGACTTACTTGATGAACCTAACTTAAAAAACTTTCATGTTGCGGGTCGCTTAGATATAGACACCACAGGTTTAGTGCTGATTACTAATGATGGCGATTGGTCTCATAAAGTAACTTCTCCTAAGCAGCAGAAATTTAAGACCTATTTAGTTGAAACCCTAGAGCCTATCAGTGATGAAATGCTTTCTCAGCTAGAGGAAGGTGTCATGCTACATGGTGAAAAACATGCAACTTTACCTGCAAAAGCAGAGCGCTTAGCGACTTACAGCTTAAGACTCTCAATTTGTGAGGGTAAGTACCACCAAGTGAAGCGAATGCTTGCTGCCGTTGGCAATAAAGTCGTTGAATTGCATAGAGAAAACATTGGTGGTATTGAGTTAGATGAAACGCTTTCACCCGGTGAATACCGCTTATTAAGCGAACAAGAAGTTCAGTTAATTGGCTGATAACCACATAAATATGCAGGGTTTATGAAAAAATATCACCTCATAAATCCTGCTTATTCGCAATCCCCGCTTAACATCTACCCTATAATCATGATAGACATGAAAGACTGAATTTTGTTAGGAGTCCGTCGTGCTGTCAGGTATTACTTTAAGAATAAAAATAATTTTATTTACTGCAGCTATCTTCTTATCGCTTTTAATTGTTGCTGTGTTTGGTTTACAAGCCTTAAAACACGCTAGTGAAAACGATAATGTTGCGCGCATCAATCAGCTCATGAAAAGCACGGTCAACATCGTAGAGCAATTTGAATATTACGTAGAAAAAGGTGAATTAGATGAAGCCCAAGCTAAAAAGCTGGCCACCGAAATGCTACGTGAAAATAAATACCATGATTCTGAATACGTCTATGTAGTAGACAACAATTTAGACTTTCTCGCCGCGCCTCATGACCCCGAATTACATGGGACCAGTTTTCATGAATTCAGAGATACAAAAAATCAAAGTATTGGTTCATTAGTACAGCGAGAAGTAGGCAATCAAACAGGTAAAATTATCACCTATCACTGGGATAGAATTGAAGGAGGTGAAGTTGTTGATATTACCTCAGTGGTGCAAAAAACACGTTTGTTTGGCTGGTATATTGGCACAGGTATCAGTTCAAAAGAAACCGAAGCGCGTTATTGGAATACTGCGCAATGGCTGTTAACAATTTCATTGATTATTGCCACAGCGATTTCATTTGCCCTAGCTAAATTCGGTCTGGGACTTTCAAATAAATTAGGTGCTGAGTTAGATCAAGTACTCGCAATCGTTAAACGAGTGTCCAGAGGCAATTTAAGTACTGAGATTAAAACTAATAATGCAAACGAAGAGAGCATTATCGCCGCAATGCAATACATGCAACAAGGCCTTAAAGGCGTTGTTGATGGTATTCAACATGTGAGTAATGAATTGCAATCTCAGAGTCATGACGGAGAAGCCCGCTCTGAAGAGCTAGAAAAACTAACCAGAAGTTTAAGTGAAGAAACGCAAATGGTTGCCTCAGCAATTACCGAGCTAACCGCATCAGCACAGACCGTTGTTGAACACGCAGAACAAGCCGCATACTCAGTACAAGAAGCTGAGCAGCAAGGTCAAAATGCAGATAAGAAGACATCAGAAGCAGCGCAAGCTATTGCTTTATTGGAGCAACAAATTGACAGCGCTGGTAATAACATTCGTATCCTTGACGATGAAGTTAAAAATATTGCCAATGTACTCAGTGTTATTCAAAGCATTGCCGAGCAAACTAACCTACTCGCTCTAAATGCGGCCATCGAAGCTGCCCGAGCTGGAGAACAAGGTCGAGGGTTTGCAGTTGTTGCTGATGAGGTGCGACAACTTGCCCAGCGCACCCAGTCTAGCACCGAAGAAATTCATACTATGATTGGCAACCTTCAGTCTGCAACACAAGAGGCAAAAAATTCGGTAAGCTTGAGCGTTGAAACTTCTGAGAAAACAGTAAGCATGTCAAAAGACGCCAGTGATGCATTGCAAATGGTCGCGCAATCGCTCGGGGCAATATCACAAATGAGCCACCAAATAGCTCATGCAGCAAAAGAACAGCTCGCAGCGGGTGAAGATACCGCACAACGTGTGGTCACCATTTCTGATACCGCAGCACAAACAGCGAATGTGTCACATCATGCGCACAGCTCTACCGATAGCATTAAAGGGCTAACCAAAGATCTAGAACATGAAATGGCGAAATTTAGTTAATTCATATCAATTTAAGCCATTAAAAAAGGGTCACAAATGTGACCCTTTTTTAATTTAAACTTTTAAGCCGTTATTTAATTTCAACACGTGTAGAACGCATAACCACTTCATCATTTAGCTCAATACCGATACCTGGCGCTTCTGATACTTTGAATACACCATTCTTAGGCTGTGGATCTTGAATACATAACTCACGGTTCCATTTCTTAATCGCATAAGTATGGTGTTCATGAATTAAGAAGTTAGGAATCGCCGTTTCTAAATGAAGCGATGCCGCAGTGGCAACAGGACCACCACATACGTGCGCTTGAATACGCACATCAAAGATATCCGCGTAATCACACACTTTCTTCGTTTCAGTAAAACCACCGCATAGACCGATGTCTGGCTGTAATACATCAACACTTTGGTCTTCTAAATATGGACGTACACCCCAGCGGTTATATAAACGCTCACCACCAGCAATTGGCACTGCCACTTTATCGGCAACTTTCGCATGTAAAGAGTGGTTTAAGTAATTCACCGGCTCTTCGTAATACATACAATCGAACTCTTCTGCGATCTCACCAATTTGAATAGCTGATGTTGCCCCTGGTAGGCTATGACATTCAAAAATAATGTCCACTTCGTCACCTACCGCTTCACGAATAGCCGCCATACGTGCACGGTATAATTTCATTTCAGCGCGAGAGATAAGCTTAGTACGGTCGTAATAGGTATTACCGTCTTTGTCATACATGATAGGGTCAACTTTAACCGCGTCGTATCCTTCGGCAATTGCTTTGTGAGCTGCTTCCGCATATTCATGAGGTTGCACAAGGGCTTTGAATTCATCATCCCAGTCAAACTGTAGTTGCGACGCATAGGTGCGTAGCTCTGGGTTTACCTTACCACCGAGAAGTTGATAAACAGGCAGATTTAATGCTTTACCTTTAATATCCCAAAGTGCAGTATCAATGGCACTCATCGCAGCGTAAACTACAGGGCCACCACCTAATCCCCAGAAACTTTCACGTAGCATACGTGACCAAAGCATTTCTGTTTGAAATGGGTCATGACCAATAAGAAAAGCTTCTGCCATTTCTTTGATCATACTCGCTGCCGCACTGTGACCTAAGTCATAAGCAAGACCTGCTTCACCTACCCCACTGATACCTTCATCAGTATGAATACGAATAAAAACTGGAGTCCAAGCTGGTCTGTCTGGACAATGGATATCAAAAACTTCGACGCGAGTTACTTTCATGTTAGCTCCTATTCAGCAAAACTAGGATCAAGGCGGTACGCTTTTCTCAGCATTGCAGGCCAGGCTAACTGACCACCTGTGCTACCGCTATGAACGACATTTGCTTGATTATAAATATTGTCAATGATTGGTTGAGGCACAGGCACGGCTTTTTGGCCCATCGCTTGAATTGCAACTTGAATTTCACAAGCGCGCTGTAAGTCATAAAAACGCATAAAGGCATCACCCACCGTTGGACCTACGGTCAAACCACCGTGATTAACTAACAACATATGATTGGTAGTGCCTAAATCATTCTGTAGGCGCGCTTTTTCGTCTTCATTCACCGCTAAGCCCTCATAATCGTGATAAGACAGCGAGGGCAATGAGAACATAGAATGTTGGCTTAATGGCAATAGACCACACTCAAGGCTGGCAACAGCAATGGTTTCTTTTGTATGTAAGTGGATCACACAGTGAGCATCTTCTCTTACTTCGTGAATAGCGCTGTGAATGGTGAACCCAGCAGGATTTATTTCAAATGGCGTGTCATCCAAAATATTTCCTTGTAAGTCGACCTTCACTAAATTAGATGCTGTCACTTCATCAAAACTCAAACCAAATGCATTCACCAAGTAATGATCTGTACCCGGTAAACGCGCAGACATATGCGTGTAAATTAAATCGCCCCAACGCATATGCTCAACTAGACGATAACACGCAGCCAAATCAACACGAAGTTGCCACTCTTGTTCGCTGACTTTGTCTTTTAAGTTGAGTTTTGGTAGTTCAAACATAATTTGCCTTAAAATATTAACTTGGCTCAACCAGCCAATTTAGAAGTTTAGAAGTCTAAATGACTCTTGTTCGATGTTCAATAAAATAAAAACCACCGACATGCGGTGGTTTTTTCATAATCCAATGTGGATTACTTAACTTTTGATAAATAATCAGCAATCGCTTCTAGCTCAGCGTCAGATACATTTGCAACCATCGCCTTCATTGCCATAGACATACCATTAGCGCGCGCGCCAGATTTAATGTCTTTCATTTGGTTAAGTAGGTATGTTTTGTTTTGACCATTGATTTTAGGATAAGCGTCCATGATTGGCGCTTTACCTTCAGCACCGTGACATGTTTGGCACATTTTTGCCGTGTATAACGCTTTACCGTCTGCAGCTTCTGCATTGTTTGCAAATGCAGTAAACGCAATGCCTGCACCTAAAACCATATATTTTACTTTACTCATAATTTTCTCTTCTTGTGTGACTATATGAATTCTTTACTTGCCCCAATCACGACTTTACCAAGTTAGATCGTCTGGTATCTCATAACCTGCATATGGGTCGTCTTCATCGCTTTCTGCTGTATCGTCAGCAACATGGAAAACAATGTATTTTTCGTCAACTTCAGCGATCTTACGTGCTGGCTCGTCTTGAAGTACATAAAACTTACCTTCAAGAACACAAATTGCTAAACGGCCTTTTGATAGGGCTTGTTTAGTTTGCTCGTTCACATCCAACTCTTTTACTTTATTGTCGTAAGTAAAGTTGAATGTCACTTCACCACGAATTTCATCTTGGTTGTGGTGCTCTAAAATTTGCTTAACACGGGCAACTTGCTCGCGCTCTTTTAACTCAGCTTGCTTAGCTTGATTTAGCTCTTCGGCTTTGCGCTGCTGTTCAAGCTTTGTTTGTTCAATATGCTTTTGTAAGTCAGATTGATCACTTGTCGCGCCTTTTTTCTTTTTCTTCTTTTGTGCTTTACGTTTTTCGGTTTTAGCAACTTTGGCTTTATGCTCAGTCGTTAAACCTGCTTTTAGTAATTGGTCTTGTAGAGAACCCATGCTGCAACTCCATGAAAATACAATTCCCAATATATTAACTCAGATGCACGACACGACAAAGAGAGGTGCAACTGCAATCTAACTAAAGTAAAGCAAATAAAGTGTGATTTAGCGCAAAAAATTACCAACTAATTGATAAAGCTTTAAACTTAACGCGTTTCATGCATTAACATGCTCTGCAATTTAACTTTATATTTAACTAGCCTATAAAGGTTTAGCACAATAGTTTCTTATTTGCGCTGTTTTGGGTATCAGACACCATGTCATTATTTAAATTACTGCTTTGCTCTGTCTGTACATTTTTAGTCTTATACGCCCCTCAACCTCTGTTACCTATTTTTTCTGAGCTATATGATGTTTCAATTGCAAACAGTGGCGCATTAATGACAGTGACTATGCTGCCACTTGCCATCGCACCACTTTGCTACGGCGTTATGCTGAGCCAGTTCAATCCATTGTCAATTTTGCGTATCGCCTTATTGATCCTTGCCGCAAGTAACTTACTTTTTGCCTATTCAGATTACTTCTCAGGACTATTAATTTGCAGACTTATACAAGGCCTTACATTACCTGCTGCGCTAATAGGTATGACTAGTTATATCGGCACCACTTTTAAAGGTGATGCATTACAAAGAAATATGACTCTTTATATTGGTAGTTCAATTATTGGGGGTTACTTAGGCAGGATGCTTGCTGCAAACTTTGCCGCATTTTGGCAGTGGCAGAACTTTTTCTACTTAGTTAGTGTGAGTTTAGTTGTCCTTGCGTTAATCATTCCTAAACAACTCAAAAAAGAAGAAAGCACTAAACAAAAAATAAAGCTCTGGCTGCATTTAGTACATTTAAAAGACACTGTTCTTTTACGCCTATTCGTCGCAGTATTTTTCATGTTTTTTTGCTTTGCCGCATTACTGAACTTTTTACCCTTTATTGTACAAAGCCAATACGGCATTACGGATAGTAAAGAAATCGGTTTTATCTACACGGGCTATTTGGTCGGAGCAATTTTATCTGCGTGCACGCCATGGCTTAATAAGAAAATTAAAAACGCTTGGGCACTACTGAGCCTGATGTTCATTTTATATTGTGTAAGTCACATCATGCTTACAAGCCATATATTAAGCTTATTTATTATCAGTTTTACCCTTTTCTGTGGTTGTATGTTCGTTATACACGCAACTGCAGCGCCGTTAGCAAACAAAATTAGTACCGCACCCGCTTCGGTGACTAACGGTGCCTATGTGTCTTTTTATTACAGCGGTGGCGCACTTGGGTCATTCTTACCCGGGTTTATCTTTGAAGAATATGGCTATATCGCGTTTTTGGCTTGTTTATTAGTGTGTTGCTCACTCGGGCTTATTGCATGCCTTGCAAACTACAAGCAAGGCACATCTATGACTTGAGGCGCATGACCTGTGTACTCAAAAAAGCACTCTAAATCCGCTTTATTTAACACCCAAGTCTGATCATTGAAAAATGGGTGGCATTGAAACTGTTCTGCCTGCCATAAACTTGATTCTACCCACACAGTGACAACTTGTTCAGTATCGTTGAAAACCGCTAATGCCGAAACACAGCCAGGTTTAACACCTAGGTATTTAGCTAACCGTTGGGATGATGCAAATCCCAGTCGCGATAACTGTTGCTGTTTAGACAGTGCTTTTAAGTCCACCAGGTAATCAGCAGGCACCAATAATAAAAAATGTCGCTTACCGTAATTATCTCGTAAAAATAGGTTTTTTATTCTTTCACCAGCCCGATTGAGATTAAGTTCGTCTGCATCTTGGCACGTGTTTAAAGGCGGGTGTTGGTATTTTATTGCATTGAGATTCAATTGTTTAAATAAGCTCTCTAACTCAGTTAACTTATTAACTTCAGTCACGACACTGACCTCTTAGCTGAACCTTGCGCTCTTTCCAATACACCTCTTCAATATCATAACCTTGCTGGCAATAATCCTGCTCGTCTAGAGCCGTTTTTAGAAGCTGTACCGCACGTTCTTCCAAGGCTAACTTTAATGCCGGAGAGTCTTCGATATGCTCTTCATTTAAAAACATCTTAAACTCAGTACGTGAGATCTCTTTTCGAGTATCTAACTTCACCCGAGCTTGTTTCTCAACGGTCACAATGAAGGCAAATAATTTTGAGCCGTTATCAGCCAGGCGTGTGTGTAATGTTTGTTCTGCAACCTTAAAAGGCTCATCAGGCTTTGTTACACATCCAGACAAAAAAATCGTCATAAGTACGAACAGAAAAGGGAGTTTCAACATAGTAAACTGACTAACATGCTTATTATTTTGACTGTCAGTGTAACAAAGCGTGCAAAAACTTTGTGATTTTTTTACCACCAGTATTGACGGAGAAATAAAAAAAATATAAATTTCTCAGCGTATCCAAACTGGAATGTGGGGCTATAGCTCAGCTGGGAGAGCGCCTGCCTTGCACGCAGGAGGTCAGCAGTTCGATCCTGCTTAGCTCCACCACTTTCCACCTTCATTATTTCTTCATTTTAAGTACATATTCTCCTAATCACGTCTATGTTTAACTAAATGGCTTTATAGCTTTGTGCTGGTTAGCACAGAGTGTCTTTAGCCAAAAAATTAACTGACAATTACTTTGTAAATCGTTATATATTTGTTTTATAACGCTCCTTTTAATAAGTTTTTTATTTTTGGAGTGGTATTACAATAACCAGATAGTCATATTCACGTATGGCTACATGATAGGAGAGTGCATGTCAGCTATTTATATTGCTGGAATTGCCGTTTTTTCAGTCTTTGCGCAATGGTTAGCTTGGATCTTTAAAGTTCCTGCTATTCTCTTTCTTTTATTAGTTGGCCTATTACTTGGTCCAGTTACCGGCCAGCTCGACCCTGACCTTTTACTGGGTGATTTACTCTTCCCTGTCGTGTCTTTATCCGTTGCAATTATTCTTTTTGAAGGCGCACTTACCCTGCATTTTCGCGAATTAAAAGGCATAGGTAAAATTGTTCGTAACCTCTGCTCAATAGGTATGCTTGCGACCTTTATCATTATTGCTTTAGCTGGTTATTATGTTTTACAACTAGATTGGCGCGTCGCGGCTATTTTAGGTGCTGTGCTAGTTGTTACAGGCCCAACAGTCATTGCGCCTATGCTTAATGCCATGCGACCAAATCAAGACATTGACCGTGTCTTGAGATGGGAAGGTATAGTAATCGACCCAATTGGCGCATTATTCGCGGTACTCGTCTTTGAAGCTGTCAGTCTGGTTGGCAGTGGCGAGGTATTTGGCCACACCATGTGGGCCCTATTCTCAACACTCGGGGTTGGACTTGGCATTGGTATTATCAGTGGTTGGCTCACCACCCTATTGATCAGAAAAGAGTGGTTGCCTTATGAACTACATAAGTTTGGCATTTTAGCACTCGTTCTATTCAGTTTTACGCTTTCAAACCATTTAAGCCATGAGTCAGGCTTATTAGCGGTCACTGTGTTTGGTATTTGGTTGGCTAATCAAGACGACCTAGAAATTGATTCTGTACTAGAGTTCAAAGAAGACTTATCGATGATCTTAATCTCTAGTCTGTTTATCCTCCTCGCAGCAAGGCTAGAAATTAATGATCTTATGCTGCTAGGTTTAAATACCTTAGTCTTTATCGCTATCGTACTTTTCGTCGCACGCCCAATTTGTATTGCGCTTTCAACGTTTAATTCAGACTTATCGTTTAAATCTCGGGTGCTGCTATCATGGATTGCCCCGCGAGGAATCGTTGCCGCTGCAGTGGGCTCTGTTTTTGCTTTAAGTATGATTGAAAAAGGCATTCCTGATGCCGAAAAAATCGTGCCGCTGATCTTTACTGTCATCATAGTCACCGTGGTACTGCAAAGCCTAACTGCCACCCCCTTCGCTAAGTTTTTAGGTGTCCGCCAGCCAAGTCCAAACACTCTGCTGATTATTGGTGCTAATCATGTTGCACGTGCAATAGGTAAAGGTTTGCAAGAACAAAATATCAGTGTGCATTTATCAGATCCTGCCTGGGAAAACTGTAAAATGGCACGTATGGACGGCCTACAATGTTATTACGGCAACCCACAATCCGAGCATGCTGAACGGTACTTACCCATGACGCAACTCAATAAGGTGCTAGCTCTATCGCCTAACCGTCACCATAATGCGCTTGGTGTACAGTATTTTTCTCATTTATTGAATGAGCAGAGCGTATTTTCACTGCGCTCTTCAACCAACCACGCCAAAGCAAACAAGGACAGTGCAACGTTTTTATCTCGCCAAATTTTATTTGGTGAACAAGGTAGCTTTGCCAAACTCAGTAGTCTGATCTCAAAAGGTGGCAAGATAAGCGCAACTAAGCTCACAGAAGAATTCGATTGGCAAAAATATCAAGAGGTAAATAAAGAGGCTCTGCCCCTATTCATTATCGAAGAAAATGCCAAAGATGATGAACAAATTGAAATTCGTCCGTTTGTAAGTGAACAAAAGTATGTACCAAAAGACGGGGATAAAATCGTTGCTCTGCAGCCACCCAAGATGAGCGTACTGAAAGATTCATACTTGCAAAATGAATCTGAGGCTGTGAGTTAACAGTAAATTGAGTCAGGTTACCAATTTTACATTGGTAACCTTGCCCTGCGAACCACGCTCGCAGGCATCTTACTAGCAAGATCTGCCAATGCCACTTCTATCTGCTTGTGAACTTTTTTGTCAGCTACTACCGAGTGAAATAACCATCGATAAGCGTCTTCATAATCTCTTGGGCTGCCATGACCTTGATTGAATAAGCGCACTAAACGCATTTGTGCTTTTAAATCACCTTGCGCTGCAGCTTCACGCAAATAAGTAATGGCCATTGCCTTATCAGCTTGTACAAGCTGTCCCACATCGTAATATCTGCCTAATTGCTCCAGAGCGGACGCTAAGCCCTGCTCTGCAGCCTGTTTCATATAATATAGGCCAAGTTCAACGTCGCGCTCTACACACACTGCATAGGCCAGCATGTCACCATACAAAAATTGATACGAGGGCAAAGCCATGGTTTCTGCACGTGCTTCGATATCTTGCACGAGCTGACATTCATCGTCTTTGACTCGTTTTAAATGCTGGTTCTTTTTAATTAACTCAATTAATTCAGCTTGGGTGTAAAGCGGCACGGCTTTTAGCTCTTCAGGCTGTGCAAAAGAGAATTGACTGATACTGGCTAATAGTAAGCCGATTAAATGACGCTTTTGAAACATAAACACTCACCCATATAAATGACGCTCAGATCATTCAATAAATATACCAAAGTTAAACAGCACGAAAAGATTCAGGCACAAAAAAAGCTGCCAAAGCAGCTTTTTTTAAACAAGATTGAATTACGCACCAAATGGGTTACGAACAATCATTGTTTCGATACGGTCAGGACCTGTAGAGATGATATCTACTGGTACGCCTGTGATTTCTTCGATACGCTTGATGTAGTTGATAGCTGCTTCAGGAAGCTGCTCTACTGACGTTGCACCGAATGTATTTTCAGACCAACCTGGCATTTCTTCGTAAACAGGAGTTACTTTCTCGTAGCCTTCAGCTGCAAGTGGTGTAACGTTTGTTACTGTGCCATCTTCTAACTGGTAACCAGTACAGATCTTGATTGTTTCAACACCATCAAGTACGTCTAGTTTAGTTAAACAGAAGCCTGAAATTGAGTTAATCTGTACAGCGCGACGCATTGCAACAGCATCAAACCAACCAGTACGACGTAAACGACCTGTAGTCGCGCCGAACTCATGACCTTTGTCACCTAAGTGCTTACCTACTGGATCTTGCTTATCAAGACCATCGTAAAGCTCTGTAGGGAAAGGACCTGAACCTACACGCGTCGTGTAAGCTTTAACGATACCAAGTACGTAATCTAGGTTAAGTGGACCGAAACCTGCACCCGTCGCAACACCACCAGCTGTTGTGTTTGACGACGTTACATATGGGTATGTACCGTGGTCGATATCAAGAAGTGTACCTTGAGCACCTTCAAATAAGATGTTGTCGCCAGCTTCACGCGTTTGGTCAAGTAGCTCAGTTACATCTACAACCATTGCTTTTAGGATATCAGCAACAGCCATTGCATCGTCATAAGTCTTCTGGAAGTCAACTGGGTCTACTTTGTAGTAGTTAACTAATGTGAAGTTATGGTACTCAAGAATTTCTTTAAGTTTTGCAGCAAACTGCTCTGGGTTGAATAGATCACCAACACGAAGACCGCGGCGAGCCACTTTGTCTTCATATGCAGGACCGATACCACGACCAGTTGTACCAATCGCTTTTTCACCACGCGCTAGCTCACGCGCTTGGTCTAATGCTACGTGGTAAGGCAAGATCAGAGGACATGCTTCACTGATAAGTAGACGTTCACGAACTGGTACGCCACGCTCTTCAAGCATACCTACTTCTTTCATTAACGCGTCAGGTGCTAATACAACACCATTACCAATTACACACTTAACGTTGTCACGTAAAATACCTGACGGGATTAAGTGTAGAACTGTTTTCTCACCATTGATCACCAAAGTATGACCCGCGTTGTGGCCACCTTGATAACGCACAACAAGAGAAGCTTTATCTGTTAGTAGATCAACTACTTTACCTTTACCTTCGTCACCCCATTGGGTGCCTAGTACAACGACGTTTTTACCCATTGCAATATCACTTAGAAAAAATTAGGCGAGGATTTTACCAGAAAATGACAACGAAGATAACCGTAAAAGTGGTATTTTTTCTGTACTATGGACACGAATAAAACAATGTTTTGAAATGCAACAAAAAAGCCCTGAAAAAAATCAGGGCTTTTTAATTAAGAAATACTCTCGCTATTTAATTACTTCGCGCCTTTCGCATCCTTCATATAGTCAAAGAACTCGCTGTCTGGTGATAGCACCATAACATCGCCTTTGCTATTGAAGGTTTTCTTATATGCTTCTAAAGAACGAACGAAACCAAAAAATTCCGCATCTTTATTGTATGCATCAGCGTAGATCTTAGCCGCTGTTGCATCGCCTTCACCTCGTACGCTGCGCGCATTACGCTCAGCATCAGCAAGCATAACCGTCACACGACGATCCACTTCTGCACGAATTGTTTCAGCTTTCTCTTGACCTTCAGAGCGGTGCTCTTTAGCTACCGCTGTACGCTCAGCACGCATACGACGGAAGATTGATTCACTGACTTCATTAGGTAGGTTGATTTGTTTTACACGAACGTCTAAGACTTCAATACCAAGTTCAGTTGCACTCTCTGATGCTTGCACCAATGCTTCTGCCATTAATTCACTTCGCTCACCAGAAACAATCTCTTTGATTGTACGGTTACCAAAGTTAGTTCTCAGACCGTTATTCACTTTTTGCTTAAGCAGTGTTTCAGCATATTGCTTATCACCACGCGCACGCAGGTAGTAAGCGCTGAAATCATTCACTCGCCATTTAACAAACGAGTCAACGATTAAGTCTTTTTTCTCACTTGTTACGAAACGATCTGGTGCACCGTCAAGCGTTTGAATACGCGCATCAAGCTGCTTTACTTGGCTAAAGAAAGGCACTTTGAAATGAAGACCCGGGCCATATACAACTGCAGTATCTTCACTGTCTTTTTGCACTTTGCTGAATAGTAAAACAATCGCTCTTTGGCCTTCTTTAACAACAAACACCGATGAAAATGACATCAACACGGCAACAATTAAGAGGATAGAACTAAAATTTCTCATAACGCTTATCTCCCACTGTTGTTATATCTGTCATTTGAAAAACGGTCTCTAGCGCTATTCACGGTACTATTATTACGTGACTGCTGCCCTAAAGTTTGGCGTAATTGATTTAGGTCGTTCGCATTTGGTAAAGTCATGGCGCCTTGTTGACCACTGCGCTGCATGATCTTATCGAGCGGTAAATACATCATGTTGTTACCACCTTTTACATCAACCAACACTTTACTACTGTTGCCTAATACTTCTTCCATCATATCGATATAAAGACGCTGACGAGTAACTTCTTTCGCCGCTTGATACTCAGGTAAAAGCTGCTCGAACCGTGCTACTTCACCCTGTGCTTCAAGGATAATACGCTCTTTGTAACCTTCAGCTTCTTGCGTCATACGAGTAACTTGACCACGTGCACGCGGCTCGATTTCTCTTTCGTATGCTTCTGCTTCACGAATAAAACGCTCTTCATCTTCTTGTGCAGCAATCGCATCATCGAACGCATCTTTTACTTCAGCCGGCGGACGAGAATCTTTAAAGTTCACGTCAGTTACGATTAAGCCTAGGTTGTATGGTTCGATAATCTTATTTAGCTCGTCCCATGTACGTTGACGAACGACTTCACGACCCGTTGTTAATACTTGGTCCATGCGTGAATGACCAACAACATAACGAAGTGCACTATCAAGCGCTTGCTGTAAGCTATGGTCAGCATCAGTCACACTGAAGCGATATAGAGTTGGGTCTACAACACGATATTGAACTTCAAACTCAACACTCACTACGTTTTCGTCTTCAGTCAGCATGAAACCTGACGCTGATAACGAACGAACCGCTTCGATATCAATTGGGATCACTTGTTCAATAAACGTTGCCTTCCAGCGTAAGCCTGGCTCAGCGATTCGATCGAATTTACCGAACTGTAATACAATGCCTCGCTCGGCTTCTTTCACGGTATAAATACCACTTAGAGCCCAAACAACGATAGCAATTAGCAATACAAAGGTAATACCTGCACCGCCTAAACCACCGTTACTACCACCAGGTTTGCCGCCAAAAATACCGCCAAACTTATCGCCGAATTTACGGAATACTTCGTCAAGATCGGGTGGGCCTTGATCTTTACCACCGCGGTTTTTCCACGGATCGTTATCATTGCCATTCTTACCCGGCTCATTCCAGGCCATAGCTATACTCCATTGTTATCTAAAATGAATTAAGTTAAATCTAACAAATATCTCGCATGACTTATATCTTTATGCGAAGAAAATCGTAACAGTCTTTGTTTAATCTGAAACGATGAACTGCTCGATATTTGCACCTTGTTCTTTTTTCAATCTTTCCCAATCAACTTGTGGGATACGTACATCAAGCAGCCAATTGCCTTGCTCATCATAGTTTTCTTGTTTAACGCCATTTAAATTAAACAGCGCTCCACGTAACTTACCTGACGCAGGTGGTACGCAAAGTGTGTGAGCAAACACTTTCTTTGCCAGTAGCTTAGAGATAGCCTCTAGTAGTAATTCAGTGCCCTCGCCAGTTTGCGCTGACAACCACACTCGAATTGGCACACCTTCGTCGTTAAAATCAATTCTTGGCTTAACATCTTCTAAGAGATCAATCTTGTTATAGACTAAAAGCTGAGGAATTTCATCTGCTTCAATCTCTTTAAGAACCGATTGTACCTCTTCTATGTTCTCTTTTCTTCTGTTGTCAGCAACATCTATCACATGTAATTGTAGATCTGCCTCACGGGTTTCAGTCAGTGTCGCTTTAAACGCGGCCACTAAATCGTGTGGTAAATGTCTTATGAACCCGACCGTATCAGCAAAAATAACTGGACCAATGTCGTCTATTTCTAACTTTCTAAGCGTTGGATCAAGTGTCGCAAAGAGCTGATCTGCGGCATAAACCTCGGCATCAGTAACAAAATTAAATAAGCTAGATTTACCCGCATTGGTGTATCCCACTAAAGACACAGTAGGTACTTCATTTCGACTACGCGCACGTCTGCCTTGCTCTCGAACCGTGGCGACTTTCTCAAGCCTTTTACGTATACTTTTTATACGCTCTCTTAATAATCGGCGATCGGTTTCCAGCTGAGTTTCACCCGGACCCCGTAAGCCAATTCCGCCTTTTTGGCGCTCTAAGTGGGTCCAACCACGGATCAGGCGAGTTGAGATATGCCTAAGCTGGGCGAGCTCGACTTGTAGCTTACCTTCGTGAGTACGTGCCCGCTGGGCAAAAATATCTAAAATCAGCGTCGTTCTGTCTAATACACGACACTTACAGATACTCTCTAGGTTTCTTTCTTGAGAGGGGCTGAGTTGGTGATTAAAGATGATGACATCTGCATTGTGGATTTTGACAATCTCAGCAATTTCTTCTGCTTTACCAGTTCCGACAAACAGTTTGGCATGCGGTGCTTGGCGACTGCCTTGCACAACCGCCAAACTTCTAACACCAGCAGAAGATACCAACATTTCTAACTCTCTGAGATCTTCTCGATCTCCTTCGTTTTGAAAGTCGATATGAACTAAGATTGCCTGTTCGCCGGCTTCATAACGGTCAAACAAGCATTATGCTCCTAAAAAATTAATAATTACCTTCTTCGCTACCAGAATTATCTGTGTTATCACCGCCTTGTGCAGATTGGAAATTTACTGCTCTAGCAGGCACAACCGTTGAGATAGCGTGTTTGTAAACCATTTGGTTCACTGTATTTTCAAGTAAGATTACGAATTGATCGAATGATTGGATCTTACCTTGTAATTTAATGCCGTTAACTAAAAAAATTGAAACAGGAATGCGTTCACGACGTAATACATTCAAAAATGGGTCTTGTAAAGATTGGCCTTTTGCCATTGTCTTATCCTTCGTTTTAGGTGTTATTATATTTTCTTTGTTGAGAAAACTCGAACAGCTTGATTTATCAACTACTAATAGCTTAGCGAAGTTAGAACACGTTGCAAGTTTTCTTGCGAATCAGTCTCTAACCAAGTCACATTTGGCCATCCCCTCAACCAAGTTAATTGTCGCTTTGCGAGTTGTCTCGTTGCCGCGACTCCTTTAAATAACATTTCATCGTGATCGTATTCGCCGGCTAAGTGTTCCCACATTTGTCGATATCCAACACAACGTATCGACGGTAAATCTAAATGTAGGTCTTCTCGCTGATATAGGGCCAAAACTTCATTTTTAAACCCCTGATCTAACATTATTTTAAATCTTTTTTCGATTCTGTCATGTAAGACTTTACGGTCAGAAGGTGCGATGGCGAATTGATGAAACGTATAAGGTAACTCTGGCTGCTTTTGTTGCTGCAACTCTGTCATGGTTTTACCTGTTAAACGATACACCTCTAATGCACGATTAATTCGCTGAGAATCATTTTCGCTGATCTTGGCTGCAGCTTCTGGGTCAACCTCAGTCAAAAGTGCATGAAGTGCAGGCCAACCAAGCTCATTGGCTTCTTTTTCTAACTGGGCACGGACTTGGTCATCCGCTTCAGGCAAAGGTGATAAGCCTTCTATTAATCCCTTAAAATACATCATGGTGCCACCGACTAAAATAGGCACTTTACCTTTCGCATGCAGTGCATCGATACATTCAATGGCGTCACGTCTAAATTCTGCAACCGAGTAACTCTCTTTGGGATCAATCAGATCAATCAATTTATGTGGCGCTTGTGCCAGTTCTTGCGCATTGGGTTTTGCGGTACCAATGTCCATCCCTTTATATACCAGCGCAGAATCGACACTAATTATTTCTGTGTCTAAATGCTGACATAACTCAATTGCCAGTGCTGTTTTACCAGCAGCTGTTGGCCCCATTAGGGTAATGACAGGTAACTTACTCACTGTGCGCCTTGCTCTAAAATTTTTTTAAACATATTACTGTCTAGTTTAACTGCTTTTGCCTGTATTGCTGAAAGACATTGTGCATTGTTTTGTATTTTTATTTGCAAATTCGCAAAGCTATCACTGACAAAATAACTACTCGGCGTTTGCTCATACAACCACTCAAGCCAATGATGAATATCACTAAATTCTTTATTACAACACTCTAACGTGCGATTGATTAGCTCAGCCACATCTATGCTATACACATTGATTGGCAGTTTTTTAACCATAATGCATTTTTCAAAAAGCTGAATATCAAATCCAAGCAAAGTAAGCCAAGATTGGTTTTTCTCGAGCGCTTGTTTATTTACAGAGTCTAAATTTACGCGAACAGGTAACAATAAAGCTTTACCAGTCAATGCCGCATCTTGCTCAATATCAGCTAGCCAAAGAGGTAATAAAGCATACTTATAATGACTTAACAGAATATGATTTTGCTTTTTAACGAACAGCATTCCCTCTGATAAAGGCATAATGTCGACTTCTGCACCAACTGCATTTGCTACATTGTCTTCGAGTGAAGAAGCCTCTGAAGATGCTGGAGTTTGAGCTTGCGGTGTCAGTGCTTGGTAAAACTCATTGGCATTATATTGATGCTGAGTTTGCTCTGTCGTATTCTGGTTTACAGTTGCACGCCCCCCTGAGTATGAAGTTGAGTTCGCCCTACTACTTTGCCCGGCACTTGATGAAAACTGGCTAGGTTTAGGCGTAAAATCAAACCCTGAAGGGACTGATACAAGAGGCTCAGATGCGGAGGTCAGCTCTGAGCGATAGTTCTGCTGCTGAGCATCTTCGACATAACCTGGTTGTATCTCTGCACTCAAGCTGCTTTGCTCTGGCATAAATACCGCTTGTTTCACTGCTTGCACAATAAAATCATGAACTAAACGCGCTTGATGAAAGCGCACTTCATGCTTGGCCGGATGCACATTCACATCCACTTGTCTTGGATCTAATTCGAGATAAATCACAAAGCCGGGCAATTCAATTTGCCCCATCTGCTCTTCAAATGCTTGGCGTATCGCATGCAAAATGAGTTTATCTCGCATCATACGACCATTTACATAGGTATATTGTGAGTTGCCATTATCTCCACACGGTAATACCCAACCGTATAATTTTAGGCCTTCTGCACCGGATTCGATATATGCAGCGTCGGTTGCAAACGCTTTACCCGCCACTTGTGCAACTCTGTCGGTCCCCTGCTCTGGCGTTCGAGCACGATATTGACGAACCACTTTTTTATTGTGAGTCAGAGTAATAGCCACATCAAAACGACTTAACGCAATGCGTTTCACCAGCTCATCAATATGACTAAATTCGGTTTTTTCGGTGCGTAAAAATTTACGTCGAGCTGGGGTATTAAAAAATAAATCTTTAACTTCGATGGTGGTGCCATTGGGGTGAGCGGTCGGCTGAACTTGCACAGCCATGTCTCTCCCCTCAGCAAATGCTTGCCAAGCTGTTTCTTGCTCAGCAGGCTTTGAGCTTAAAGTAAGACGCGATACAGAACTAATTGAAGCCAGCGCTTCTCCACGAAATCCTAAAGATGAGATGCATTCGAGATCATCTAAGCTTTTTAATTTACTGGTTGCGTGACGAGAGAGTGCCAAAGTGAGTTCATCTTTGACAATACCATGGCCATTATCACGAATGCGGATCAGCTTGTGACCACCGCGTTCAATGTCGATTGTGATGCGGTTCGCCCCCGCATCAATACTATTTTCGACTAACTCTTTAACAACAGAGGCAGGCCTTTCAACCACTTCACCCGCTGCAATTTGGTTTGCTAAACGGGCAGGTAAAATTTCAATGCTCATGCTAGTCTACACTTTAGGGATTTTTAATACCTGGCCAATATACAAGGTATTTTTACTCAGTTTATTGGCTTTTTTCAGCGCCGATACCGTGGTGCCATAACGCTGTGCTAACAAGCTTAACGACTCACCTCGCTTTACTTTATGTTGCATAGGTTTATTTTCTTTCAAGCGGGCAAACAGCGAGTCATCTGGCGGATTTTGCTGATAATGAGTGCGAATCGCCTTAAAAATTGCACGTGCTAACCGTTCTTGGTGACGTGCCGTTTTAAGCATTTTTTCTTCTTTTGGATTTGAGATAAATCCTGTTTCAACCAAAATAGACGGTATATCAGGTGACTTTAGAACCCCAAAATTAGCAGACTGAGGCGTTTTCTTATGCAATTTAGAGACTTTCTTCAGCTCTCTTACCACTTCTTCTGCAACGGTAAAACCAGTTTTCATAGAGTGATCCATCGACATATCTAATAAGGCTTTTGCTAGATAGCGCTCATTTGCCGTGTCTTTAATCAAATCAGCAGCACCACCTAGTAATTGAGAGTGCTTTTCTCGGTCTTCTAGCCATTTACCAGTTTCTGACTGCGCGCGTCTTAAAGATAATACCCATACAGAGGTGCCGTTAGGTTCTGGTCGAGTAAATGCGTCGGCATGAATAGACACAAAAAAGTCAGCACGTTTTTGTCTGGCTTTTGAAGTGCGTGTATTAAGCTTTAGAAAGTAATCACCTGTGCGAGTGAGCCTTGCTTGCATGCCTGGCTCTGCATCAATCATTCTCGCCAGCCTTTTAGCTATCGGGAGTGTTATATTTTTTTCATAGGTCCCTGAAGGGCCAATAGAACCTGGGTCTTCGCCACCGTGACCGGCATCAATCGCAACAATAATGTCTCGATCAGTCACGCGCTCCCGCTTTTTCTTTGTATCGTTCGCTTCTAGGCTTTTTTGCTTGCCATATAAATCTATCACTAATCTATCTTTATAAGGCCCAGTAGGTGCCAAAGCAAAAATAACAGGTCGAGCAGTACGCGTTAAATCGAACACTAGGCGGGTACTTTTCGCACTTTTTGGTTTGCTGTAACGCAGCTTAGATAACACACGGTGCTCTTTAGGAATTGCCGGCAGCTTGTTATGCTTTTTTGTGTTTTCTAAATCAACCACTAAACGAAGCGGGTTCTTTAGCATAAAGTAGCTAAATTCGGGTTTGGCAGACATATCAAGCACAACGCGGGTACTCTCAGGTGAAGGCCACACCCGAACCCCTTCAATGCTATTTTTTGCCCATGCTGATACACTCAGTAACAGGCAAAAGATGAGACTTAACTGTATTATTTTAATTATTCTTAGACTGTTCATCGTTTTGTAGTGTGTTTAGTATCGCAATACCTCGCTCAGACTCAGTTTCAATACTGATCTGTCTTTGCTCCCCTTGGTACTGCATAGTAATATTTAAATCGGGAGTTGGAATAAACCCATGCCCCTTTTCAGGCCATTCAATCACGCAAATCGCTGTCGGTGCAAAATAATCTCGGATCCCCATATACTCCAACTCTTCAGGGTCACCCAAACGATACAAGTCAAAATGATATACCGAACAATTCGCTAATTCATAAGGCTCAACTAGGGTATAGGTTGGACTCTTAACCTTACCAGTATGACCTAAGCCCTGCACAATGCCGCGTGTTAAAGTGGTTTTTCCTGCCCCGAGATCACCATGTAAAAAAATCACCGCGCCTTGTTGAACAACCTGAGCAAGCCTGCCACCCATATTCACGGTTGCAGTTTCATCCTCTAACAATAAAGTAAACGTATTACGCATGTTTATCCTAATAAACGTCGAATATAAACGAATAAATCACTGGCTAGTAACCCCTTTTCACCGTCTTTAGCAGCTATCTGCGCTGCGAATCCGTGAATATACACCGCGAGTTGAGCAGCGGTGTTTTGGGCTAACCCTTGTGCAATTAAAGCAGCAATCATACCAGATAAAACGTCTCCCATCCCAGCACTGGCCATTGCAGGCGTTCCTGAGCGGTTAATTGCTGTGCAATTGCCATCATATATCAAACTGCCAGGCCCCTTTAATACCACTGAAGCCATATATTCTTCATGGAGTAATTTCGCCACTTCGAAGCGAGCAGACATACTGTAATGCTCACCTAATAATCGCCTAGCCTCTCCTTCATGGGGTGTAATGACGCACCTTGGTAATTTTTTTGGTCGCTTTGCCAGTAAGTTTAAGCCATCGGCATCTAAGACTATTTCACCATCAAACTCTATGGCAGTATCAAACAGCTCCTTTGCCCAACTAGATTGTCCTAGTCCTGGTCCTATCACTAAGACATCGGCTTTATCCATAAGTGCCAATAAATCAGCTTTATTTTCAACGCCATGCACCATGAGCTCATAGCGCCCTTGTAGTACCATGGCAACATTATCTGGATGCGTTGCGACACTGACAAGGCCAGCCCCTGCGCGTAAACAGGCCTCTGCCGCCAGCCGTATGGCACCAGCCATCCCCTTCCCACCACCAATTAATAACACATGACCACATTGGTTTTTGTATGTGTCTATTGCTCTTGCTGGACTGTTCGAAAGGTGCGCGTGTTGATTAAAATACGTTGCAGATGCCTGAACAAGCTCGCTGAAAGCTTCTGCAACCCCCAATTCAGCTAGATAGAGTTGGCCACAATACGCCATCGCTTGACCCGTTAATAAGCCTTGCTTTAACGCGATAAAGGTCAGCGTGACATCTGCTTTAAAGGCGCCAATAGCAACCTCTGATGAATTGGCATTCACACCGCTGGGGACATCTATACTCACCTTAGTTGTAGTGCTTTTTTCACATTGAGCAAAAATAGAAATAAGCGGAGCACTTAGCTCACCTTTAAACCCAGTGCCAAATACGCCATCCACAATGACATCAAACGTTTGCTGCTGAGGCCAACCTGCACTGAATTCTACTTCACATAATTTAGCATGCTGGTAGGCTTTTAACGCATCACCTTGCAATAAACTAGTCGGAAACACACTGTAAACGACAACCTGCCGGCCCGCTTGCTGTAAATGTGCGGCCAACAAGTAGGCGTCTCCCGCGTTATTGCCTTTTCCAGCCAAGATCAAGATTCGTTCAGCATCAACAAACTCGACGTCAAACAAACTGAATAACGCCTCACCAGCTCGTTGCATTAATTGCCATAAAGACAGTCCCATTTTTTGCGCAGCTTGTGCTTCATACGCTTGTACCTGTTGGGCGAGGTATGCGTATTGTGGTAAATTAGCGGTGTATTTAGCTTCCAAGATTATGATTCCGTGACTGCCACTAAGATTGATTATATTGAACTTGCTGCAAAAATTAAGCAATGGGGTAAAGAATTTGGCTTTGCCGACGTTGGGATCACTGACATTGATCTGAGAGAACACGAAGCTCAACTGCAGCGCTGGTTAGATAATGGCTATCATGGCGAAATGAGTTACATGGCCGCCCATGGAATGAAACGGGCAAGACCCGCTGAACTTGTCCCGGGCACTCAGCGGATCATCAGTGTAAAAATGAATTATCTGCCACCTGAAGCGAGCTTTGCAAAGGCGCTTGGAAATAAAGAAACCGCCTATATTAGCCGCTATGCGTTAGGTCGTGATTACCATAAAGTGATCCGTAATAAACTGAAGAAGCTTGGACAAAAAATTGAACAAGAAGTTGGACAGTTTGGCTTTCGCCCCTTTGTGGATTCAGCGCCAGTATTAGAACGCCAACTCGCCGAAAAAGCAGGCCTTGGATGGCGTGGTAAAAACAGCTTGTTAATCAATAAACAAGCTGGTTCATGGTTTTTTTTAGGGGAGTTATTTGTCGACTTACCCCTTCCTATTGATGAACCAAACGAAGAAGAAGGCTGTGGAAAATGCACCGCCTGTTTAACATTGTGTCCTACTGGTGCCATTGTTGAACCCTATGTTGTTGATGCTAGAAAGTGCATTTCGTATTTAACCATCGAGTTGCAAGGCCCCATTCCTGAGGAGTATCGCACTCTACTGGGCAATCGCGTATATGGGTGTGATGACTGTCAGCTGGTTTGCCCTTGGAATCGCTTTGGACAACTCACCCAAGAAGATGATTTTTCCCCACGTAAGAACTTAAAAGATCAAGAACTACTGACGTTATTTAGTTGGACAGAAGATACATTTTTGAAAAACACCGAAGGTAGCCCAATTCGCCGAATAGGTTTTGAACGTTGGCAGAGAAACCTGGCTGTTGGCTTGGGTAATGCACCATTTAATCAAACCATCGTTGACGCTTTAGAATCTGCGCTTCATCAAAGTAGTGATTTGGTCAAAGAGCACATTGAATGGGCTTTAGAGCAACAAAGGCATAAACAGAGCAATGAAGATAGAAAACAATTGCGCTTGATCCGCATTATTGAAAAGGGACTACCACGCGATGCTTAATACCAATCCTCAATAATACTCAATCATTTTGAGGGACTAAAACTGCCGCTAACTTCGTTGAAAATTTCTTATTTAGAACAACTAAATAGCAAAATTTTCGTCTCGTTACCGACACGTTTTTCTTGCCTCAAAATAGATCGCTTAATTAAGAGGATTGGTATAACAAATAGTGGTTGCCCCACTACTTCTTATTAATTAACGATAAATCTGCTTCAATTTCAGCAAAAGCCGTTCTGACTCTAGTGATAGACTCTTCACGCGCAACAGAGTTTTGGATTGCCTCATCAACGTTAGTGAAAATAAATACTTCTTGGTCTTCATCTAAGCCCATTGTCGGGATACGGTTCTCAAACTGCTCTTGCAGTGAGCGAAATACCTCTTCGTTGTGCTTACGATTATCGTCTAATAGCGACATTAACCCAGTGAACTTACTGTGCACCATAGAAATCACTTCTGAAAGGTTTTGTTGCTGTTCTTGTAACTCTCTGCGTGTCAAAATTGACAAAAGTTGCTGCTCAGTCACACTCACAATAAAGCAAATATGATCTCGAATACGGCCATGCTTTTCTTCGTCATCTTCAGGCATATTCAAAATTAATAGGCTGAGATTTTCGTAATTTACCAGAATACGGTTTTGGAACTCATGTAATCGGCCTTTTGATTTGAGGATTTCGAAAAGTTCCAGCACAATCGGAGAACATAAACCTGATGACGCAAAATGCTGTCTATCGTCGTCAATTCTCAACTCCATATTACAATTCAGACCAAAACTTGAAAGACAACTGATCAAGGCTTGTGCTAATTCAGAGACATCGTCTATTTGACCGATTTGCTCGATGTAATTAACAATTTGCCCCATTTCGCTGCTGGTCGCCATAGCGCTAAATGCAGTGCTGGTTGCATCCTCAACTTGTTGCTCAAGACTTTCTTTTTCAAGTAAAATCTGCCCCAAATTACTCAGTTTACTCTTTAGTTCACCATGAGCAAAGGGCTTAACAATGTAGTCTTCGGCACCCACAGAATAGCCTTCCATACGCTCTTCAACTGAGCCTCGAGCAGAGACGAACATAACGACTATATCTTTTGTGGCTGGGTTTGCTTTTATTTGACGGCAGACTTCATAGCCGTCCATACCCGGCATACTTACATCGAGTAAAACGACTTGAGGGGAAAACGACTCCAGCACTTCCAAACATTCCGGTCCGCTTTCTGCGGTCACCAGTTGCAAGTCTAAGTCTTCTAAGATTTCTTCTATGATCTCTAAATTAAACGGCTCGTCATCAACGGCTAAAATTCTTTGTAATGCCATGATCTATTCCTTTTCTTGATACCTATAGAATAGTTATAGTCTTGGTTTAACAAGTTTGCTAAACCATTAATTCGTTTTGTTTCGTTAATGGTAACTCAATCATCACAGTTGCACCGCCATTATTATTGTTCTTAGCGCAAATATAACCCTTATGTAGTAGTATAAACTCCTTACAAATGGCCAAACCAAGCCCTGTTCCACCAGCTCCACTGTTAGTTTTACTACTTTGCACAAACTTAGAAAAGACCTGCTCTAGCTCGTCTTCAGGAATACCGACACCACTGTCACTGATTGCAATATTGACCTTTTCTTCAACTAAGGTAATCGCAACACCTATCTCACTGTCTTTCGGGCTAAATTTAAGTGCATTTCCTAGCAGGTTTCGCATCACCTGATTAAGTTGTTCTTGGTCACAAAACAGCGGCAGTTTATCTACTGGAGAATTAACTCTAATTTGAATATTCTTCTCCATTGCAGAGCCTGCGACATCTTCGATGCCTGTTTTAATGATCGCCATTAAATCATTGTTACTTGGGTTAAATGGAAAATGACCCGCATCGAGCTTTGACAGGTCTAACAAATTATTGAGTAATAAAAGTAAACGCTCACCGCTGGTTTCTATTCGAGATAAATATTTTTTTAATTTATCAACGGGGGTTTCTCCCGCACCCAACTTATCTAACCCAAAGCGTGCAAAACTTAAAATGGAATGCATAGGAGTACGAAGCTCATGTGACATATTGGCTAAAAACTCTGATTTACTTTGGTTAGCCGCTTCAGCGTCATCTTTTGCTTTTTGCAACTGTGCAGTACGCGCCTGTACTTCAGCTTCTAATACTTCTTTCGCTTCTTCTAGTAATTGTTGCTTTTTCTTCAGTTGCGTGACATTTTTTAATATCACCGCAAATGCCATTTCACCATGATGGTCAATCTCAGTAAAAGTGCCCATAAGTGGCACCGCGCCGCTTTCTCTGGGTAACAATAACTCAAAATCAAAATGTCTATGAGCCCCCACACCTTGGATCGCCGTTTTAAGGCCTGAAGCAGTCTCTTTATCAAATAGCTCGAAAATAGAATGTTCTGGTAAGTCTTCAGGAGATAATTTTAATAGTTCACCACAGGCATCATTCGCTTCAATGATTTTGCCATTTCGAGAAAACAGCATGATAGGATCAGGTGTATGTTTATAGATAACTCGAAGTAAGCTATCTCTTTCGATTAGGGCATCAACGGTGTCTTGCAGTCTTTCAACCAGCTCTTGGTTATGACGTTTGAGCAGTTCGGTTTGCCATAATTTATGCAAAGATTGCAGTAGTTCACTTTCGTCAAAAGGTTTGATCAGCACATCTTCAACGCCTTGACGAATGGCTTCCATCATATCGACTTGATTTGCTCGAGAGGTAAACAATAGACATCGGCAGTGTGGATATACCATTTTAAGCGCATTAAATACCTCAAGCCCTGTGCCTTGCTCTAAGTTAAAATCACTGATCAGCAAGTCAATATCATTGTCTTTAGCAAGCTCTAAGGCTTCTTCTTTACAATGCGCTGTTAACACTTGGAGTTGAGCGCCGCGTAGACTGGTTGCCAAAGATTCAAGTCGCTCGTGAAAATGGTCAACCAACAACACTTTTGGTAATACAAGCCGAGAATCAATGCCAACCTCTAAGACTCGCTCTAATAGGTTGGTAATTTCTTTATTAGCGAAGAAGGGATAAATCACAATACCATTAGGTAAAGCGCGATTAAATTGACTAAAAACTTGCAAGTGCTCTGTATTGTCAGGCTTAGGGGCGAGTAAAATTAATTTAGGGTGTGCGCGAAGAACAGATAGACTATCTAAATATTCACTGGGAATACCATGCGCAATGGCAACAACGTCATATTGGTTGAAATCAAACTCTTCATTTAACATGCGATAATGAATATGCTCTACTTCACCACCTAGTAACTCAAATAGCACTTTAAGGCGCATGGCCAATACACTGTTACTATCAATTATCAGTATTTTATTAGACATAGCTTGTTCTTAGACTCTATTTTCCAGCCAACCACATATTGACTGGGCAAACTCACACTTGAGCAAATTTGTGAATACGTGTGTTGTTCACAAATGCTTCCCTAGAATAGTCAAACTATAAGTCTGATCATCCATTTCTGCCACTTGAGGAAACTCACCCCATACAGCATAGCTATGCTGCTTAAATAACTTAATACTTGGAGTGTTATGCGAAAATACAAAACCAAGTAATACTTTCAAGCCTATTTCTCGACCATGTTCTTCAGCAAATGCGAGCAGTTTTTTACCCAGCCCCTGACCACGAGCTTTGTGAGTAATATAAATACTAATTTCTTTACAATTCTGGTAAGCCGGTCGACCATAAAAATCTTTATAACTTAACCACCCAAGCACATCTTCACCATCGCAACAAACAAAAATAGGCGAGCACTTATTATGACTTTCAAACCAAGCCATCCGAGACTCAACAGTCACGGGCTCGGTGTCAGCTGTCACCATACGGCTGGCAATGGTTTCGTTGTAAATGGCAACTATCGCCTCTAAATCAGATGCTTGCGCATAGCGAATATTCATTACTTTTACTCTACAATGATCGTGGTAAACGAAGAATTCGTATCTTAAACTAGTCTAATAAAAAATGGGAAAACATATGTGTAAGTATTTATTAAGTTTAATGATTTTGTGCTATGCGCTGCTAACAACGCCAGTGCAGGCAAATAGCTGCGATGACTTCACGAATGTCACAATGCGAAAACTGCACTCTGAAGAGTCAGTAAATTTTTGTGAATTTAAAGATAAACCCCTGCTGATTGTGAATACGGCTAGTAATTGTGGTTTTACAGGTCAATTTAAAGAACTTGAGGCTCTTCACCAAAAGTATAAAGACAAAGGCCTAGTAGTAATTGGTTTTCCTAGCGATGACTTCTTTCAAGAAGAAAACGATGAAGCAGATACCGCTGAAGTCTGTTACGTCAACTACGGTGTAACATTCACAATGCTCTCAACCACAGCGGTTCGTGGTGATGATGCAAATCCTATTTTTAAGCACCTAAATGCAGAGACAAGTTCACCAAAGTGGAACTTCTATAAATATCTTGTTTCAGCAGACAGAAAAACGGTGCAACGCTTTAACAGCCGAACTAAACCGCTTTCGGCAAATTTAACTCAAGCAATTGAAAATTCACTATAACCGTTGCGCGAGAAAAAATTCTATCTATACTAGAATAAACTATGAGTAAATATTGCTCAGATTTAGAATTATGGAGAATGTATGACAGTTGCCAGTGCAAGACATATTTTAGTTGAAAGCGAAGCGCTTTGCTTAGAATTGAAATCAGAAATAGAGCAAGGTGCAGACTTCGCAGAACTTGCAAAAAAACACTCAAGCTGTCCGTCAGGCCAAGATGGTGGTGAGCTAGGCGAATTTGGACCAGGTATGATGGTACCAGAATTCGATAAAGTAGTTTTTTCTGCACCGGTTAATCAAGTACAAGGACCTGTGCAAACTCAGTTTGGTTACCATTTACTAGAAGTAACAAGCCGAACTGAGTAAACATCAATATATTCTAAAGCCGCTTTAGCGGCTTTTTTTATACCTATTTCAAAGGTATTTTTTCAATAAGCATAAAAGATAGGAGCCGATTTATGCACTTGTATGGTTCTGACACCTCTCCCTACGCACGCCGCATTCGTATGTTTGCCCAGTATCATCAATTTGATTTACCTTACACTTGTCTAGATATATTTGCGCAAGCAGATCGACAAATCATGGTTGAGCACAATCCGACTCGCAAAATCCCGTTTCTAACGGATGGTGAATTAAACATTGCGGACTCGGGGTTAATCATGCGTTATTTAACTGAGCAACAGCAGCTACCTGAAATGACTTGGTGGCAAGCGAACCAACTGGTACAAGTCGATGCTTGTAATGATTCATTAATTGAATTGTTACTTTGCCATCGTTCAGGCTTTGATACCTCTGAAAATAAACTCTTCTTCAACCTTCAATATGAACGCATTGCTGCACTTTTGGCCTATTTAAATGAACAATGTGTGAAAGAAGCGTTTTTAGAAAGCAGTTATCTCAAGATCAGTTTATACTGCCTGCTAGATTGGATCTTGTTTCGTGATCTCTATAATTTGCAAGACTTTGCAGCTTTGGTGGCATTTCATCAAGTACAAAGTAATTTGCCTGGTGTAGCACAAACTGATCCTAGACATTCTTGATAGCTTAAACAGGATAAGATGATGAGCGAAATCGAAATTGAATCAGAATTAGTCACATTTGTTGAGCAAGCCCGCCTTGGAGCGCAAGTTTGGGCTTTAGGCGCAGAAGATGGTGGCGTCGTTGTTTGCGAGTCAAACCAGTTTGAAAATGCGGACGTCCTTTTGCTATGGGACAGTGAAGAAAAAGCAAAAGCACAATGTAAAGACGAGTGGCAAGCATACTCGCCTATGGCTATCGACTTAGACGAGTTACTAGACGAGTGGGTTGAAGATTTAAACGAAGACCAAGCACTATTTGGCTTAAACTGGAACGATGAAAACGTGTGTGTAGAAATTGAGCCTACAGGCTTAGCACGCGCTTTGTGTGACTAACGCAATCAAAGTTCCTTCGATAGCACGCACATAAGCTTGTGTGTGCTCTCCTCTGTGAATTGGTGGCATCAGTGGCTCCGCGCCGGCTTCAACCGCTTTATCATAACTCTCAATCACATTTTCACACTCAATACACAATTCAAACCCCAGTGCGGGCTGCTTTGGATGACTACGAATATAACTTTGCTTAAACTGCGCTTGTGCCAAAGGGTGTGAGGCAAAGCCAAGTGTCACCATACCTGTATCTAACTCACCATAATCAGCCGCTTCTGTCAGCGCAGTAGTCGCAAAACCAAAAGCTTGATAGTAGAAATCTAACGCCTCTTCAACTGAGTCGACATAAATGATTGTTTTTAAATACTGCATGTTCAGAAGTAGGTTAAAAAATCGCTTAAACTAAGCATACTATTTGAACAGCAAAATACCAATCCTCAATAATACATAGGGTCTGTTGTTCTTTGCTCTTCGAGTTTTGCTCTTTTTGAGCGGGCTTTGATCACGGCGCTCGGTTTGATGCTTAGTGGGCTAAGTACAATTCGAGCAACAATGAACAAAGTTCGCTCAGAAGAGCCCTTCGGGCAGCGCTTGATTGGTATTTCTACTGCGTTATCGCCTGATTCACATGGAATAACCATGCTACACAGGCTCTGCCTTGTTTAAATACCAATCAAACTGCTGCAAAATTGAATTTGAAAGATCAACAGACCCTAATCATTTTCAGTGACTAAAGCTGTCGCTAACTGCGTTAAAAATCTCTTATTTAGAGTAACTAAATTACAAGATTTTTGCCTTCTTATCGACAAGCTTTCCTTGCCTTAAAATAGCTCACTAAATTAAGAGTATTGGTATAAAAAAGCCAACTTATTCAGTTGGCTTTAATTTATAAGTAGTATTCAGTTATATAAAGTTAAATATACTTAGCCAAGTACTTTTTAAAGATAGGATCTGTTTGCGCTAATTGCTTTTGCTCGTCTAGAATTTCTTTAAGCATAGCTTCCGAAGTTAATGGGTTGGCTAATACTACTCTGAAAACAACCGTAGGCTGATTATCGTATTGTGCTGGCGTAAGGCGTGTACGAGAGACAAATGAGCGCCCAGCTTCACGCTGACGCTTTTGCATGCTTGCCGTGAATCGGTTTAATGCAGCATAAATGTCGATTTTCTCGTCTTCATTCGCATTGGCGATTGCCTGCTTAATTGCCTTAGGTACATAACGGTAAGTTAATAAACATAACTCAGGCTCTGATACCAGCTCAAAATCTTCATCTTGTTTGATAAGCTCGGCAAAGTACTTTGCCTTCGCAATGCCTTTATCAATCAGCATTTCATAGCCTTTACGACCAATCACACGTAAACACGCATGTACCAACATCGCCATGCCAGGACGGCTACCCTCTAGCGTATGACTCCCTAAATCTTTAGAGCCCTTACGAAGAATATATTCAGCGTGATGTTCGATGGCATCGGTGGCATGCGGATCTTTAAACAGCACCATACCTGCGCCCATAGGCACATACATTTGTTTGTGTGCGTCAATGGTAATTGAATCCGCACGCTCAATACCTGCTAATAATGGACGCGCATTGCTAGACAATAAGGTAGCGCCACCCCAAGCTGCATCAACATGGAAGTGACAGTTTAGCTCTTGAGCTAGATCAGCCATCTCATATAATGGGTCTATGTTACCTGTCTCCGTTGTGCCAGCAACCCCCACTAATGCCATGACCTTAATGCCTTGCGCTTCAAGCTCTAACGCTTTCTCACGCATGGCCTGAACATCAACCTTGTTATTATCACTGGTCTTAACGGCAATAAAATTGTCGCGGCCAATGCCTAATACATCTGCGGCTTTACCCAGTGAATAGTGACCGCGTTCAGACACTAAAACCGCCAAGCCTTTGTAGCCATAATGCATCATAGCTGCCACTAGGCCTTGGCTGTTAATACCTTTAAAATCACCTTGTGGTTTTAATAAGCGATTTCGGGCGATCCAAAGTGCGGTAATATTGGCAACGGTTCCACCTGAGCAAAACGCACCTAACGACGTTTTTGCACTGTGCATCCATTTGCCATAAAAAGATTCTTCAGCACCGTAAGCAAGGTGGTGCATCATACCCAATACTTGGCGTTCTAGTGGCGTAAATGCTTTCGAGGTTTCGATTTTAACTAGGTTCTGGTTTAACCCCACCATGAGTTTTGACAGAGGTAAAACAAAATGAGGAAGTGCTGAGGTCATATGCCCAATAAAACTCGGGGAAGCCGTATGCACTGAATGCGCAACAAGCTGCTCCATTATGTCTTGAGCATAGTCAGATACAAACATAGGCTGTTCTGGAATAGCAGCCGACTGAAAATCTTTTTCCACTTCGTGCAAAGGTTTTTCAATTGCAGCAATATTCTCGTTTAAAAAGCCCACCAAATTATTGGAGATTTCCAGTTCAATCTTGCTTAAAGTTGAATCTGGCGCTTCCGGCACCGTAAATATACGCATTAAAGTTTCATCAGAAGCTACAGCACAACGCTTAGGACCCATGTTTCTACCTAGTTAAACAAACCAACGATGGACTTAAATATCCCCATTGGCCTTATAATTCTTATATGACTAAACCGCTAACTGTACTTTAAGTTTTCATTAAAGTCTCGTTTTGCGCCTATAAAACTTAAACGCGCTTTCTATACTAGTGTAAAAGACGCAATCTTGAAGTGGACTTAAGTCAGATATTTGCCTAATATTTGTGGAAAATGATGATCACTCTTCAAAGCTTTTTTGCTTTTTAGAATAAGGACTAACAATGATCAGAAGGACCTCGCCAGCAAATATTCTCTTTGCAGGCTTTTTTATATTTCTAACTTGCTTAGTGGGTTACGTTTATTACACCTACGAAACAACACGTACAGCCATTATTAGTGATATTGATGAACGCTTACTACATGCAGCTAAAAGTGCACAGCTTTTGATTGGCGAACAATATCATGATGATTTAGCTGCAACTCAACCTGAACAATACCAACGTTTAAGCAAACAACTTTCGCTTTTGGCTGATACGCTCAATGTCGAGTACGTCTATAGCATGGTGTATGAGCAGCCTTTTGTACTTTTTACTTCATCAAGCTACACCAAAGAAGATGTACAAACGAACATGCTTACTCGCTTTTTAGACCCCTACCCAGAAGCGACAGTCATAAATAAAAGTGCTTTTCGCTCTACCGAACCCGTATTTGAGATATCAGAAGACCAGTGGGGGCGTTTTAAAACAATTCTTGTGCCCTATATGAGCAATACAGGTAAAACTTACCTGGTGGGTGCTGACATAACCATGGATTCTGTTCAGGCGCAGCTCAATGCCAGCGTCACGCGTGCCATTCTCAGTGGCAGCTTTTTCTTTTTCATCGCTGTTTTGGTGGCCAGCTTTTACTTTATCTTATATCGAAAGTCACTCACCACAGATCCTCGCACAGGTTTTGGCAACCGTATTGCCCTTGAGCACGATATTAAGCAGCACAAAAGTCAGCACTTAAGCCTCGCTATCGTAGAAATACACGAGCTAGAAAATATCGTCAGTTTTTACGGGGCGAATGTGGGCGATCAGGTCATGAACAAAGTAATGGGTTACTTTGCTACTCAGTCTAACTCTGTGTATGTTTACCGACTCGCAACATCAAAGTTAGTGTTATTTTGTGACAGTGAAAGGGGCGAGCATTTTTTAAGTAATTTAGTACAACAGTTTCCTGCCAGTTCTCCCGTATTAAATCGGCCCCACCTTTATGTTCAGCTTAATGCAGGCATAGCGGAAGGGAATAAATCTTTACTGTTAGAAAACGCCTATGTTGCTTGTCGACAAGCGGTTCAGCAAAAAGAGTTAGTGTGTATTTACAGTATTGATAAGCACGAAGCTAAACAGTTACAACATGCTCGCCTCGCAATGGCTAAAACACTTAATGATGCCTTTTCTCAAAATCGCGTGGTTGTTTATTTTACCCCGCGCTGCGCGCCGAATCATGACAATATATGCCAGTATTTATGTAATGCCCGTGTACTCGATGAGCAAGGCGGTATCATTACTGACAACGCTTTTTCTGAGGTGATGAAACAGTCCCGCATGGAAGGGCAGCTCACGCGACATATTTTTTCTCAATGTATAACTCGCTTTAGAAAATCTCGTACCGCTTGGTCGATTGGATTAAGCTACCAAGATGCCTCTGATCCACAATTAATTGATTTCATTACACAAGAGCTGCGTCGCTACCCGCAACCAAGCTTAATCACCTTCGAACTTGATGAACAAGATATTCTAGATAACTTTAATGCTATGGCGGTTGCCATCAATATATTAAAGAGCAAAGGCGTGAAAATCTTGGTGAACTCAGTGAGCAGCGGCTTATTGACCGTCAGCAGAGTTATGAAACTCAGCATTGATGCCATTAAGCTCGATGACGCCATTTCAACGCACCTAGAAAGTGATGAACAAGTCCTGTCTTTTATCGAGCATTTAGCGCGTTTATGTAAAGATAGAGAAATGCACTTGATCGTCGGTAATGTAGAAACCGAAATACAGTACGAACTACTCAGTTCAGCTGGTGTCACTTACTTACAAGGGAGTTATATTGGCAAGGCAACGCCACATATCAAATGCCCCGAAGAGCATGCGACATATCAGGCAAGTGCATAGACCTTTGGGCCTCAATGTAAAAAAGGGCTAGATAGCCCTTTTTTAATGAGTTTGAAAATAGGCTATACCAATCCGCTTAACTAAGTGGTCTATTTTGAGGCAAGAAAACCTTGTTGGTAGCAAGGCAAATATTTCGTTATTTAGTTGTTCTAAATGAGAAATCTTTAACGCAGCTATCATCAGGTTTAATCCCTCAAAATGATTAAGTGTTATTGCGGATTGGTATTACCTTAGCGCGATAAATCTAACTTTAAACGCGTACTTGATTGCCCGCTTGCCCAGTATTTACGCTCAAACGGCGTGATGGCAGTGTCACTTTCATAAGCTTCAACGGCAACTGGGTGGCCTGCTAATTCTAGCGCACGTGCAAACTCTTTAACGTAAATATCCCAATTAGAGCGCACTTCTAAGATACCGCCTAGCTTCACAATAAATGGGAAGACGGGGGCACCATGCCAACGTCTACCAATATGCTTGGCTTTAGGCCAAGGGTTTGGATATAACAAATAATGATGCGTTGGCTGCCAACCAGCTTCTAGCGCTAATCGCCAAAAGTCGTTTAAATCAGCCTGAACTAAAATATAGTGCCCTGATTCAGTTTGCTTATATTCCACATCATGTTTATCTAAGCGGTGCGACGATTTGTCGATACCAATCACCAAGGCATCTGGGTGCAGCTTAGCTAAGTTAGCAGTGCTTTCACCTACTCCGCAGCATGAGTCTAAAATCAAAGGCCCGTTAAAAGCCTGAACCTTTTCATTGACCTCATCAAACGCTTTTTGCGTATGTTCGGCAATGGGCTTTTTAAACTCTGCCGCTAGGTGCTTTTGTACTATTTCATCGAGCTTTTCATGAAGCCCAGGTTGGTTTGAAACAATGCTTCTCGAATTTGCTTCACTCATCAGTGACGTAACCCTATTCCACGGCGAATTAATGTCAGTGCCGTAATAAATAAACCAGTAATTAGCACTAATAATACCGCAAATGAGGTGTAAATGCTGACATCAGACACACCTAAAAAGCCAAATCTAAATGCGTTCACCATATAAATGATCGGATTTACCTGCGACACACCTTGCCAAAACTCAGGCAACAACGTGATAGAGTAAAATACTCCACCTAAGTAAGTTAGTGGCGTCAGGACAAACGTTGGGATAATACTGATGTCATCAAAGCTGTTGGCATAAACGGCGTTGATAAGGCCACCTAACGCAAAAACCGCCGATGTCAGTACCACAGTGGCGATGATCACAAACACATTATGAATTTGAATATCAACAAAAAACAAAGACACAATTGTGACGATTAAACCTACTAGCATGCCACGAGCCATACCGCCGCCCATGTAACCAAGCACAATAATGTAATTTGGAACGGGCGCCACTAACAGCTCTTCAATGCTCTTTTGGAATTTAGTCGAATAGAAGCTTGATGCCACATTTGAATAAGAGTTGGTGATCACCGACATCATGATCAGACCCGGAACAATAAACTCCATGTAGCTAAAACCGCCCATCTCACCAATACGCGAGCCGATTAAACTACCGAAGATCACAAAATATAAGGTCATAGTGATTGCAGGTGGCACTAAAGTTTGCACCCAAATGCGTAAAAAACGAATACACTCTTTGATCCAAATACTTTTTAACGCGACTGAATAACGACTTAAACTCATGCTTCACGCCCCTGCTCTAGTAAACTTACAAACAACTCTTCTAATCGGTTAGCTTTATTTCGCATACTCAGTACGGTATTACCTTGCGCTGATAACTGTGAAAACACCTCATTTAACCCCTGAGATTTTGCCACTTCAACCTCTAATGTGTGGTCGTCAGTCATCACGAACTCATAACCCTCTAAGGTAACGGGCTTCACAGGTGACTGTAAGTCGAGTACAAAAGTTTCTTTGTCTAACTTGGCAAGTAAGGCTTTGATCGTGGTGTTTTCAACAATCGTACCTTGATCGATGATGGCGATGTTTTTACACAGTAACTCCGCCTCTTCAAGGTAGTGAGTTGTCAGAATAATCGTTACCCCTTGCTCATTGATTTCCCTTAAGAAATCCCACATTGAGCGACGTAGTTCGATGTCTACACCTGCGGTTGGTTCATCTAAAATAAGCAACTTAGGTTCGTGCATTAATGCACGCGCAATCATCAGGCGGCGTTTCATACCACCCGAAAGCGTACGCGCTTGCTTGTCTTTTTTATCAAACAGACCCAGCTTTTTTAAATATTTCTCGGCACGCTCATGGGCAAGTTTACGTGGCACACCATAGTAACCCGCTTGGTTCACTAAAATTTGGTTCAGAGTTTCGAACTGAGAAAAGTTAAACTCTTGCGGCACTAGACCTAGCTCTTGTTTCGCGTCTTCTAAATTCGTATCAATTGAATGACCAAAGACTTCAACTGTGCCTGCGGTTTTATTTACCAATGATGAGATGACGCCAATGGTGGTTGATTTACCTGCACCATTAGGGCCAAGCAGCGCAAAAAAATCGCCCTGCTCTACTTGCAAGTCGATGCCTTTTACCGCCTCGACGCCATTTTTATAGACTTTGCGTAAGCCTTGAATATTTAATGCGATGGTCATGTTATTTGTGGTCTCCATAACCCCAACGTTTAGTGAGTGTATGTTCGATATTAAGGTGGTCTAAAATTCGCGCCACCATAAAATCGACAAGATCTTCGATTGATTCAGGCTTATGATAAAAACCCGGAGCCGCAGGCATGATGGTCACGCCCATCTGACTCAGCTTGTGCATATTCTCTAAGTGAATTGAGCTAAATGGCGTTTCGCGAGGCACTAAAATCAGTTGCCCACGCTCTTTAATCACCACATCAGCCGCACGCTCTAATAGGTTATCTGATGCGCCTACCGCAATCGCCGATACAGAACCTGCGCTACACGGACAAACCACCATTTTTTTCGGTGCCGCCGAACCAGAAGCCACTGGGCTAAACCAGTTATCTTTACCAAATACTTTTACTTGCTCAGGCCCTGCTTTTACCAGCTCACTTAACTGCTCAGTGCATTTTTGCTCATTGCCCGACAACTTAATATTTGATTCGGTATCAAGCACCACACGCGCAGCGCTCGAAATAAGCACATAGACTTGGTAGTTCATTGCCACCAGCACTTCGAGTAGACGAAGACCATAGGGTGCGCCCGATGCGCCACTAAAAGCCAGAGTGATGGCCTCTTTATACTGTTTCATTTTTAAACCTTTAAGCTCGACGTTGGCAACCTAGCTAAATTTAGCCTGCAACGCTGCCAATAATTTTTGATGGATACCTGCAAAACCACCATTACTCATGATAAGAATATGCTGGCCTGCCTGTGCGTTTGCACACACCTTCTCAATAATAGACTCAATCGTGCTATCGCACTCTCGCCCTGCTTCTTGGGCTTGGGCCTTCAACGACCAATCTAACCCTTCAGGTTCGAATAAATACGCTTTATCAGCTTGTTCAAGTGACGCCAACAAGGTTTGTTTGTGTACGCCCATTTTCATGGTGTTAGAACGAGGCTCTAAAATTGCAACGACCTCATCACTGCCTACTTTGGCTTTTAAGCCTGCCAAAGTGGTTTTAATTGCCGTTGGGTGATGTGCAAAGTCGTCGTAAATACGAATACCTGCTACTTCACCGATCAACTCCATGCGGCGTTTTGGTGATATAAACTCAGCTAAGGCATCAATCGACACCTCAACTGGAATGCCCACATGTCGCGCTGCTGCAATGGTCATCATGGCATTTTTCACATTGTGCTCACCAATTGCGTCCCAGGTCACAACCCCTTGTACTTCACCATGTAAAAGCACTTCAAATTGCGAGCCGTCAGCTGAGAGTAAGTGATAGTCCCAATCGCCTTTTAAAGTTTCTTGTTCACTCCAAAAGCCGCGCTCAACCACCTCTTGCAAGGCAATATCATCCGCCGGATAAATGGCTTTGCCTTTACCCGGTAAAGTACGAATAAGATGATGGAACTGCGTTTGAATGGCGTTTAAATCAGCAAAGATATCGGCATGATCAAATTCAAGGTTGTTCATGATCAACGTTCGCGGCAGGTAATGGACAAACTTGCTGCGCTTATCAAAAAAAGCTGTGTCGTATTCATCTGCTTCAATCACAAAAAACGGCGTGTCACTCACGCGAGCCGACACCCCAAAATTTTGCACTATGCCACCAATTAAAAAACCAGGGCGCAAACCTGCATATTCTAAAACCCAGGCCAGCATACTCGCAGTTGTGGTTTTACCGTGTGTGCCCGCCACTGCCAATACCCAGCTGTAACGCAGTAAATGATTCTTTAGCCACTCAGGACCTGAGGTGTAATTTAAGCCTTGCTCTAACACATACTCAACGCATGCATTACCACGACTCATAGCATTACCAATCACCACCATATCAGGCGCAGGGTCTAGCTGTTTAGGATCGTAACCTTGAGTGAGCTCAATACCCAATTCTTCAAGCTGAGTACTCATAGGCGGATAAACGTTTTGGTCTGAGCCTGTCACTTTATAACCCAAAGACTGAGCAATGGCCGCAATGCCGCCCATAAATGTGCCGCAAATACCTAAAATATGAATGTGTTTATTATTGTTGTTGCTCATAAACCAAGACCTTGGGTGAAGAATATATGGTTTGCCATATTACTTTATTTAAACTTAATGTGGGCAAAATGAATAAAAAAAATGCCAGTCTTAGACTGGCATCTTCTATCTTATATTTGTACCTATTCTCTTAAACAAACGCATTTATAACAGCACATAGAACAGGTTCAAACTCTAAGTATTTCGTATTGTACGTAGGCGGCAAACATATGAGACCCATGAGCATAGGTTTCCTATGTGATTGGGCGATATATGTGAAGCCAACACCCGTACGAGACGAAAGACGACGAGTATTAGGCTACGCCGTACTGGTCGCGGTACGCTTTAACCGCTTCTAAATGCTCGCCCATTGAGCCTTGCTCTTCTAGGTAAGTAATTAGGTCAGCAAGTTTCACGATTGATACCACTTGTGTACCAAAATCACGTTCAACTTCTTGAATTGCAGATAATTCAGCTTTACCTTTTTCCTGACGGTCTAGGGCAATTAAAACACCTGAAAGGTCAGCACCTGCCGCAGCAATGATTTCCATTGATTCGCGAATTGCAGTACCCGCTGTGATCACGTCATCAACTAACATGATACGGCCTTCAAGTGGTGAACCTACTAAGCTACCGCCTTCACCGTGGGTTTTTGCTTCTTTACGGTTAAAGCAATACGGTACGTCTTTGTTGTAGTGATCAGCAAGGGCTACAGCTGTCGTTGTCGCAATTGGAATACCTTTGTACGCTGGGCCAAATAGTAAATCGTATTCAATGCCAGCATCTTCTAGTGCTGCTGCATAAAAACGACCTAAACGCGCCAGATCACGACCTGTATTGAACAGACCCGCGTTAAAAAAATAAGGGCTAGTACGGCCAGATTTTAAAGTGAATTCACCAAACTTTAACACCTGCTTCTCTAGAGCAAACTCAATAAACTCTTTTTGATATGCTTTCATGTCAACTTAACCCTACTTAAATTATGCCAATGCTTGTTTTTGAATATCGATGATTTCGCGGATTGAATGCTTCGCCAAACCTAACAGCTCATCTAATTCTTCAAATGAGAACGGTTCGCCCTCAGCTGTACCTTGTACTTCAATCAGCTTGCCTGTTTCTGTCATGATCACATTCATATCAGTTTCAGCTTCTGAATCTTCTAGGTATTCAAGGTCAGAAATCGCTTGGCCTTTGTAAACACCTACAGAAATCGCCGCAATCATAAACTTCAGCGGGTTATTGTTGATCATGCCTTTCGCACGCATGTTAGTCAGTGCATCAACCAAGGCAACACATGCACCGCTGATAGACGCCGTACGCGTACCACCGTCAGCCTGAAGCACATCACAATCAATTGTAATGGTGTTTTCGCCAAGCGCTTTCAAATCAACCGCAGCACGAAGCGCACGCGCGATTAAGCGTTGAATTTCCATTGTGCGGCCGCCTTGCTTGCCTTTTGCAGCTTCGCGGTTATTACGCGTATGAGTAGAACGTGGCAACATACCGTATTCAGCTGTGATCCAACCTTTACCTTGGCCTTTCATAAAGCGAGGTACACCGGCTTCAACCGTTGCTGTACAAAGTACTTTTGTGTTTCCGAACTCAACCAGCACAGAGCCTTCGGCGTGCATAGTATAGTTACGGGTAAAGGTCACAGGCCTAATTTGATTTGCTGTTCTTTCACTTGGACGCATCCACGTTCCCCTATATTCAAAATTTTCAATATTATAAAGGGTCATGCGCTATCTTGCCACGGACATTTGTGTTAATTCGGGCTATAACTTACTCTCAACAAAAATGATGATTTTGTGACTGGGCAGAAATTGCACTTCAAACTGGCCTGCCCTGTAGCTATAATGCCATCGGTTTTAATTTTATGATTTTAGGAATCTTTACATGATCCACAGTATGACCGCCTACGCACGCCGAGAAGTTAAAGGTGAATGGGGCACAGGGGTTTGGGAAATCCGCTCAGTTAATCAGCGTTACCTAGAAACCTTTATCCGAGCACCTGAACAATTTCGCGGTATGGAGCCGGTAATACGCGAACGCCTTCGCAAGCACCTACAACGCGGCAAGGTTGAAGTATTCTTAAAGTTTGCAGCCAACCCAGCCCATGTTGGCGAATTATCTATCAACGAGACTCTGGCACAACAGTTAATTAAAAGTGCCCAGTGGGTTCAGTCACAAAGCAATGGCGACCAAGCAGTAAGCACTATTAACCCAGTTGATATTTTACGCTGGCCGGGCGTGATGGAAGCCGAAGAAATCGATTTAGACACAGTAAACAGCGAGCTACTCGCTGGTTTTGATTTACTGGTTGAAGATTTCAAAGCGGCGCGTGCAAGTGAAGGTGAAAACCTAGAAGCCATGATCACAACACGTCTTGATGCCATCATTGAGCAAGTAGCGATTGTTGAAGGTCATATGCCAGAAGTGGCTAAATGGCAACGCGACAAGCTAACCAGCCGTTTAGATGAACTTAAAACAGACATCGACGAAGGCCGTCTTGAACAAGAACTTATTTACCTTGCGCAAAAACAAGACGTCGCTGAAGAGCTAGACCGTTTAAAGTCTCACGTGAAAGAAACAAACAAAATCTTAAAGAAAGGTGGCGCATGTGGCCGTCGCTTAGACTTTATGATGCAAGAGTTTAACCGTGAATCAAACACCCTAGCATCAAAGTCAATCAACACAGAGATCACCAATGCAGCGGTTGAGTTAAAGGTATTGATTGAGCAGATGCGCGAGCAAATTCAGAATATCGAGTAATAAGCTGATATTTTACCAGCTTTGAAAAACCGCCTTTTGGCGGTTTTTTATTGAGTAACCTGAGCTTTGGTTAAGAGATTTATTATCCTGGGCTCAGATTAAGTACATTTTATGGAGTATATTAACCTTCATAGTTTCGCTAAACTTCAAATGTCATTGAAACAAAAAGACAACCGCATGATTAACCTGTTCTGTACACAAAAACTCATTGCAAAGCTCCCTATCAATGAAGGAGTAATATCCGCTTGTTCTGATGCAAAACTGACTGATTTAAGCACGCCAGGCGCTCACCCTTTGTCAGATTGGCATGCTAATTTGCTCACCATACAACGCAGAAACTGTGTGCTCTTGATGCATAATCAAACCCGCTTTCCGGTATTTATTATTGGTCTCACCAAACCAGATTTTGCGAAGTTAGATGTTCTCTTTGCTGATAGCTTTATGAATACCTTGCTAAAAGTAGGTGCAAATAACCAGCAATTACAAAAAGCAACCTCATTACTCGGCCCGCTAACAATCACCAAAGCCAATAACCGTAGTGTGCAAGGGACGATGAACCAAATGAAAGGCGATATAGAACATCAACTTTGGTTCGATAAAATTAATATCATTGATTGCTCGCCTTATAGAACAGCAGCTTGGTTAGCGGAGCGACCTTGCATGGTTAAAGGACAAAAAGACTGTATTTGGCCAATTAAGGAAATGCTCGCTTTATTAAGCTAACACCCATCAACAAAAGCTATGCCATTGCTAACTTACTCCATTTTTCTCTGGTAAAAGGCGATTTTTAGCCATTAACACCTCTACCACCAGCAGATTTAAAACTAATCCAATTAGACGGTCGTAGTCGTGTAGTATGCTGACAGCAAGCTCTCCAATCGGGCTGTTTACATCGATAAACAGACTTAAAATCACTCCCAAGAATAGTGGTGTTACCACAGCTAAAGTGACGGCTACGGCGCGTGTCATCCAGATTTTATGGGCGCCGATGTTTTTCTTCATTGCAAACACAATAGCTGTACTGAAGCTAATACAAATAGCGATGGTCACAATCACCAAGGATATAAAACGCGCACCTAAATCTGTTGGTGAAAATACGAGGTGCATCCACACACCAGATATTGCCATGACGCACGCAGACACAACTGCAAAGCGCCCCATTACGCTGTGCATCTTAGGTCGAGTTATGCGTAATCGAGTTGAGAATTGAGTAGGTAATGAAAAGAAGAAAACAATGCCGCTTACCCCATGTACCAAAATTGCTGTTGGGAGTTCAAAGTAACGGGCATTAATCATACCTGATGCCTCCGCAATTGCATCTGGGCCGAGTAAGACCAGTGCGACAATAAAAACTGCTGGTATAGCGGGCAGACCAATTAAAAAGAACAATAGGCTGACTACTTTCCAATTACTTGGACTTACTTTGTGAATACTTGTTTTGTGATTACTTTTTTTCTGACCACAGTGTACTGCATTTGATTTACCTGATGATGACGCTGCCTGATATTTTGGGTTTACTAGCTGCGGGTCTCGTTGATTTTTATTTGCAGTGATTAAGTTCATAACATTGCCTTGTTTGTCGTTTTGCTTGAGACAATCTTGTAATATCAATGTTAGTGTGTCGTTCTGGCCTATTGATTAAGACCATTTTTGAACTTCGCCAAATCAATAGAACACCTTAAGAACAAAACTAACCAACTGTAAAGTAAGGATAAAAAAGGATTACTATATGCCAGCCGCTGATTTAAATTTACTGGCAATTAATATTGCGACTTTGAGTGTTTTATTCTTTAGCGCTAACTTACTGGTTGTTCGAACCGACAAAAACCACACTTATTTTCCGCTCGCTTTGAGTTTTATTGGCGTCGCGATTGTTATTTGCCAGCCAAGTCTAAAAGTACTCGCACCCGCTTTACAGCTATCAACCTTAACGCTGGCACTGCCTGCTTTATTACTGATCGCGCCCTGCTTTTGGCTATATGTAAAAGGCTTAACACACAATACACTTTGGCGATTTGAAAAATCCGATATAAGGCATTTGGCTCTACCTGGGCTTGGGTTATTGATTAGCCTTGTCACCTTTTGGCTACCCGCTGAGATTCATTACAGTCTGCTTGGTAAGGGTGACATAGCGATACTCGAACAGACATCGGCACTGTTTAGAAACTTCATCTACGGATTGCTGATTGCCACTTTTGTGCTGGTGTTGGGCTGGATTGCACAGTCAGCGTTTTATCTGATTAAAATTATCAAGCGTCTACAGCACTATAGAAACCAATTGAAACAGGTATTTGCTTCGACCGAAACTAAAGAGATCAGGTGGCTTAGTGGTTTACTGCTGTTTATAGGCATTGCTTGGGCTTTCGCTGCAATCAATTTATTACTCGATAATTTGTTTATCGCCAGTGAATTTACACAAGATACCTTTCAGTTTGTTTTGCTCATTACGGTGTGCTTTATCGCCACTTGGGGATTGAGACAAAAACCGGGCTTTGAAGAGCTATATTCTACCGAGCCGGTCGATGTTGAACATCAAGTGTCTTTAGCTGTGGATAATGAAAACAGCCAAGTTAAAGAGTCTGAAAATGTTTCTTCTGAGAAATATAAACGCTCAGCACTCACTGCTGAGATGGCAGAAAACATCGCACAGAAAATGGAAGCGGCGATGGCCTCGGAGCAGCTTTATTTAGATGCGAACCTCTCTTTACCAAAACTTGCCAAACTCATTCATACGTCGCCTAATTATATTTCACAAACACTCAATGAAACCTTAGCGACAAACTTTTTTGATTATGTGAATCATAAACGCATTGTGGCTGCACAAAAGCTGCTATTAGAGTCAGAACTAACGGTTTTAGATATTGCCATGCAAGTAGGCTTTAATTCTAAATCAGCGTTTTATAGTGCATTCAAAAAATACTCTCAATTAACACCAAGTCAATTCAAGCAACTGTCAAAATAAATAAGCACTTATCTAAATTAGACGCAAAGATACCTGCGGTGTGCAATAAACTGAAAATTACATTCAGATACCACCTAATGGGAGATTTAAAATAAATTATTTTATAAAAAAAACTATTTAACTCCCCTCAACAGTGTCCAATAAGAAAACTCGTTAAGACTGCATATTTCAATAGTGGGAGAAAGATAAAGGTTAATTTGACAGATAATAAATAATCATAACTGTGCACTTACTCTCGCAATATTTACATTATTGCAGGCCTTTTTGAGTAAAAAGAAAACAGTCCGTTCGACTACAAGAAACAATAATTATTTTTATTCGACAAAAGTATAATACCTTCACTTCACACGGTCATAGAATAGTTAACCTGCTGTTTAGCATAAAAATTCTCAACTGTTTTGGCAAACCTAAATGATTTTTGAGTTTTTTCGATTAACGCAGTTAAAAAGCAAAAGTCCCTATTTTTTATACTGTTATTTTTCGTATTTTTTATTGCTAAGATGCCCGCGTTTTTTACTTACAGAATTAGGAAGGACTTAGGATGAAGTTAAAAAATACCTTTATCGCTTTTTGTGCCACAGCCAGTTTAGTGGCCTGTAATAGTATTTCGTCAAACTCAACACCGCTTTCTGCAGCCACTCTAAGCGCTGAGCAAGCTGCTACCACTGTGGTATTTATTCATGGCGCACATTTGCGAGGCTCTGCTTGGCAGCCTGTTGCAACTGAACTGGAAAGTGCACAAATTGCATCACATATTCTAGATTTACCCGGACGTGATAATACTGTTACGCCATCAAGCATTACCTTAAACCACGCGGCAAAGGCACTGTGTGAGCGAACGAATGCACTACCCCAGCCTCAGGTTTGGGTTATGCACAGCCAAGGTGGCGCGGTTGCTCACGAAGCGCTCGCATCATGCAATAAGGCTGAGATCAGTAACTTAATCTATGTCAGTGCCGTTGCGCCTATCGAAGGCGCTAAACCTTTTGCACTGCTAAACAAAGACGATGAAGACAATTACTTCAAAGGGGTCACCTATAAAGATGGCTGGATGAAAATCACCAACCAAGCTGAATATGTCGCGTCATTTACCAACACCCAATCTCAACCTCTTAAGGCAAAAATTTGGTCACAATCTGTCGATGAACCTGCTGTCACGGGCGAAGGCAAAGTGTATCTAAACAAAACTAAGTTAGACGCAATTCCAAAAGCCTATGTGTTTGCGAAAGAAGATAAAATCATCTCTTATGCGACACAACAAAAGATTGCTCAATCTATAGGTGCGACAAAAACCTACAGTATTACGTCTGGTCATTTACCTATGATCACGCAACCTGTGGCTTTGGCAGATGCGATTAAATCAGCGTTAACACTTTAATTTTTAAATAAACTTAATCAATCGTTAAAAGGACTTTTTAATGATGAATAATACTCTTGCCCATAGTGGCAAGCCTATGGCGCTATTGAAAAGTGTCAGGGCACTTGCTGCCCAAAGTTTACCGAAAACGCCTTCTGTTACTATTGTTGGAGGTGGTATTGCGGGATTAACCAGCGCCTACGAGTTACTAAGACTCGGTGCCAAAGTGACCATCATTGAGGCTGATCCTGGCCATATCGGTGGTCGCGTTAGAACCTTACGAGAATCTGATACGCTTTATGCCGAATTAGGCGCAATGCGTATTCCAACACATCATCAGCTATCACGTCATTACATCGCTGAAATGGGCTTAAAGCTAAGACCATTTGTACAGGATAATGCCAGAGCCCACGCGATGATCCGCGGCCAAAAAGTCGCTCGGAGCGCTGAAGGTTTTGAACGCCTAAAGCAGGCCTTCGATCTGACCCCTAAAGAGCGCAACATGAGCGTAGATGATATGTGGGATCTTGCCGTCACTGAAGTACTCAATGCTTTATCGGATAAAGAAAAACTGTCCCTATATGACAAAGAGTTAAGTACTGACAGACTGAAAACTCTCGATGCTATGTCGCTAAAAGATGCCTTCAAACAAGCGGGGTTAAGCTCAGAAGCCCTGGAGTATGTCTCGTCAATTTATGGGGTTTCGACCTTACTACATACTGCTTTTTCAGAGCATTTGCGCGAGCAACTTGAGCGAGTTTGGTTTGAAGGCTTTGACGAAATCGTCGGCGGTACGGATTTACTCGCACAACGTCTTTATCAAAATATTGCAGGTAAAGTTAATTTTCTGGCGGGAGCCAAAGTCGTCGACATTAACAATCAAGCCGATAAGGTATCTGTGTGTTACCAGTCGAGAGATAGAAACAAACACACCATAGAGTCTGATTATGCTATTTGTACGCTGCCTTTTGGCGTTTTGGGCAAAATCGACTTTCATAACAGTATAAACCCAAAGAAAGCGCGTGCATTTGCACAAGTGCACTATGATTCAGCCACTAAAGTATTGATCAGAACAAAAAATCGTTTTTGGGAGCTAAAAGAAGGGATCTATGGTGGTAGCACCATCTATGATGTCGGCCTAGGACACACTTGGTATCCAGCTGATAATGCCATCGCCAAAGATACTTTGGTATCAAACTCGGCAAGTTACCTACTCGCCTCTTATACCTGGGGTCAACACGCACGCCGTGTTGATACGCTCAATAACTTCGAGCTTAAAGAGCTGATTTATAGCGAGCTGAAGAAAGTACACCCCTATATCACACGAGATGACATTTTAAGTGTCTTGCGATGGAGCTGGAGTAACCATACTCACTCAGCGGGTGCCTATGCCTTTTTCAACCCCAGAGATCATCAAGATTATTATGCACTCATGCGTGAACCTGAGCAGCGCTTATGCTTCGCGGGTGAGCATTGCTCTGTCTATCACTCTTGGATCCAAGGCGCGTTAGTCTCAGCGCTTGAGGCCGTGCAATACATTCACAAACACGCTTAAATTTTTTACCAATTAAAGTAGTAAGCCAAAGATAAGTTTTGGTAATAAGGAAATATCATGTCTTATACAGTCGCTGAGTTTATTACACTCAGACTTAAACAATTAGGGTGTCACCATGTTTTTGGTGTGCCGGGTACATCATGTTCAGATTTTATCGACAGCTTAGTTGCCGATCCTGACATGCACTTCATCAATACCGTTAATGAACTAGAAGCAGGTTATGCCGCCGACGGGTATGGCCGACAAGGCGCCTTAGGTGCTGTTTCAGTTGCGTATGGGGTTGGTACGTTAAGTATGGCCAACGGCATTGCCAGCGCATTAACAGAGCGCGTGCCTCTGGCGGTTATCAACGGCGGTCCAACCGATAAAGACTTAAGCCTTGAGGCCGAATACGATGTGTTATTCTCGCACTCAACGGGGTTTGGTAAAACCGATTTACACGTGTTCAAAGAGCTGACGCTCGCCGCTGAAGAGATCCGTGAATTAGACGGTGCTGCAGATAGAATAGATGCTTTGCTGATCACTGCGTTAGAGCAATCTGGTCCTGTGTATATCGAGATCCCTCAAGATTTGTGGAAAAAGCCGATTGGTCACTTCTCTGCGAACTTAAGCTATTCAGCAAAACGCCACACTGCGGGTAAGCAACAGTTTGTCCGCGCCCTTGAAGACAGACTAGCGCATGCCCAAAAGCCTGTGGTGTTATTGGGTGCTGAACTAGTTAGATTTGGTCTAATTGATGAGGCAATGCAATTTGTTGAATCTCAGGGACTGCCTTTCTATACCACCTTGCTGTCTAAGTCTTTAGTAAGTGAATCACACCCTCTGTTTTGCGGTGTGTATGACAGTGATTTAGCCCCCTCAACCATAACACAAGGTGTTGAATCATCTGACTGTGTGATTGCACTTGGTTGCTTGTTTGGCATTGATCACCGTTATATGGTTATCTCACTGAAAGAGAAGCTGATCCGTGTGGCATTTAATAAAGCCATGGTAGGCAGCCATGTACTACCAAAACTCTCTTTGGGCGCTGCAATAGAAGCCATCAATACGTTGCCAACCCTTAACTCACAAGGTAACACCGTGCCCAGTGTCGCCGGATTAAGTTATCAGCAACGCCGAGAGCAATGGCAAAGCAAATTTGCCAGCGATCCATATTCAGGCACTTTGGGGCATGATGGAATTTTTGCTGCCATCGGGGATTTCTTAAATACCACCCATGCGCCATATTACATTAGTTTAGATACCTGTTTGGCAAGCTTCCCGGGCGCGGATATACCTGTGACCGATACACAATGCTTCTTAGCTAACCCGATTTGGCTTTCAATTGGTCAGGGCACTCCCGCCGCCATTGGTAGTTATTTTGCAACGGGTAAACGACCGCTTATTGTGACTGGTGACGGTGGATTCCAAATGGTGTCACAGGCATTCTCATCCTTTGTACAAAACAATATCCCAGCCATTATTGTCATTGTTGATAATGGATCATATGCGATAGAGCAGTTCTTAATTGACGGTTCGTTCTTTACTGAGCCTGGTAAAGCACCATTAGATTACGTGATGCTCAATGGTTGGAAGTACGAAAATATGCCGCATGTATACAACGGCGGTATTGGCCTTCGAGTAAACACCTATGAAGATCTACTTGGTGCACTGCAACATGCACATGCCCGCGATGATCAACCTTGTGTGATCGCAGCGCAGATCCCAATGAAAGATCTCCCAGCTGAAAACCGTGCCTTTTTAGGTATTTAATCAAAACCGGCCGGTAAAACATCATACCGGCCTCGTTAACACAAGGGTAAAAGGATGACATTGTCGCGACGCGCTTTTTTAAAAAGCGGTTTTGCTGCTGCCGGATTAACCAGCCTTGATACGTTTGCTTCGCCTTGGATAAGGGCCTTGCTCAATGAATCAAATAGCTACCATGCGTTGTATTTAAATAAGTATTTATTTAATGATTTTACTGCGTTATTAGCAAAGCAACTGCACTTATATCAAGATGCTGAAATACACACTCAAGCATTAAAGTGTGCGGCAAACATGCAAGATGAAGCGCTGATATACCAGCGTTTGTCGGCTATTTTAGCCAGCAGTAACCTCAATATACAGTTGCTTAATATGCATCGTTTGCAAGATCAGCAAGTGCGCTTCAGCCAATATTTGGCAGAGTTAATTCAGCATCAACGGTTCTCTGGGTATATCAGCTTTGGTCTACCCAATAGTGAGTTTGATCCAATCAATCACTTGCCATTTTTTAATGGTGCAACTTATACCATGACGCACACCTTAAGCGAGCAATATACACCATTGCCACGAGCAGATTTCACTGGAGTGATTCATCCAACAGAGCTATTCACTCAAGCAAATCATATAAATACACCTAAGGCTGAATTAGCCGCCATTTATAATGGCCCTCACAGCTATTCAAGCAATGAGTTTACTCACCTGATGCTCAATATAAAGCAGCACATGCCCTCCGGTGGCAAACTCATAATGCCGATATTCGACGTGCAACACACCGCACAAAAACATCTGGTCTCGGTATTTAATGACTGGCAAAACTTGCTACATGGTCGCTCATGGCAGAGCGCGCAAACGCATAGAAATAGACTGCAATCTTTAGATGCATGGCATAGAGAAATGGCGGTCTATGGCTACAAAGTGCATAAGGTTATTCCGCTCGAAGAAAGCACTATGCTGCCGGAATATCTCAGTATTTACGAAAAGGTTTAAATATTATGGAACCATCAAATAACAAAGGACTATCAAGACGTGCTTTCTTAAAAGGCACCGGTGCAGGAATGGGATTGTTAGCCAGCAGTATGCCCAGCTTTGCACTCGACAACGTGTTTAATAATCACAATGGCGCGGTTGCCACCATACAATTAAAAAATGCAGGACTATTGGAGCAAGCACAAACCAACATGCTCTTCAACCAACTAACGGATGCGCTTAATTTCAAGCATTCTGAAACAGATAAAGTACTCATTATCTTAGGGCAAGTGAGTGAAAAAGCATTCCCCTATAGTGTTGATCATAAATTAGTCAGCGCTTGTTTGACACGCTTACAATCAAAAGGCATCAACAGAAAACACATTACTATTGCCTATCATGCGCCAGAGGGGCTTGCGAGTAATTCGCCATTGCTTAAAGCGATTGCAGATCCTCAAACAGATAAGCAGTTTCATAAAGCGCAACTTGTGAATGTTGCTAATAATAGTAACTGGTCGACTCTGACTATGCCCAAAGCATTACCAGATGTAAAAGTACTGGCGCAGGCAAGGCAAGCCGATCATATTCTATTTTTAGATCAGCTTACTGATAAAGAAGGATTGATACATTCCCCGCAAAATGGATTAGCTAACGTTTTATTTGAACCACAGTCTTTAGAGAAATATCGTAATCGGCTTGATGACTTATTTGCGATGCGCGACATACAAGAAACCATTTCAAATAAGGTACGTTTACTCGCTTACAATGCCTCTCGATTTATTGCGCATTCTCCTGAATCAGGTGTACACATGCATCATGTTCATCCGGGTATGCTGGCTATCTCAAATGATATTACAAGCCATCAATTATTCGCTGAAAACTACTTGCATAGTGTATTGAATGACACGCCTAAACTCAGACATAGCGCGCAAACACTTAATTGGTTTCAATCTGGCGTGAGTCGTGACCCTATGACCATTGAGCAAATAGAAAAGACCATGCAAAAATCAGGAGTGATGCTGAAGAAAGTGCAGTTAGTCTAGGTCATCATTTATGGCGACAAGATTTAGCTCTGAGCAGCTTTTGTCGGGCTAAAGCCACGACCTACAGGTCAAATTAATATGTACATGTAGGTCGTCATTTATGGCGACAGGGTTTTGCTCTGAGCTGCTTTTGTCGGGCTAAAACCCCGACCTACAGGCCAAATTAATATGCACAACGTAGGTCGTCATTTATGGCGACAAGGGTTTTGCTCTGAGCTAATGTCGTCGGGCTAAAGCAGAGACCTACTTCACACAGTCAGATTGTAGGCGCGATTTTACATCGCGCTTTTTTATGACAAACCGAGACTTTGCCTCACTTGTAACATTTGTTGCTGTAACTTCGACTGGATCTCACTCACTTGCTGGCTCGAACTATTTACTTGGTCTTTCATACTCAACATAGCTTGACTGAAATCATCCACCAAACCACTTTGTTGTTGAGCAAGCTCCATGGCATGACTTGCAACTTGATTCGCTGTCTGAGCACTTTCTGCAACCCCTTCAGAATTACGTTTTAACTCTTGCGCATGTTCAGTCTGCGCTTGCGCATCTTGTGATAACGCGCCCATTTGCTCAGATACTTTCTTAGAGTTTTCACCCAAGGTGTTTAACTGCTGATGAATGTCAGACAATGAATCTTGCGTTTGTTGCGCTAGCTTTCTCACTTCATCGGCAACAACGGCAAACCCACGGCCGTGCTCACCCGCTCGCGCCGATTCTATGGCTGCATTTAATGCTAATAAATTAGTTTGCTCCGCAATGGTACGGATCATTTCAACCACAGTACCTACGTCTGAAACACCCTTTAATAATTCATTTAAGCTATCTTGCCCTTGCTCTACACGCTGCTCTGTTGAAGAGCTCGCCTCTAGCATGGCATCGGCAAATTGCACACTGTGTGACATGGCTTCAAAGGTACTATTGGCATTATCAGATACCTGAGTATTAATATCGTTGGCTTGCTCGCCCAAGTCTTTAATGTTGTGAAGCAGACCTTGCGTTTGCTCTACTTGATTATAAGTGTTCTCAGATTGCTGACTGATCTGTGACAGGCTTTCGCTCATCTGGGCCATAAACTCATTTACTAATGTCAGCATTTCTTGGCGCTCTTGCGCTTCTAGTTGTTGGCGCTGAATGAGCTGATTAAAGTAACCAGCTATCTCACCCACTTCAGTGTCAGGGTTTTTACTATGAATTTGTTTCATTTCATTTGAATTGATCAAATCAGCAAAACCATCTCTGAGTTGTCGCAATGGATTAAGCACTTGGTTTAGCTGCACAAAGTAAACACCAGCAGCAAGTAGAATCAACAATCCGATTGCCACACTGAATAAAACCAAAACATTCAATTTTAAATCGTCTTGGCTAACTTTTAAGTCACTTTCAGCCGATAGCACAATATCAATAATAGTTTGAATATCTGCTCGAAGTGCTTTTGTACCCGCTTGGCGAGATTGTGATTGCGCAAAGGTATTTTGTACGTCTTTGCCAAAACGATTCGCCCAACTAGAAAGCTCTGATTTGATTTCATCGGCTAAGTCTTCTGCTTCTTCGCCAAAAAACAATGCATCTTCATCGACTTCGCTCATAACCCCTAGGTTTTCTAAACGTTCGATTTTATTGGCGATAGATTGCAAAGTCGAAATGGTATTTTGTAGGCTCGTTTGCGTATTCGCATCCGGGTTGATTGATAAGTGGTAGGTAAAAATACTCAGTTGGTTCACAGCTTGAAAGTAATCAGACGCTAACGCGTAATATTGTTTTTTGACAGGGCTGTCATCTGCTTTAGATGCATAACTAATTAAAGATGATGCTGAGCCACTCATTTGCCTCAAGGCATTATCAAGTAGTGCCATCTCGTTGCCAGACAATTTACCTATTGCACGATACTTTCCGTTAATATCTGCATCTAATACATCTAGCTTATTGCTCATGGTCGAAGCTAATTCATCAGGTAATTGACCAATATATGCTTGTTTGAGCTTGTTGATAATCTCTGAAGACTCAGTTAAATACTGACTATCGCCGCTGCTAAGATAGCTTTCAACGCTACCTGATAACTCCACCAGCACAGTGTTTTTGAGTTGGTTATATCCTGTGTTCTGCTGATCTAGTGTATTTAATAAATTCGACGCCCAAAACAACACGCCAGCCAAAAATAAACTTGCCGACGTAAGCAAGATTGCCAGCCATCGAGTAAAAACAGAAACACGCATAACACCCCCTTTGTTCCAAATTTCGGCGCTAGCGTATTACCCTTTTATGACAGTTTGATGTAATTTGTTCAACAAGAGAGCGAACTAAGTAAAAAGCATACTTTTTACTTATTCCTATATAGAATAAAAACTCTATTTCATTGCTGCTTTTACGTATACATCAAAACGGTTTTTCTTAGTGGTGATTTGCATACTCGGCTTTTGCTCATCGAGGAATGGCGCGTAGTCAGGGCGTTTCACGGCAACGCGTTTACTCGCCAATTGCATAGCAAAGGATAGTAATGCATCTGCATCGTGATCGTCTCCCACTAAAGATTGGAACACACGCATTTCTTTTTTCACCAGTGCCGACTTTTCTCTATGTGGAAACATAGGATCAAGATACACCACATCCGGTTCAATCGAGGTACTATTTAAAAGGTCATGACTAGAACCAAACGCCATATCCACTTGCGCTTTCATCCACTCACCTATTTCAGTATCTTGGTAAGCACGCTGTAGGCCATCATAGAGTAATGCTGCAACCACAGGGTGACGCTCATGCATGGTCACTTTGCAACCTAGTGCAGCTAATACAAAAGCATCTCGACCTAAACCTGCGGTGGCATCAAGTACATGCGGTATCGCACCTTTATTTAGCCCCACAGCTTTAGCAATTGCTTGACCTTTGCCACCGCCAAATTTGCGTCGGTGTGCGCTGGCTCCAGTTACAAAGTCAACTCGAATGGCACCTAATTTTGGTTCATCACTTTTGAATAACTGCAATCCATGCTCATCAAATTGCAACTTAAACAAGCTTTTATTTGGCACATCATTGGCATTACACTGCTCGGCCCATTTGGCTAATTCAAAGCGTTTTTCGATTTCATCAAGATAAGGACGATTTTCAGGATAGGGGGTATGGATTAGCAAGGGCAAACTCCTTATAGAACAGCTTGCCCATTATAACGTTGAAACGCTTATTTATACCAATCCTCAATAATACTTAATTAAGAAGGTGAATTAAAAAAGCTCTATATCATCTTGTGAGGCAACTTGATCTTCACTCCAAGGCTGACTCAACTTATTAAGACTGGTATGAAGTGCTTCTCGCGTTTCAGTGATCAAAGCGAGTTTTTGTTTGATGACATCAATCTCTTCGTTCATAAAAGCAAAATGTTGTGAAAATGCTTTTAATTGCTCTGTATTTTCGATTTGTGCAGACTGCAATAACTGCTCAAAGTTTTCAGATTGCGTGCTGTGATGCATATCTAAAAATACCAATTGTTGTGCAATGTCATCACATACCTGACCTATGTGCGCTACTTGCTCGATTGCTTGCTCACTCTCTTCCATATCTTGAATTTTGGCATTCGTCGCCTCCAAAATATGTGGTAGCAAGTCTTTGTAACGACCGTACATGCCTGGATCTTCGGTCGGCATATTCTTAATCAGTAAGGAAACCTTCGGGTAATTAATGATAGTACGACGGCCAAAGTCGACAAAACGACTACCTTCACGATTTTGCTCTAATAACTCTTGCTCAATTGGCTGAATAGCACCTTCAGCAGATTTAAACACCTCACCTTGTTGATGCCAAAATGCGACCGCGACTTCTAGCTGTAAAGGCACAAAGAACTCGAAGAAAAAGCTCGATAAACTTTCTAGATCATGGGCGTGATACGACTGACCAACATAGCGCATAATCCGACCCATATCGCCGGAGTCTGTCATGGCGATTTCAGCAGTTATCTGCGCTTGCTCCATATCTTGTTTAAGACGCTGAGACACTTGACGATAGTCATCAAGTACATTGATTCTGGCAAGCAACTCTTCTCTGTTAAAAGGTTTTACTATGTAGTCTGCAGCACCAGAGTTATAACCACGCATACGCTCAGAGATATCTGTGCGAGAAGAAAGAAACATCACTGGAATTTCTTTGGTTTGTGACGCTTTTTTTAGCTTTTCACATACTTCAAAGCCGTTCATGCCAGGCATTTCTACATCAAGAAGAATAATATCGGGTTGATATTTAAGGGCTAACCGCAATCCTTCATCACCATTTTTAGCTCGGATCAATTTACAGCTTTCAGCCAACGCGTCTTCGATGATCTTATGCACTAACTTGTCGTCATCGATAGCCAGCACCAGTCTGCTCATACCATTTCCCTTAATAAATCATGTCTTTAAATAGCATAGCTGGAGATGATAATTTTGCGAACCCCAAAAAGCATAAAAGCGCCCGAAGACGCTTTTATTTTTATAACTACATCAAACTCTGAGTAATTATTATGCAAATTTGCAATCTTTGTGCAGGCTATACCCTGCACTTATGATTTCGGTAGCACCGACTTTAAGTCGGGTTTTGTTGAGTTAGCGAGATACGAGATGAAAGTTTGCGGGTACATTGTAGGCGCTGGTTTACCCTGCGCTTTTTAAAATCAAACGTGACATAAAGTCACCGCCTACAACAGGTATAAAACGAGCGCGGGACTTATCCCGCGCTATAAAGGTTTTACGCAATACCACTATGACGGAGTAATGCGTCAACTTGTGGTTCTCTACCTCTAAAGCGTTTGAATAGCTCCATTGGCGCTTCAGAACCGCCTTTTTCGAGAATATTCTGCATAAAGTCCTGCCCTGTCTGCGGGTTAAACACGCCTTCTTCTTCAAAACGAGAAAACGCGTCTGCCGATAAAACTTCCGCCCATTTGTAAGAGTAATAACCCGCGCTATAGCCACCTGCAAAAATATGACTAAAGCCATGTTGGAAACGGTTAAACTCAGGCGCTTTAACCACGGCTGTACGCTTACGCACCTCATTTAAAGTAGACTGAATTTGACAACCTTCTTCGGCCTTATAATCAGCATGAATATGGAAGTCGAATAAACTAAACTCTAACTGACGTAACATCTGCATGGCCGACTGGAAGTTTTTCGCAGCCAATAATTTATCAAGTAACTCTTTAGGTAATGGCTCTCCAGTTTCAAAGTGACCCGAGATAAAGCTCAGCGCCTCTTCTTCGTAGCACCAGTTTTCTAAGAACTGACTTGGTAATTCTACGGCATCCCAAGCAACACCATTAATACCCGCAACCGCTGAAGCGTCGATTTGCGTCAACATATGGTGAATACCATGACCAAACTCGTGGAATAAAGTGGTCACTTCGTTGTGAGTGAATAAAGCAGGCTTGTCGCCGACGGCTTTATTGAAGTTACATACTAAGTATGCCACCGGTGTTTGCAGCTCACCATTGGCACGAATTTTACGACCCATGCAGTCATCCATCCACGCGCCACCGCGTTTGTGTTCGCGCGCATATAAATCTAGGTAAAAGTGACCGCGAAGTTCATCGTTTTTATCGTGCACAGCAAAGAAGCGAACATCTTCATGATAAGTATCAAAATCAGAAAGCTCAGTAACTTTAATGCCAAATAGCTTATTAACTGTGATGAACAAGCCTTTTAATACCGTATCTGCTGGGAAGTATGGACGTAGCTGCTCATCTGAAATGGCATACTTAGCTTGCTTTAATTTCTCACCAAAGTAACCGTAATCCCAGGCTTGTAAGTCTGTCATTTGATATTCAGACTCGGCAAATGCTTGTAGCTCTTTTAGCTCTTGCTCGGCTTGTGGTTTAGACTTAGCCGCTAAATCATTTAAAAACTCAAAAACCTGCGCCGGACTTTCAGCCATTTTTGTTGCCAATGATTTATCTGCAAAGCTGTCAAAACCTAGTAGCTGGGCTAATTCATGACGTAACTTTAGCTCCTCAGCCATAATCTCTGAGTTATCAAATTCACCGGCATTTGGGCCTTGATCAGATGCGCGAGTACAAAATGCGCGGTACATTTCTTCACGCAACTCGCGGTTATCAGCGTAAGTCATCACAGGAAGGTAAGACGGTATATCTAGAGTAAACACCCAGCCTTCAAGTTCTTTGCTTTGTGCCGTATGCGCCGCTAACGCAATTGCCGACTCAGGCAAGCCCGCAAGTTCGCTTTCATCTGTAATATGCTTTTGCCATGCTTGCGTTGCATCCATGACATTATTACCAAACTTTGCAGCAAGCTCTGATAAACGCGCTGAAATTTCGCCATAACGCTTTTGCTTATCGCTATCTAATGCAATGCCCGACAAGGTGAAATCGCGTAATGCATTGTCGATTGAGGTCTGCTGAGCAATGCTCAGTGATGCAAATTCTTCTGAGTCTTTTAACGCTTTATAGGCTTCATATAAACCTTGATGCTGACCCACATAGGTTGAGTATTCTGAAATAAGCGGTAAACACGCATCATAGGCTTTACGTAAATCTTCAGAGTTAACCACTGAGTGCATGTGCGAAACTGGCGACCACATACGAGAAAGCTTGTCATCTGCCTCTTCAAGTGGCACCACCAGCCCTTGCCAAGTGAATGCTTGTTTTGCCAATACTTCGTCAATGGTTTTACGACAATGTTCTATTGCAGCTTTAAGTGCAGGCACTACATGCTCTGGTTGAATTTTCGAAAATGGTGGCAAACCTTCAAGACCAATCAGTGGGTTACTCATAAATACTCTTTCCTTTAATCTTGCTCTATTAATATGTTCTTTTATGACATATTTAACGTATTAGCATTGAAATTGGGGCAAATGCCGCAATTACAAGTTAGACTGAAATATTCTTGATACTTCGCCTTTCTATTACAGAAAGCTTAGAACATAAAACCAATTTTTAAGGAGTTTTTATGGCTCAACATTTTGATTATATTGCCATTGGCGGTGGTAGCGGTGGTATTGCATCGGCTAACCGTGCGGCAATGCGTGGCGCAAAAGTCGCTTTAATTGAAGCTAAACACATGGGCGGCACGTGTGTAAACGTCGGTTGTGTACCAAAAAAAGTGATGTGGCACGGCGCGCAAGTCGCTGAAGCAATTAAGCTTTACGCACCAGACTATGGCTTTGATGTTGAACTTAAAAACTTCGATTGGGCTAAGTTAGTAGAAAGTCGCGAAGCCTATATTGGCCGTATTCATAAGGGCTATGAAGGTTATTTAGCAAAAAATGGCGTAACCGTGATCAACGGTTTTGCTAAATTCGTTGATAACAAAACCATCGAAGTGAATGGCGAGCATTATACGGCTGATCATATTTCTATCGCGGTAGGCGGTCGCCCTTCTATCCCGAATATTCCAGGCGCTGAATACGGTATCGACTCAAACGGCTTTTTCGAATTGGACGAGCAGCCACGTCGCGTTGCAGTCATTGGCGCAGGTTACATTGCGGTAGAACTTGCAGGCGTATTAAGCAGTCTAGGTACTGAGACTCACCTATTTGTTCGTAAACATGCGCCTCTTCGTAACTTCGACCCACTGGTTGTTGAAACACTGACAGAGGTAATGGACAAAGAAGGTCCAACGCTCCACACCAATGCCACGCCGAAAGCGCTGACAAAAGAAGCTGACGGCTCTGTGACCTTGCAGTTAGAAAATGGCGACACTCATACGGTTGATCAAGTTATTTGGGCGATTGGGCGCGAGCCAGTGACTGATTTAATCAATCTACAAGCGACTGATGTTGAAACCACTGAACGCGGTTATATTAAAACAGATGAATATCAAAACACCTCTGTACCTGGCATCTATGCACTGGGCGACATTATGGAAGGCGGTATTGAACTGACGCCAGTAGCCGTAAAAGCAGGTCGTATGTTGGCTGAGCGTTTATTTAACCCAGAATTGCCTAATGCCAAAATGGATTATGAACTAGTACCAACAGTGGTATTTAGCCACCCGCCAATCGGCACAATCGGTTTAACTGAGCCACAAGCGATTGCGCAACACGGTGAAGAAAATGTGAAAGTATACACTTCTACGTTTGCTGCTATGTACACCGCTGTGACGCAACATCGCCAGCCTTGTAAAATGAAATTAGTTTGTGTGGGCGAAGACGAGAAAATTGTTGGTTTACACGGTATTGGTTTTGCGGTTGACGAAATGATCCAAGGTTTTGCTGTAGCAATGAAGATGGGCGCAACGAAAGCTGATTTTGATTCTGTAGTGGCGATACACCCTACTGGTTCTGAGGAATTCGTTACCATGAGGTAGCGTATAGCTTTTTAGGCTCGGTGTATTCTATCTCGCGACCGAGCCTAAAAGCGCTGAGTAAACCAGCGCAGTCAATCAACTTTATTCTCATATCTCGCTCACTTTTCTCTCGCCAACTTTGCTCTCGCAAGTCTTCAGCTAAACTCAACCCGCCCCTCAGTCTCGCGTTCGAGCCTGAGCTATCTACTCTCTAGTTATTAAGAAAGTTGATATCAATTAATCTTTCATATTTTTTTAACTGAAAGTTTTTATGCGATGCCGCTGAAGCTGCTAGAATAAGCGTAACTTTTCTGCTCAATACAACAAGGTTTTCATAGATGAAAAAACGTATTGCTTTAGCACTCTTAGCAAGTGCAACGTCTGCAGCTGTTTCAGCTGCTGATACTCGTTCTCAAGGTATGGGTAATGTCGGTGTCGCTTCTGCAGACTACCTATCTTCAGTGTTAATTAACCCTGCGTTGATCAATCGCCACTCTGATGAGACTGACGATTTCGGCTTAATCTTACCTTCTGCTAACGTATTTGTTCGAGACGAGCAAGAATTACGTGACCATATCGATACTTTCCAAGATAGCTTTGACGAACTTTCAGACTTACTAGAGCTAGCTGAATCGGGCGGTAATGTTACAGTCGATCAATTAGATAGAGCTAGAAAACAACTAGCATCTGATTTAGATAAATTAAACGGTGGCATCAATATCGAAGCAAACCTAGCGCTGGCTCTTGCTTCACCTAGCCGCATTGGTGGCTTTGCGCTTTATGCAAATACAGATATTGATGCAACTGCAAACCTATTCATTTCTGGTGATGATGTAAATGTAATTGCAAATGCACAAACGCCTGAAGAACTTGAAGAGCTAAACTCTCGCTTACAAGTTGTCGGTGCAGCAATTAGCGAAATAGGTTTTGCCTATGCAAATCAGTTTACTGTTTCTGATAAGCAAGTATATTGGAGTATCACACCTAAGTTCCAACAAGTTGATTCATTTAACTACGTATCAAAAGTAAATGACTTTGACGAAGACGACTTTGATGCAAACGATTACACGAAAACAGAAAATAACTTCAACTTTGATATTGGCTTAGCAACTGAGCTAACTGAAAGAGTCACTGTTGGTTTTGTGGCTAAAAACCTCATCGAAAATGACTACGACTCTGTAACAAGCCAAGGTATCACGCCTTCTTACAAAGTTGGGCCTGAGTATATTGCAGGTATCTCTTACAACGGTGACATCGTTACCCTTGCTGCTGATGTTGATTTAACTGCACCTCAACATTCAAACCTAACTGAAGAAAGCCAATTCGCACGTCTTGGTTTAGAGTTAAATGCGTTTGACTGGGTACAAATTCGTGCTGGTTACCGTCACGATTTCAATGGCGATAAAGAAGACAGCTACAGTGTTGGCTTTGGATTAAGCCCATTTGGCGTTGTACGCCTAGACTTAATGGCACAAACATCTGGTGAGAACGACATAGGCGCTGGTTTACAGCTTAGCTTCACGTTGTAATCACTTTGACTGTGGGCATAACACCTTCATTGTGCCCACAGTTTTACTTTTCCCCCAGCTTCATTTTCCTCCCTGCTTGTTAGTTTAGCTATCACCCAAACCTTTGATCTTACACACTTGACTAATGCCTTACTTTTAAGCAATCTGGAGGTAGTTAAAACAAATTTAACTAACCAAAAGTATTAGGTTTTCGCTTTATAAGGTGGATAACGTGTTTAAACTTGCACATAATGGCAAAATTTTAATGGACATTGCTCAAGCCGCGCCTCCGAGCGAAGGCTTTATTCTTGATGCCTTAAAACAGTCGCCGTTTGCGCAATGTGAAGTAGATCACGAGAGTATTAAGGCGTATTTTAAAGGCGATCAAACAGAAAAGATTTTAGCGGTCGCCATTAAGCGTGACGCCACATTTAAAGTCGATGTCTGTGAAGAGAAAATGCAAGCAATTGGTACAATTACAGTCGCCTATGGCGGTAAGGCCATTTCGCTCGAAGAGGCAAAAAAAGCACTGATTGCCGCTGGCGTTACCCGTGGTTTCAAAAATGTCTACCTTGAGAGTTTACTCAAGAAACAACATCTAGCTCAGCCTGGAGATGAAGTTTCAGAAATGCTTGCACAGGGGAGATTGCCGACCAACGGCGAGCCTGCCACGTTAAAACTGCATGTATGCACGTTAAAGCAACGCTTAAAACAACCCAAACTTCGTGAAGATGGTAGCGTCGACATGCGTGACTTTGGCGCCTTAGCAAGTGTCGAAAAAGGAACACTATTAGCAACACAAATTCCCGCTACAAACGGTGCTGATGGTTTTAACGTTTTAGGAGAAACCTTACCAGCTAAGCCTGGTGATACTTTTCAATTAACAGCCGGGGAAGGCACCGAAATCTCAACTAAAAACCCTCTACAACTGATTGCAACACTGTCGGGTTGCCCGAGCGAAATCAATAACGGCTTGAGAGTGGACGATGTTTTTACCATTGATGAAGTCAGTGTTAAAAGTGGCCATATTGAATTTGATGGCAGTGTGATCGTCAGCAAAAGCGTTGCGCCGGGTATGAAAATTATCGCCAAAGGTGATGTCACTATTCTTGGCAGTGTAGAATCAGCCGAAATACAAACAAAAGGAAACATTGAGGTAAAACAGGCTGCTATTGGTCACCTTGATCACCAACACAATGATGAAGAACTTACTTGTAAGCTCATCGCTGGGGGGAATATTGAGATTTCTCATGGCCAATATGCTTACCTTGAAGCAAATAACATTATTGTACATAAACAAAGCAACCATTGTGACTTGAAAGCAATTGATACTATTGCCATTGGTGATGGTGACAAACCAAACGGTAAATTAATCGGTGGTGAAATTATTGATGCACAGAAAGTGATTGCTGGAGAAATTGGCACATCATCTGGTACCAAAATGAATATTTTCTTGGCCCGCAGTGGAATGAATTTAACTGAAAAAACGGATGAATGTGTAAAAGAGTTGAGTGCCGTTGAAGAGCAGCTAAACGCTCTTCAGCAAGCGGTAGAAAAAGCAGACCATTTAAAAGATGCTGATAAGAAAAAAGAAATTATGCAGAAAATTTTGGCAACTCAGCAACATTATTGCCAACAAGCTGAACAACTAGAAAAGCAGCTCAGTGAATTAGATCACCACTTGCATGATTTACTCGACAACACCCAATTAACGGTTAATAAAGCCTTAAACAGTGACGTCGAGATACATATCTTCGATCGCGTTTATAAAACACAAAGACAATATCCTCCGTGTACAGCCAAGCTCATCGATAATGAAGTAAAGATTGAGTTTTAAACTCTATTTGTTTTTGTTAGTTGGTTTATAAACTTATGTTCATTAATAAAGACATACCAAACGACCCTTTTACACCTGTAGGTCGCGGCTTTAGCCCAGCAATCTTTAAAACATGTCGCTGTAACTACGACCAAATTAACTCAAAATAGACTCTTAAATATATTCTAAACCAGCAGGCGTCGACTTTATGTTGCGCGCAAAAAAGCGCAGGATAAACCGGCTCCTACAAATCGAAGCGAAACTCTACTAGCTCAACCTTGTCATTCCGAACTAGTTTCGGAATTTATTTTTTAGGTCATAGACCCTGAAACAAGTTCAGGGTGACTAATTCTCATCATTCGCTAACTTGTAGCTTACAGCTTGTGACTTTCAGCTTACAACACACCTTCAACTTGCTGCTTTAATACATCGCTCCACACGCCTACTTGCACCTGTGCAATATGCTGTTTTTGTAGCATCAACATCACTAATCGCGACTGCCCAATACCACCGCCTATGGTTTGCGGCATCTCACCCGCCACCAACTGCTGGTGCCAATCTTGCTCTAAACGCGCATCATCTGAAGTGATGGCTAACTGACGCTTTAACGACTCAGGGCAAACACGAATACCCATAGAGGAGATCTCAAACGCATCTTCAAGTACTGGGTTCCAAACTAAGATATCGCCGTTCAGACCCTGATATTTATCACAAGTTGCTGTAGACCAGTCATCATAGTCAGGGGCACGCACATCATGAATTTCTCCGTCACCTAATGCACCACCAATGCCGATTAAGAATACCGCACCATATTCTTGAGCAATGGCCTTTTCGCGTTGCTTAGCGGTAAAGTCAGGATACATTTGACGTAATTCTTCACTGTGCACAAAAGTAATTTTTTCAGGTAAGAATGGCGCTAAACCAAACTCGCTCGCCACCATTTGCTCAGTTGCTTTGATGGCTGAAAATAATGTTTCAACGGTAGATTTTAGTTTTGTTAGGGAACGTTCACTGTCAGCACAAATGATTTTTTCCCAATCCCATTGGTCGACAAAGACAGAGTGAATCGGCGATAGTTTATCTTCATCAGGACGCAGCGCTTTCATGTGTGTGTATAGCCCCTCACCGACAGAAAAGCCATGATCACCTAAAGTTTTGCGTTTCCATTTAGCCAGTGAATGCACCACTTCAAAACTCGCTTCAGGTAATGTTTTTACTTTCACCGAAACCGCTTTTTCTGTACCGCTCAAGTTATCTTGAATGCCGTCGCCTACTTTAGCCAAAATAGGCGCTTGAACTTCTAACAAGCCAAGCTGACTTTCTAGTTGCTCCGAGAAAAAACGTTTCACGGCACTGATCTGTTTTTGTGTTTCTAGATAACTTGTTTTCATATTTGGTTCCTCATTCCCAATATTCGATGACACAGGCGGGTATACCGCTTCGCAATAACACTCAATTTTTTAGTTAAGCGAATCGATATACTCAACCCAGCTCGCTCTGTGCTGTTAAATCCATCGTCAACAAATTTGAACATAAAAACAAGATCCAATAACAAAAATACCGTTACGCTATATTTTTCATTAAAAAAATCAGGTAAATTTTAATGATTCATAAATTATGAGCCTTTAAAAGCATGGAAAATTATCAGATCGATAATCTCGATAAATCGATTTTGCACGCATTAATGGATAATGCGCGTACACCTTATGCCGAATTAGCAAAACGATTTGCCGTGAGTTCGGGCACCATTCATGTTCGAATTGAGAAGATGAAACAAGCGGGGATCATCCTTGGTACGCAAGTCACCATAGATCCAAAGCAACTGGGTTATGACGTTTGCTGTTTTATTGGGGTTAACCTAAAACATGCGGGTGACTACCCGAGCACCATTGAGCAGTTAAGAGGCTTTAATGAAGTTGTAGAAGCTTATTACACCACGGGTAACTACAGTATTTTTATTAAAGTAATGGCGCGTTCAATCGATCACCTACAAGATGTGCTGATCAATAAAATACAAACCATAGAAGCCATTCAATCAACAGAAACACTGATTTCACTGCAAAACCCAATTTGCCGTGAAGTAATGCCCTAAGCGTGATAAACACGTATAATCGACGCAATTTTGAGAATTAGAGTAGTAACCGTGGACAATAAACGTTTTCATCGCGTAAAGCAGGTTTTAGACAGACGCCAAACCGACTTAACGGTATGTTTAGATGAAGTGCATAAACATCATAATTTATCTGCCATTGTGCGCACAGCTGACGCTGTAGGCTGCCACCATGTACATGCTGTATGGCCACAAGATCAGCGTCGCTTAACGAACAACACCTCTGGCGGCAGTAAAAACTGGGTTGAGACCCACATGCATGATGATATTGATCAGGCGGTTGCTGCGATCCGCGAACAAAACCCGGGCATTCAATTGTTAGCAACTAACCTCAGTGATGAAGCCGTTGATTTCCGCGAAATTGATTACACCAAGCCAACGGCTGTGATCGTGGGTCAAGAACGTTTAGGCATCTCGGACAAAGCACTTGCCCATGCCGATAAGCACATTGTTATTCCAATGGCTGGTATGGTGCAATCACTCAATGTATCGGTGGCTGCTGCACTGATTTTATATGAAGCACAAAGACAGCGTGAAGAAGCTGGCCTTTACGATCGCAACGATATGTTAGATGCTGAGGTTAAACACAAACTCTTGTTTGAAGGCTGCCATCCTATTATTGCGAATCGTTGTGTGGAGAAAGGCTTACCTTATCCTGCACTCGATGATGAAGGTGAAATTGTCGCAGATGAAGCGTTTTGGAACACGCTTAAGTTCAAGCAAAAGTAGTCATATATAAATCATTAAGGAATAGTATGTCGAGTCCTAATTTAGCCAACTACCCGATCACTGAGCTCAAAGGTGTTGGGCCTAAAGTTGCCGAACGCTTAGCTAAATTAGGCATTGCCTCTGTGCAAGACATGCTATTTCATTTACCGCTTCGCTACGAAGACCGCGCTCGCACTTATACAATTAATGAGTTAATGCCCCATACTCATGTCAGTATTGAAGCTGAAATTGAGCACAGTGATATTACATTCGGTAAACGTCGCATGTTGGTTTGTCACGTTAACGATGGAACCGGTAGGCTTACGCTGCGATTCTTTAATTTTAATGCTGCACAAAAGAATGCCATGTCACCCGGCAAGATCATCCGATGTTTCGGAGAAGTAAGACGGGGACGTGCTGGGCTTGAAATGGCACATCCAGAATACAATATTCGCAGTTGCCCAACAGAGCCGCAAGATCCGAACCTCGCAACCCTAACCGCGGTTTACCCTACAACCGAAGGGTTAAAGCAGCTAAGCATTCGGAGTATTGCCAACAAAGCACTCGACTTACTCGATAAATATGATTTAGAAGAATATTTACCGCAGCAATATCGCCCTAATCAACTGAGCTTAAAAGATGCGGTATTGCAACTTCATCGACCACCTCAAGATACCGACTTGAGTTTACTCGAATTGGGGGAGCATCCCGCGCAGCAGCGTTTAGCATTTGAAGAGCTATTAGCGCAAAACCTCAGTTTATTGCAACTTCGTCAGAAAGGTCAGGCGGTGCAAGCGGTGTCCTTACCACCAACGAATAAACTCGAACCTGAATTTTTAGCTCAGCTACCGTTTAGTCCAACCAATGCGCAAAGTCGCGTCGTGGCAGAAATAAAACAAGACTTACAGCAGCCTTACCCTATGATGCGTTTAGTCCAAGGTGATGTGGGCTCTGGTAAAACCTTAGTTGCCGCGCTCAGTGCTTTAACTGCAATTGCCAAGGGTTATCAGGTGGCGTTAATGGCCCCAACTGAAATTTTATCTGAGCAGCATGGCATTAGTTTTAAAAATTGGTTCAGTAGCTTAGGTGTAGAAACTGCTTGGTTAGGTGGCAAAACCAAAGGCAAAGAGCGTACTCAAGTACTCGAAAATATCGCTTCTGGCAAAGCCCAGATGGTGATCGGTACTCACGCGCTTTTCCAAGAACAAGTCGAATTTCATAATCTGGCATTGATCATCATTGATGAGCAGCACCGCTTTGGTGTGCATCAACGTTTAGCGCTCAGAGAAAAGGGTAAATTTAATAACTGCTACCCGCATCAGTTAGTCATGACCGCCACGCCTATTCCGCGAACATTAGCAATGACCGCTTACGCAGACTTAGAAACGTCGGTCATTGATGAACTCCCTCCGGGGCGCACGCCAATCACCACAGTGGCGGTGCCAGATACACGCCGCGAGCAAGTTATACAAAGGGTGAAAAGTGCCTGTATAGAAGATCAGCGCCAAGTTTATTGGGTCTGTACGCTTATCGATGAATCTGAAGTTTTACAGTGCCAAGCCGCAGAAGACACCGCTGCGCAATTAAAAGAATTACTGCCAGAATTAAAAATAGCCCTAGTGCATGGCCGAATGAAGCCACAAGAAAAGCAAGAGATCATGGCAGCTTTTAAAGCTGGTGAATATCATGTGTTAGTTGCGACAACCGTGATTGAAGTTGGAGTCGACGTCCCCAATGCCAGTTTAATCATTATCGAAAACCCTGAACGCTTAGGATTAGCCCAACTCCACCAGCTAAGAGGCCGTGTTGGCCGAGGTGCCATCGCATCACATTGCCTACTACTCTATCATGCACCACTGTCTGTAACGGCTCAAAAGCGCTTAGGTGTACTGAGAGACAGCAATGATGGTTTTGTGATTGCAGAGCGGGATTTAGAAATTCGCGGCCCAGGTGAGGTGCTTGGCACTAAACAAACTGGCTTAGCCGAGTTTAAAGTGGCAGACCTAACTCGTGATAAGCACTTATTACCTCAAGTTCGCGCTCTGGCTTTTACATTGATGCAGCAACAGCCTGAAACGGTGAAGCCGCTGGTAGCTCGCTGGTTAGGTGGTAAGTCAGAGTTAGCGATGGCCTGATTGCTAAATAAATTGTCGCCATAGGTGAAGACCTACACAAAAGCGCTTTTAACCTGCTGGTAACGGCTTTAGCTCGAAAATCTTTAAATCAGACGACCTTCACCAAGGAGCTCTCTTTTCACCTGTAGGTCATGGCTTTGGTCCGAAAATCTCTAAAACATGTAAACTAACCTATAAACAGGAATCAATGCCTTTCTAAAAAGCGCTGCCAATGCACTGATGAATTGATCACGCGCACGGGTGCAATGATCTTCTTTAATAACTGTGGTGAAGGTTCTTTTAGTAGGTCGTTATCTTTTAGGCCCAACAAATAATGAAATGCAGGTTTGTTTAAGTGTTGAATGGCTGAAATACGAATTTGCTGCTCGAAGTTCAAACGCAAGCTACTCACTGACGTTTTGTGACCTTGCTGATCGATACTTGGGATATCGCACTTTTGTAGATATCCTAATCGCTTGCCTTCACCAGAAAACCAGATACGCACTTTTTCGCTGTAACGTCCTGTTTTAGCTGGTAGATCAAACAGCAAACGCTGTTCGTTTTGGCTTTTCACAAATTCTAGGTAAGGTTCTAATCCTGCCTGCCATAGTGCAGTATGAATAGGCACCACTCTGGATTGAATTTTCTGGTGTGTCGCAAATTTAAAGCTATGCACGCCCTCTATTTTTACCACATCATCAAGGGTTAAATTGCCAATTTCATCGCTATAAGCACCGGTATAGTAAGCAATCAGAGGCAACCAGAAGTGCCAATGCTTTGGTTGTTCACGCTTTTGCTTTTCATCACCGTAAATATATCCATGGAACAAAGTATGTAGTTCCATAGCTGAAAATGCGCGACGACCAAGGTGTACTTTCATAGACTTACGGTAACCTTATTTATAAATAAGAAACACGATAAGTTTAAAGGGATTATAAAAAAGATAAACCACCAATTTTAAATTTCTTTAATCTGAGTAGATGTTTACCTATGCACTTTTCTTTACGTTGCTTAGCTATGGCACATTCACCAGCAACCTGTAGTAAGGATAATCAACGAGGTATGAAAACAAAAAAAGCCTGCTAAGCAGGCTTTGGAGATGTTGTTTGATATTCTGAATTTAGTTGTGGTTAAAGCTCTGCGCCTTCCGCTAAACCTTTATCTTCACCTTCTTCAGGCTCGATAGTCGCTTGAAGTAAAAGCATATCTCTTAGCTTACCTTCAATCTCGTTAGCGATCTCAACGTTCTCTTTTAAGAATTTAATTGAGTTAGACTTACCTTGACCAACTTTGCTGCCGTTGTAGCTGTACCATGCACCTGATTTTTCAACCAGTTTGTGCTTCACACCTAGGTCAATTAACTCACCTTCTTTAGAGATACCTTGACCATACATGATGATAAATTCAGCTTGCTTAAATGGCGGTGCAACTTTGTTCTTAACAACTTTAACTCGAGTTTCGTTACCCACTACTTCATCGCCATCTTTCACTGAGCCAATGCGACGAATATCAATACGTACTGATGAGTAGAACTTAAGTGCATTACCACCCGTCGTTGTTTCTGGGTTACCGAACATTACACCAATCTTCATACGAATTTGGTTGATGAAGATACAAAGCGTATTTGAACGTTTGATATTTGCAGTTAGTTTACGCAAAGCTTGTGACATTAGACGCGCTTGAAGACCTACGTGTGCATCACCCATATCACCTTCAATTTCAGCTTTAGGTGTTAGTGCTGCTACCGAGTCAACAATCACCACATCTACTGCACCTGAACGAACTAGCATGTCACAGATTTCTAATGCTTGCTCACCCGTGTCTGGCTGAGAAACAAGTAGCTCGTCAACGTTAACACCCAGCTTTTCTGCATAGACTGGATCTAATGCATGCTCAGCATCTACGAATGCACATGTTTTGCCTTGCTTTTGCGCTTCTGCAATAACTTGAAGAGTAAGCGTGGTTTTACCTGATGATTCAGGGCCATAAATCTCGACAATACGACCAGTTGGTAAACCACCTATGCCTAATGCGATATCAATACCTAGTGAGCCTGTAGAAATTGCTTCAATGTCTAACGCTTGGCTATCACCTAGTTTCATGATTGAACCTTTACCAAATTGGCGTTCAATTTGTGATAACGCGGCATCTAGTGCCTTTTGTTTATTGTCGTTCATTTGCTTCTCCAATCTTGCGTAATGCCAGTAAGTATACTGTATGAAATTACAGTATCAAGCATATTTTTATGAATTTAATAGCTCAATTGACTTTTCTAAAGAAAAAACAATAGCTTGCTCTCTAACTTCAGCTCTATTTCCAGTAAAAACACAATGATAAGTGTGCTGTTTTCCCGACAAACATAGGCCAAACCATACAGTACCTACTGGTTTTTCATCACTGCCCCCTGTAGGCCCAGCGACTCCCGAAATTGCAATAGCAAGGTCTGCATTGGCAGCTTTTGCAGCGCCTGCACACATTTCTAACACGGTTTGTTCACTGACTGCACCGTACTCCTGAAGAGTACTTTCAGTTACCCCCAGCAATGCTTGCTTCGCTTCATTACTGTAGGTAACAAAGCAGCGATCAATATATCGTGAACTGCCCGATGTATCGGTAAGCGCATAACTCACTCCTCCGCCTGTGCATGATTCAGCGGTAGTGATCGTCAGTCGTTTATCAGCTAAAATAGCGCCCAACTTTGACGCTAGAGTACTCACTTGTTGCTGTAGCTCCATCATTATCCTTTTAGGTCATTGCATGTCGATAGATTTATATTCAGAACATACTATAAAACAACAAACTCCCATGATGCAGCAATATCTGCGGATCAAGGCGGATCACCAAGACATTTTACTGTTTTATCGCATGGGTGACTTTTATGAATTGTTCTTTGATGATGCGATTCGTGCCGCTCAACTGCTTGATATTTCACAAACCCATCGCGGTAAAGCGGGCGGCGCCCCTATTCCAATGGCGGGAGTGCCTTATCATGCAGTAGAAAACTATCTTGCTCGCCTAGTGCAGATGGGTGAGTCAGTAGCAATTTGTGAGCAAGTTGGCGATCCTGCCACCAGCAAAGGGCCAGTTGAGCGAAAGGTGGTGCGTATTGTTACACCGGGTACGGTCAGTGACGAAGCTTTGTTACAAGAGCGTCAAGACAACTTACTTGCCAGCATTTATCAAAATAAACAAGGCCAATACGGCGTCGCTTATCTTGATATCAACTCAGGCCGTTTTAACATTGTTGAACTAAACACCGATGAAGCATTGGTTTCGACGCTACAGCGCCTGCAACCCGCTGAATTACTTTACCCTGAGTCATTCCAAAATCTATTTTTACTTGAGCAAGTCAAAGGCGGTCGTCGTCGCCCTGATTGGGAATTTGATTTAGATACTGCAAAACATTTGCTTTGTCAGCAGTTTGGTACACAAGATCTAATCGGCTTTGGCGTTGAAAAAGCCCATACAGGCTTAATCGCTGCTGGCTGTGTGATGCAATATGTTAAAGATACACAACGCATTGCTCTGCCACATATTCGTGCTATTACCCTTGAGAAAAACGAACATGCGGTGATCCTAGATGCAGCGACTCGTAAAAACTTAGAACTGACAGTCAACCTATCTGGCGGGATCGAAAACACCCTAGCGCAAGTATTAGATAAAACCGCGACACCGATGGGCTCGCGTTTATTAAAGCGTCGTATTCATACACCTGTTCGTGATCGCAACGAATTAAATGCCCGACTAAATGCCATTGCAAGCTTAATCAACAGCCAAATTTGTATGGAGCTCTATGACAGCTTAAGACATATTGGCGATATTGAGCGCGTGGTGGCTCGTCTTGCGCTATGTACTGCCCGCCCTCGCGACTTAACGCGTTTACGCGGTGCCTTACAAGCCCTTGCACCGCTGCATGCTTTACTCGATGAGGCAGCCGATCCACGTATAAAGTTGATCTGTGATCAATCTCCTGTATTACCTAAGCTACAGTCACTCTTAGAGCAAGCGATTATTGATAATCCACCTGTACTAATTCGCGATGGCGGTGTTATTGCAACTGGCTATAACGCTGAACTCGATGAGTGGCGTGCACTGAGCCAAGGTGCAACCGATATTCTTGAAAAATTAGAAGTACGTGAGCGTGAGCGTACTGGAATAAGCACACTTAAAATTGGCTACAACAAGGTGCATGGCTTTTACATCGAGATCAGCCGTGCTAACTCACACCTTGTACCCCCTGAATATATTCGTCGCCAAACGCTTAAAAATAACGAGCGTTATATCATTCCTGAGCTGAAAGAGCATGAAGACAAAGTATTAGGCAGTCAAAGCAAAGCCCTTGCACTTGAAAAACAATTGTACGAGCAGTTATTCGAGTATATTGCGCCTTACCTAGAGCAACTACAATTAATGTCTGCAGCACTCGCTGATTTAGACGTATTAAATACGTTAGCTGAACGTGCGCAAACGCTAGACTACTGCAAACCAGAATTAACGCTAGAGAGTGGCATCGACATTATTGATGGTCGCCACCCAGTTGTTGAGCATGTTAGCCAAGAGCCATTCATTGCCAACCCTGTAAAACTCAATGAACAACGTAAAATGTTGATTATTACGGGTCCTAACATGGGCGGTAAATCGACTTATATGCGTCAAACGGCGCTTATCACTTTGATGGCACACATTGGCTCTTATGTACCTGCAAGTGAAGCGCGTATCGGCCATATTGACCGTATATTTACACGAATTGGCGCAAGTGATGATCTTGCTTCAGGTCGCTCAACCTTCATGGTAGAAATGACTGAGACCGCCACGATTCTTAACAATGCGACTGAGAACTCTCTAGTGTTAATGGATGAAATCGGCCGTGGTACCAGCACCTACGATGGTTTATCTTTGGCCTATGCAACCGCAGACTACCTAGCGAGTAAGCTCAATGCAAAAACCCTCTTTGCAACGCACTACTTTGAGCTAACGGAGCTTGCAGAGCAACAAACAGGGCTTGTAAACGTGCATTTAGATGCGGTAGAGCACAACGATACGATTGCTTTTAAGCACACGGTCTTAGATGGGGCTGCGAGTAAAAGTTTTGGTTTGCAAGTCGCAGGACTCGCGGGTGTGCCAAAACCCGTTTTAGCCATGGCAAAAGAGAAGTTAAAACGTCTTGAGCAACATGAAAGTGTGATTGACGAACAAAAGCCAACCGCTCAGTCACAAGGTCAATTACCATTAGAGCCTGTTATGCAAGAGTCAGAAGTTGAACGACAACTTGCGCAAATTGACCCTGATGATCTGACACCTCGCCAGGCACATGAGTTACTCTATAAATTAAAAGGCTTACTCAATTAAGCGACGAATTAGTACCACAAAAAAACCACTTCAATTGAAGTGGTTTTTTATTATTAAATTAAGCTTATTGCTGCTCGAATAAACTATCAATATTTAAACCCTCATGCTGCAGAATATCTTTTAAGCGTCTAAGGGCTTCAACTTGAATTTGTCTTACACGCTCACGTGTTAAACCAATTTCTCTGCCTACATCTTCTAATGTTGAAGGTTCATATCCAAGTAAACCAAAACGTCTTGCTAGCACTTCACGCTGCTTAGGATTAAGCTCACCGAGCCAATCAACAATGTGCTTGTTGATATCATTATTCTGTACTTCATTTTCAGGACCAAATCCTTTCTCATCAGCAATGATATCTAGTAGCGCTTTGTCATTCTCACCGCCAATTGGCGTATCAACAGAGGTGATTTTTTCGTTCAGGCGAAGCATTTTAGTAACGTCTTCAACTGGACGATCAAGACATTCTGCAATTTCTTCTGCAGTTGGCTCATGGTCTAGCTTTTGTGTCAATTCACGAGCTGTTCTAAGGTATACGTTGAGTTCTTTGACAACATGGATAGGAAGGCGAATCGTACGAGTCTGATTCATAATCGCACGCTCGATGGTTTGTCTTATCCACCACGTTGCATAAGTTGAAAAGCGAAAGCCTCGTTCTGGGTCAAATTTTTCAACCGCTCTGATCAGGCCCAGATTGCCTTCTTCTATTAAATCAAGAAGCGCAAGGCCACGATTATTGTAGCGACGAGCAATTTTAACCACTAATCTCAAATTACTTTCGATCATGCGTTTGCGAGAAGCCTCACAGCCTTTAAGTGCTTTGCGCGCGAAATAAACTTCTTCTTCGGCACTCAATAGAGGGGAAAAACCAATTTCGCCTAAATACAATTGGGTTGCATCTAAATTCTTAACGGTTTCTTCTTTTGCAAAAACATCATCTTCCGTTTCGACATCTTCCAAAAGTTCCATTTTTTCGTCATCTAGTACTGCTTCATCAACTTCAGCTTCTGCAGTGACTAGCTTCTTAGTCTCTTTCTTTGCTGTTTGAGCCATATCATCCTCCCAAGCGAGTGAGTGGTATTAATCCATCATACAGTCAGTAATAAAAGCATTTATGGTAAATACTTCTTAGGATTTACCGCTTGGCCTTTAAAGCGAATCTCAAACCTCAAAGCCGTTTGCGTTGCATCCGTATTTCCCATTTCGGCAATTTTCTGCCCAGCTTTAACTTTTTGCTGCTCCCGAACAAGTAGTCGATCGTTGTGAGCATAGGCACTTAGGTAATCATCACTGTGTTTCAGGATGATTAAATTACCATACCCCCTCAACGCGCTTCCTGCGTATACGACTGTCCCTGCTGCTGCCGCACTTACTGATGTTCCTAATTTGTTTTTGATCTGCAAGCCTTTATAACCTTGCTCTTTGTTAGAGAAGCGCTTGGTTATTTGCCCTTGAGCCGGCCATTGCCAATCAATTTTGCCATTCTTTTTCGATGCTGCTGTGTTTACTTTTTGAGTGGCTTGTTTTTGAACATACTCCCGTTGTTTTGGCTTCGCAAGATCTTTTTTTACCAAGTTGTTATTTTTTTGTTTCTTATCAATAGTCTCTGTTTTAACAACTTTGCGTGGAGTGCTTTTTTTATTGCGCGTTTTAGGTTTAGCTAGTACTAACTTTTGACCTGGAAAAATTGTGTATGGTGGTTTGATATTATTTAGGGCCGCAATCGTACGCACGTCCCTATTGGCGGTAAAAGCAATGGCAAACAGCGTATCGCCTTTTTGCACCGTGTACCGATTGTTTCTGATGATGATTTTTCGTGATGATAATGAATCAGCATAAGTCAACGAAGTGACGGGTGCAGGTGAGTGCGTTGATGAACATCCTGCAATGAACACAATTAGTAACAAAATAATGAACATGTTCACTGCTTGCATTCACTTACCCAGTAAAGTTGACGATTAACTTATTAAAAATAACAAGATAAGAAGAGGTTACGCAAGGTCATAGCGAAATTTCTCCCGCTATTAACGGGACAAAACGTACCGGTGCCATTTTATGTTCAATAAATTGCTCACCTTTTCGTACCACAAGGGTTAATACTTGGTCTTCTTCACCTATGGGAACCAATAAAGCGCCGTCGTCTTCGAGTTGTTCAAGTAAAGCTTGAGGTAGTGATTTTGCCGCTGCAGTGACAATAATCCCAGAAAATGGCCCTTTCGTTTGCCAACCTTGCCAACCATCACCATGTTTCATGGAGACATTGTATAAATCTAATTGATGTAAACGTCGCTTTGCTTGCCACTGCAGTGATTTAATTCGCTCAACGCTGAACACCTGTTCGAACACTTGTGCTAAAACCGCGCTTTGATAACCTGAGCCAGTACCTATCTCAAGCACCTTACCTTTTACACCAACTTGTCGCAAAATCTCTGTCATCTTTGCAACAATAAATGGTTGAGAAATAGTTTGTCCATTACCTATGGGCAATGCCGTATTTTCATAGGCTTTGTGTTTTAACACATCATCGATAAAAAGGTGTCGCGGGGTATCTTTGATTACCTGTAGCACCTTTTTATCTTGGACTCCCGATGCTTTTAATTGCTCAGCTAAGGCTTCTGCACTACGGGCATAATTGCCAAGCACTTAGTTAGCCCCTTCCAGCCAAGAAGACATTGCATCGATACTCTCATGCGCTGTCATATCAACCTTAAGTGGTGTCACTGCAGCATAGCCTTGATTAACAGCATAGAAGTCAGTGCCTTCGCCAGCATCACTTTCAGAGCCAAGCGAGCCATACCAAAAAACACTTCGGCCCCAAGGATCAATTTGCTCAGTCATGGTGTCGGCTTTGTGGCGTGCCCCTAAACGCGTTACCTTAACCCCTTTTAATTCAGCTAAAGGAATATCTGGCACATTAATATTGATAATTTGATCTTTAGGAAGTGGGTGAGAACTTAATTGTTTGATTATTTTCACCGCCACTTCAGCTGCGGTTTCGTAATTTGCTTCTTTTTTTGAACAAAGAGAAACAGCAATTGCAGGTAAGCCTAAGTGACGCCCTTCTGTTGCCGCAGCGACAGTGCCTGAATAGAGTGTATCATCTCCCAAGTTAGCCCCATTGTTAATGCCTGCCACAACTAGATCTGGCTCTTCATCTAAAAGCTGGTTTACACCAAGATGGACACAATCTGTCGGCGTGCCATTCACAGAGTAAAAACCATTTTCTAATTGTGTTGCGCGCAATGGATTTAACAACGTCAAAGAGTTACTTGCACCACTACAGTTTCTGTCTGGGGCAATAACGGTCACATCGGCAATTTTGCTCAAAGCTTCATACAATACAGAGATCCCTTTTGCATGAACTCCATCGTCGTTACTGAGTAAAATCTTCATCGTTCTTCCTTATTTGCAAATGCGCTTTTATTCACATCAACGTAATTAACAAGCTCTCTAAGCACTGCTGTTGCGAATGTCCCTTTAGGTAATGCAAAACGTAATTCAATACAGTCTGACGACAACGTTTTCACTTCAAGATCTATAGGGAGCAATCGCAGAGCACGGCGCTCATTTTTTAATCCTAATTCGGCAAGACCATGATGCCAAGCTCTAAAGGTTTCAAGAAACTCTTTTTCTTGCGCAATTAACCCTTTTTCACCTTTGCCGACCAGAGGCGCCGACAAGCAAATGTCTCCAGAGGTTAACCTTGCGATATTTTCATCACTTATATCATCTTCAAAGAACGCATTAGAGCCTTCTAGCATAAAGATTTCTCTATGCCAGGTCTTCGCTAAACCATGCTCTTCTACTCGCATACTCACCAGTTGATTGAATATGTGCGAGCGCGCAGCAGAAATAACAATACTTCGTAATTTTCTGTCGCGAATATGTTCACCTGCAAACATGCGCTCAGCCATAGTGAGGTTATGACCATCGTGACCAAAGCGTTGTTCACCAAAGTAGTTTGGTACACCCTGACGCACCGCATTAATACGTGACAAAATATCTAATGGCTTATCAATGTTTCTTAGTGTGATCGTAAAGCGATTGCCTGAGTGACAGCCTGTTCTAAGTTTTCGATTATGGCGCTTTTGCTGAGCAACAAAAATAAAGTCATCGTTTAGTTCGGTAAAATCAACGTCTTTCTTGATAGGGACAGGTACACTAAACCACTGACTGCAAACACCATGGCGATCTTTCAGTCCCGCATAGCTGACATTTTTTACATGTGTCCCAGCTTGCTTTGCTATTTTTTTAGCGACATCTAAGGTGTTTATCTGCTTTTTAATAATGTGCAAACAGACGTGCTCACCTTCACCGGTCAGTTCAATATCCAGTATTTCGTCTACAATGAAGTCTTCCGGCTGACTTTTAAAGTCAGCTGCTGCTTCAGGCTTGCCATATAGATAGTGCAATTCCATTATGCTTTAACCAATAACACAACTGCATGGGCTGAAATGCCTTCTTTACGACCTTCGAAGCCCAGTTTTTCTGTCGTTGTAGCTTTTACATTTACCTGAGTCAATTCTGCCTGGCAATCAGCAGCAAGATTGGCACGCATGTTATCAATATGCGGTCTCATTTTTGGTGCTTGCGCAACAATAGTGACATCGCAGTTACCTAGCTTATAGCCTAGCGATGTAACCTGTTCCATCACTTGTCTGAGCAAAATACGGCTGTCTATATTTTCAAACTCAGCAGACGTATCTGGAAAGTGTTTACCAATGTCGCCAAGTGCCATTGCCCCCAGTAAAGCATCACATAAAGCATGAATAGCAACATCACCATCAGAGTGCGCAATAAAGCCTTGCTCAAAAGGAATTTTCTCACCGCAGATCGTTAACGGACCTTCACCACCGAATTTATGAACATCAAAACCGTGACCAATTCTAATCATTTTCTTCTTCCTGCTCTTTTAGTAAAAACGCGGCTAAGCGTAAATCTTCTGGCGTGGTAATTTTAATATTATCACTACGGCCTTCAACGAGTAACACAGGCTTACCTTGCAGCTCCATGGCTGAAGCTTCATCCGTAATAAGTTTGGACTCTGATAAACAAGTCTTCAGAGCATCTTTTAGCGCCAGATAGGGAAATAACTGAGGTGTAAGTGCCTGCCATAAATCAGCACGAGGTACTGTCTCTTCGCTATATTGCTGCCCACGCTTAATCGTGTCTTTGACTTTAGCTGCAAGAATGCCACCTTCTTGCTTTTCAAAACAGCAAGCAATTAAGTTTTGAATATCTTCAATTTGTACTATTGGCCTTGCAGCATCATGTACTAAAACCCAATCTGGCTTCAGTGTCTCTAGTGCATTTAGCGCGTTTAAAACTGAGTCTGCTCGCTCTTTACCACCATCAGTAGTTTGCACTTTGGTCGTACTAAACTGTTGAGTGTTAAATAGCGCATCTTCAGGATTAATCGCTAACATGATGGTGTTAAGCTCACTCATAGAGCTGAGCTTACCAACTGTGTGCTCTAAAATAGACTTATTATTTATTTTTAAATACTGCTTTGGGATCTCAGCTTGCATACGGCTGCCAACACCTGCAGCTGGTACAACAGCAGCAATAATAGGAGAATTATTCATGTTATTTATTCGGTAAGACTCTAATGAAGGTTTCATTTGGCTTGATCATACCAAGCTCATGTCTTGCTCTTTCTTCAACGCCTTCTAAACCAAGTTTAAGATCGTCAATATCTGCTTTTAACAGCTTATTTCGTTTAATTAATTTCTCATTCGCTACCTGATGCGTGTCTACAACACTTTTCAAGCGCGTATAATCTTGCATTCCATTATGGCCAAACCAAAATTTATACTGAAGAAATAGCGCAAGGCTAAGAAGTAGAAACTGAAATATACGCAAAACTGCACTTCCCAATAACAAATTAATCAAACATTACGTTTTATTGAACGAACATTTTTCCAATTGATCATACTGGCTAATAGCATCTCGCGCAAACTAAGCCTTCTTGGTGGCACTGCTTTATTAAATTGCCATTGATGACCACAGCACGCTGCTGTCATGACCTGTTTACTTGGCTTTAGCACTTGTAGATTGGAGTTGGATTGAGAAGCGCCCGAAAAGAAAAACCAACCATTTAAATTACTATGAAAGCTATTTTTATCAACTTGGTCAATACAGTCTAAGGTCAAGGATTGATAACCCGAATACTCTTTTAATACAGGAATAACTAATCCAGCTTTAGCATGTTTTTTATAAAATGAAGCGTTATGCTCGAGATCTTGAGAGGGCAACTTTTTCTGAGGTGCAAGCCAACCACCATTTTGCGAATCTAAATTTAGCGGAATCTCACCTTGCACTATATGCCGTGCAGCGCGTTCTACATAGAAGGGTAAACTTGCCAAAGATTTACGTAATTTCTGCTCGTTATGAACAGCAGCAAGCGCTGGAATTTCTCTGGCGTAGAAAACATTAACCAGCTCAGCAAACATCAACCGCTCTTTTTCATCGTTCCATAGCTGAGCTTGTTGCACACTCTGCACTGACATCCCCTTCTTTGGTTACTGCAGTTTTTATAGCATGTGCAACGTATTACTGCTAGCCCTTCGGTTTATTACCCAGTTTAACATCACCATTTTCTAAGAACTGTGCAACCGTATCGCGCTTTTTACCAAGTAATAAACAACCATCAGCAAGAAACATAAAGTTTTGCCAACAACGTTTGAAAACATCAAACTGGGTTTCAATCACACAGTCTCTATTTAAGCAAAAATAGACCGTTGTATTGTTTTCCCATTTTAAAAATTCATTTATGGCCTCTGGAAGTTCTTCTACCCCTCCTTCCCAGTCTTTTTCCCAGTTCAAATTTTCTTGCCATGAACTTGCTTGCCCTGCCCATTCACTTTCAGTGAAGAAGTCTGGATGATCTTTTTCACGACTAACCATAGTAGACCAAAGCACAGCTGAACGTGTCGGAGACATTAGTTTAATCTTTTCAAGATCAGTCGGGGCAATTTCCAAGTCTTGATGCCTAAACACCCAAGCCTTTTTGAATTCATTAAGGGGAATATAATTCATTGTGACCTTTTAATTTTGCTCGCGGTTAGTGAGGTGGGATTATCACTATGTTTAAATGAAAAGTGAATGATAATTTGTTATTTAATTTTTGAAGACCCAAAACGAAAAAACCCCAACTCTTTCGAGTTGGGGTTAAAATTTGGTGCCTAGCGATGTTCTACTTTCACATGGGAAACCCACACTATCATCGACGCTGTTTCGTTTCACTTCTGAGTTCGGCATGGGGTCAGGTGGGTCCAAAACGCTATAGTCACTAAGCAAATTCTTTGAATTTGTTTGTATTCTTATTTTTTAAATTAGGCCCTGGCGATGTTCTACTTTCACATGGGAGACCCACACTATCATCGACGCTGTTTCGTTTCACTTCTGAGTTCGGCATGGGGTCAGGTGGTTCCAAAACGCTATAGTCACCAGGAAATACTGGGTGCAAATGTTTAATGACATCGTGCATCGCACGAGCATTCCATTTGCGCAAGGTGAACTGATTTCGCATTGCTGCTGGGGTTAGTTACCTTGTTTAATTCTTAAATTCGGAAAAAATCTGATAATTCTAAAACTTTCTACTCTAGTTCATATTAGCTTCTGAGCTAAAACCACTTTGGCGTTGTATGGTTAAGCCTCACGGGTAATTAGTACTGGTTAGCTTAATGTATCACTA
>NZ_JBMMUD010000003.1:0-214528 GCF_049257195.1 Pseudoalteromonas sp. SS15
AGTCAGGTAAACAGGTAGGAAAGACAACCTTAAGCAAAGAAGGGCCAGGTTATATCAGGGCTAAATTATATATGGCAGCCGTCGTAGCAGGACAACATAACCCTGATATAAAGGAGCAAAAAAATAGGCTCATAAGGCATGGCAAAACAAAAATGCAAGCTATCGGTGCAGCTATGAGAAAGCTTGCTCACATCTGCTTTGGTGTTGTGAAGAATCAAACTGAATACCAGTCTCAAGTTGTTTAAATCAAACTTGAGACTGGTTAGGAGAGATGGTATCTACAAAACTAAAAATAGAGCACTCCATTGCGGCGGCTAAAATTGCTCATTTCACCTTACGCAAAAGTAACCTGGCTTCGCAACGTATATTTTGCACGATTGTAGGCGATGACTTTATGTCGCGCCAAAAAGCGCGTGGTAAACCCGCGTACATATCTGGTTTTGGCTGTCGTTGGATTGTCATCCTTACGAAGGTCAGAATTCATTATTGATAAAATAGACCCTGAAATAAATTCAGGGTGACGAAGGGTTTGGTTTATCCTGATAACTCGCAACTCGCAACTCGCAACTCGCAACTCGCAACTCGCAACTCGCAACTCGCAACTCGCAACTCGCAACTCGTAACTCGCTAACTACTCCCCATTAACTAAATTGACTACTTTTTAGTTTATTTAACTAAATCATGAAATTTGTCTCTTCTATAAAAACTCCAAGAAATTATTAAGTGTATGTTTTAAATGGTTTTTATCTTTTGGCACAAAGATTGGAATAACTCTAGTAACCCAATTGCCAAATGCATAGGAGCAGAACATGGCCTTAATCGACAGAATTGAAGATCTTATTAAATCAGAAATTAATGCGTTTTTAGACAAAGCAGAAGATCCACAAAAAATGACTGCGCAGATTGAGAGTGAGTTACAAGATGCCTTGGCTGAGTGTCGTTCAACTGCTGCACAAATTATTGCAGAGCAAAAAGGCTTATCAAGACAGCATGAAGATCTTGAAAAAGGTATTGAGCGTTGGCAGCAACAAGCTGAGCTAGCGGTAAGTAAAGGTCGTGATGATCTAGCAAAATCTGCACTTATCGAAAAGCAAAAGCTTGAAGACGCTCAGGAAGACAACCAAAAGCAAGCGGCACAATTAGAAGATGCGCTACACAAGCTGAATGAAGATGCCGCCAGGCTAAGTAATAAAATTGCTGAGGTAAAAGCAAAACAGCAGCAATTTTACAGAGCACAAAATAGCGCATTAGCAAGATTAAAAGTACGTAGCACGTTAAATAGTGAAGAAGTGCAAAACGTGTGTGCACGTTTCTCGCAACTAGAACAGAAAGTGGAGCGTATCGAAGCGCAAGTTGAAAGCTACGACCTTGGTAAAAATGATGTTTATCAAGAGTTCAAGCAAATGGAACAAGACGAAAAGCTAAGCGAAGAGCTGGCTGCATTGAAGCAAAAAGTGTCTGGCAAGCAGGCTGTAGAGCAATCAATTTCTGCACAGTAAATAAAAGTTTGCTAGGTATTAATTCGTTTTGACAGGCTCGGCGCAACGAGGCGCCTCCCTTGTTTTTCAGGAGTAAGGTTATGAATATGCAACAAACAACGAAAACATGTCGTCGTATTTTAGCGAGAAAGAAAATTGCAGGCGTATGTGCTGGGCTAGCAGAACGTTTTGATTTACCAGTATGGCTAACTCGAGTATTAACTTTGTTGGTATTTTTAAAGTTCCCAATGATGACGGTGATGGCATATGGATTATGCGCTGTACTGTGGCCAAAGCAGTAATTGCTAGATATTAAGTTGTAAAGACGTAGGAGGTAATTATGAAAACAGCATTGATTTTATTAGCAGCATTACTATTTATTAGCGCATTAAGCTGGGTTCAAACACCTGTTATGTTCTTTGCGATGCCTGAATTTATTTGGGAAATAAGCTGGGTCGGTATCGAGCTATTCGCGCTCTTAGCTGGCATTATTGCTGTGATCGCGCTGGTGGCATTAGTGAGTGTCGGAGTAATTGGATTGGTGTTAGTTGTGCTCATTGGGCTAGTGTTAGCATTATTATTTAATTCCATCTTTATTGCTCTGCCACTACTTATGTTAGTTGGATTAGCTTGGTTACTTAAGGAAGAGTCTCCAGCATATTAGATCTCTACCAGATCAAAGGGTTTCTTGATTTTTCATGCTATGATGTTGCAAGTTAAACTTTTTTCAAAGGAATAAGCATGTTATTAAGAACCCTTTCTCTGGCGGCGGCACTATTACTTTCTGGTTTATCGCAGGCACATGAAGGTCACAGTCACGACCATAGTCACGTACAAAAAGAACTCATGGTGACAGATGCTCAAATTCGAACATTCTTACCAGCGGCAAAATCAACTGCAGCTTATTTCACCATTCATAACCCGATGGATAAATCAGTTTTTCTAAAGAAAGCGACTATTCGTGGTATTGGGCGTGTTGAGATCCATGAGCATGTGCATAAAAATGGCATGATGCATATGCAAAGAGTTGAATCAGTTGAATTACCTGCGAATCAGCAAATAGTGTTTCAACCGGGTGGTTTTCATTTAATGGCTTTTGAGCCTGAGCATACATTAAAAGTCGGTGAAAAGCGCAAGTTGACGTTATATTTTGATAACGGCGATAGGCTGTATAGTTTTGTCGAAGTGGTATCCTTGAAAGATACTTTTGAAAAGCCAAAAAATTCTCATCATAACCACCATTAAGGAGGGTTTATGCAACAGCATTTAGGAAAAATTGCAGGCGGGTTAGCTGGTTTAGTTGTAATCGGCTATTTAATCGCGGTTTACTGGAGTTTTGAACCTGCGGCATTCAATGTCGTTGAAAAGGCTAAGCAAACTGCTGAGCAGCAACAAGTGAAATTAGTACCTGGTTATGTCACGTCAACAGCACTTATTGAAGTGAGTGAAACCTTACTAAATAAGCCAGGTGGGTATTTATCAAATGATAAAATGCCACCGAGTGTGTTTATGGATAATATGCCAGCGTGGGAATATGGTGCCCTTGAAATGGTGCGTGATTTGGCTTTGTCGATGCGAAAAGACTTCAGCCGCTCTCAATCTCAATCTACAGAACACCCTGCGCTAAAAAAAGCGCAGCCACAATTTAACATCAGCTCAACAGCTTGGATCTGGCCAAGTGCAGAAGGCGAGTATCAAGTAGGGATCGAGCAGTTAAAGCTGTACCGCGCGCAGATTGCGAACCCTCAAGATAGAGAGAGCCAGTTTTATGCGCGTGCAGATAATTTGCGTGGCTGGTTAAAAGAAGCTGAAAAACGTTTGGGTAGCTTAAGTCAAAGATTAAGCGCTAGTGTAGGGCAAGATAGAGTTAATACAGATCTCGCTGGTGACTCAGCGGCAAACCAAGCGACCAGTGCACCTAGTCATCATGTAGTGAAAACATCATGGTGGAAAATTGATGATGTTTTTTATGAGTCGCGCGGCGCAACTTGGGCATTATTGCACTTTTTAAAAGCGGTAGAACATGATTTTGCTGATGTACTTGAGAAAAAGAATGCTAAAGTTAGTTTACAGCAAATTATTCGCGAGCTTGAGTCAACGCAAGAAACCGTGTGGAGTCCAATGATTTTAAATGGTAATGGCTTTGGTTTTGTTGCTAACCACTCGCTGGTAATGGCAAACTATATATCAAGAGCAAATGCAGCTCTTATTGAACTCAGTGAACTTCTAGCGCAAGGATAAAAAATGAAAAAGTACTGTTTAGCTGCAGCATTATCAATGGCTTTCTTAGCACCCGTTGCAAAAGCAGATATGTTGTTAGGTTTATATGTAGGGGCTGACGGCTGGCAGAGTGAAAACTCAGGTAGTTTTGCTGGTAAAGGTCAGGCAGAAAATTTCAACTTTGAAGATAAGACATTCTCAAGCTACTATGCAGCGTTCGAGCACCCAGTGCCATTAATTCCAAACATTAAGCTGAAGTACACACAATTAGAGCTTGAAGGTAACACAACGTTAAATGAAACATTTGAGTTCGATGGTCAAAACTTCACCGTAAACACAGATGCACAACTAATGACTGACTTCAGTCATATTGACTACACGCTGTATTACGAATTATTTGACAACGATTTAGTGTCAATCGATTTCGGTGTAACGGTAAAGCATTTTGATGGCGATGCAACAGTTTCTGGTACAGTTGAAGGTCAGTCAAGAACTGAATCAATTGATTTCTCGGCGCCTATTCCACTAGGTTATTTACGTGGTGAAGTAGGTTTACCATTAACTGGTTTGAGCGTTTTTGCTGAAGGCAATCTATTGGCAATCGATGATAGCAAAATTCAAGATTACCAAGTAGGTATCGCTTGGGAAGTGATTGACAATCTAGCGGTCGATGTGGCGATCCGTGCAGGTTATCGTTCATTTATCATTGAATTAGATGATGTAGATGACATCAGCACGGATTTAGAAGCATCTGGCCCATTTGCGGGTATTCAGGTTCACTTCTAAGGTTTTAAAGCTAAAAGCTAAAAGCTAAAAGTAACGAGTTGGCGAGTTAAAAGTTAGCGAGTTACTGGCAGTGAATATATGTAGGCGCGGGTTTACCCCGCGCTTTTTTGTGCGTGATATAAAGTCAGCGCCTACAACCGTGCAAAATATACACTGCGAAGCAAGGTTACTTTTGTGCAAGGTGAAATGAGCAATTTTAGCAGCTGCAATGAAGTGCTCTATTTGTAGGACGTTATTTATGGCGTCAATTTAAAAGCTTTGTTGCACTAAAGTACAACCTACATTTGATTGAGTTTAGTGTCATACAAGCCATTATTTATAGTGAACTTTAAAATTATACTTTGACCCTTAACGAGCAAACTATCATTTGCTTACAGCTTACAGCTTACAGCTTACAGCTTACAGCTTACAGCTTACAGCTTACAGCTTACAGCTTACTGCTTACTGCTCTAGAACCTAACTCCATTCACAACTAAACTCTTCCTGCATCGCTTGCTCTAACAACAGCTTATACTGCTTATTTACCGGTGCAGTGATCAGGCGTTTTAGCTCCTCTCCGGTTTGAGTGAGTTTGTAATAACTTAATACTAACTCATTGCTCTTAGCTGTCAGCGTTAATTTCTGACCTTGAAAACTTAAAGTAAAACTCTGCCCTTGCTTTAGACTAGGGGATTCAATTTCTTTTCTATACATCAAACCAATATCCATCAAAGTGAGAATGTTGGGAAAACTCAAACCTGACTGGGCTAAATTAATAGATTCTTTATTTCCTTTACGTAAAAGGTCAAAGAAAGACGGCTTTTTATAGTAGCCAAGCATAATAAGGTAGCTGCCTTCATGCTCAACAAAACCGCATAAGGGCGCACATTTTTGAAGTGCATTGGCTTCTTTTTGGGTCATTTGTTTAAGCGCTTGTAAGCTTTTTATTGAAAATGTGCCAGGAGATAGGGTTTCACCCACTAAAATCTTAGCCCATAAAGTTTGCATAGCCTGGTTGGTAATGTCTTCAGCAAGCGCAATAAAATGTTCGAGCCAATCGGGATCTGGGCGACCTTTACTGATCACATCTGGGCACAGACTTAAGGCGCCAGCCATAATGGCTTCAATGTTAATTTGTCGCTGTATTTTTTGTAGCTGCTGCCTTTTTAGTGCGCGTTTGAGTGCTGAGTTATTCGATTGTACAGAGTACTCGACGGTGCGTTTACCTTGTGCTGAGTATTCAGATTGGTCAGACGCTTTTTTAAAAGAAGCCTTCTTTACCATTGGGTAACCAAGCTTTTCTTCAATCAGCAAAGCCAGATTTGCTTTAGAGTTCGCCTTCTTTACCGTCATTGCATGTCCTTATCAGCAAGTTGAATATGTGAACGTAAATTATTTACGCTGGAAGTAAACATTTTATCGGCCAGTGAACGAATATATAAAACAATAATGCCTCCACTCACCGTAGAATGAATGGTGCCTGTCAATGAGTGGTTGATAGTTAATGTATGTTCATTGTGAATAAGGCTTAAGTTTCCAAGCAATGCATGCTCATTGTTGATCAAGATAGAGTACTGTAGGTGTCTTTGAGATACTTCAGTAATAGTAACCTCAATATTGGCACTCGAGGTTTGTAAAAATACATTTGCGCCTAAAGTATTGCTTGGAGATGAAATATCAATACTGAGCTTTGAGCTGAACTTATCCCACGCCATAAGCTGAGGCCAGTGTTTCAAGTCAAATAAGAGAGGCCTTACTTGTTCATCAGAGCCCTTGAGGTCACTTGTTTGCTGAATACTAAAATGCCGCGGTAAAAACACCAGTACCAGAAGCACAAGCACCATGGTTAGTAAGCTAAACTTTAACGTTTTGGCACGAATAGAAATAACCGTACTCCTCAAATGATATTGGCTGGTTTTTACTTTTATTTCGATAAGATAGTCTATACTAATTCAATGACCTAAATAAATAAGTTGCAATTAAGCAATTGATGTTGAAGTCATTAGGGTTTACCTCTGCTAACAATTAAGATATACCTTAAAGCAAGCGAACATACCCACTTCATTTACGTTTTATTAAAAATAATAAAACTTTAACTAAAGCGGTAGAAGTTGAAGGAATTTGAATGGCGTCTGAGCAAGATGACTTTTTGTTTTTAGATCATGAAGATGATACACCAGAAAATAACGAGCCTCAGGGCTTTTGGGATATTCTGGTTGTTGACGATGATCCTGAAATACACTCGGTGACCAAACTTGCTTTATCTGGCGTTGAGTTTTGGGGCAAGGCGTTGCGCTTTCATCATGCTTATTCAGGTGAAGAGGCAATTAACGAGTTAATCCACCATCCTGAAATATGCTTATTGCTGCTTGATGTGGTGATGGAGTCAGACGACGCTGGTCTTAAAGTTGTCAAAAAAGTTCGAGACGACCTCGATAATCACAATGTTCGAATTATTCTAAGAACTGGCCAACCTGGGCATGCGCCTGAAGAGCAAGTTATTCGTGAATACGACATCAATGACTACAAAATGAAAACCGAGCTTACGCGAAGTAAGTTAGTGACGTCATTAATGACCGCTTTGCGTTCGTTTCAACAAATATGTGAGCTAGAAGCCCAAAGTGAAGGTTTAACGAATATTTTAAGTGCCTCCAATGCGATTTTAGGGCACAACAATATCAGTGGTTTTAGTCAGGCTGTGGTGATGCAGTTAGCTAATATTTTAGCGAATGACGCCAATGGCTTTGTATGTGCTCAAGTTTCAGGTACTAATTCATTGGTTTTGTTAGGTGGCACAACGCAATATCACGAGTTTATAGGGCAAGGTGTTGAGCAACTCGACAATGGCCGTGCGATTATGCAGGTCAAAACTTGCATTGAGCAGCAATGTCATCAACAAACAGAACATGACCTCACGCTATTCCTTGAAAAAAACAATGAACAGGCGGCGATTTTTATTGAACTAGCTTTACCTCCGATGCCGCGGCAAATTCAGTTCGCTGAGATCTTCTTAGCCAACGTCAGTGTAGGCTTAGATAACATTAAGCTATTCAGCCAGATCAGAGAAGTTGCATATAAAGACCCCTTAACAAAGTTAGCAAATCGCACTAGCTTTGTAGAGCACTTAGAGAAAACACCTTGTGACGAAGGCTTATCTTTAATTTTGTTAGACATTGCTCAGTTCTCAGACATCAATAATGGCTTAGGACAAGAAGTGGGCAATCAATTACTGATGGCTGTAATGCAGCGCCTAGAGCAAGATATCCCTAACGCAAAAGCCTTAGCTAGAATTGGCGCTGACGTTTTTGCGTTTTTACTACCGACCAGCTCTTTTAATGAAGAGTTGCTCGTTGATGCGCTTACCATTCCTTATCAGTTAAAAGAGCATTTATTGTCTATTCACTTTCACATTGGCTTATGTAAATGTGAAGACTTCAGTGACACAGGTCTAGAAACCTTGAAAAAAGGTTACATAGCGCTTAACCAAGCAAAGCAGAGTCATAAGGTTTTTGATTGGTATACATCAGACTTAGAAGAAAAAATGGCATGGCGTTTAGGTTTGATCAGGCAATTAAGAAGTGACTTTGAGCAACACAAATTAGAAGTTTGGTACCAGCCACAATTTTCTCTAAAAACGCAGCAAATTATAGGTTGTGAGGCGTTATTACGCTGGCCATCGGGGAATGGGCGCTATATTTCCCCTGGTATTTTTGTGCCACTGGCTGAAAGCTCAGGTTTGATTGTTGAAATAGGGCAATGGGTGCTTGAGCAAGCTTGTCAGCAGCAAAAACGTTTTGCTCAATTAGGGCTGGATATTTGTGTCGCTGTAAACGTGTCGGTGCCTCAATTTAAAACGCCCGACTACGCTAAAACAGTGATGAATACACTAGAGCAATATCAGGTGCCAAGTAGCAAAATAGAGCTTGAAGTCACTGAAAGTGTGGTAATGGATGAAATAGGAAGTGTCATTGATACACTAGACGAGTTAAAACGTTATGGTATTGAAGTGGCCATCGATGACTTTGGCACAGGTTTTTCTTCATTAAGCTATTTGCAAAAATTGCCTTTATCTCGTCTCAAAATCGACAGAGCTTTCATTAAAGACATTCCTGACAGTGATACTGGCGCGATTGCTGAATTAATCGTGTCACTTGGTAAAAACCTTGGTTTAAAAACCATTGCCGAAGGTGTTGAAACGCAAGTTCAATTAGAGCGTTTACAGCAAATGGGCTGTGATGAAATTCAAGGCTTCTTACTCGGCAAGCCTATGCCGGTTGATGAACTGATGGTGTTTGCTCAGAATAAGCTTGGCTCTTAGATTTTACTTTCAACTCTTATTTTTAAATTTTCGAAAAAATTAAAGGATGCACTTTTAATGTGGGTCGTCATTTCTGGCGACAAAGTATTTTTCATTTCGGTAGCACCGACTTATCGTGCAAAATACACATTGCGAAGCAAGGTTACTTTTGCGCAAGGTGAAATGAGCAATCTTAACAGCTGCAATGGAGTACTTAATCTGTAGTTTTTAGGTCGTCTTATGGCGACAAAGTATTTTTCATTTCGGTAGCACCGACTTTATGTCGGGTAATTTAAATCAGCAAGATTTAAACATTTTGTTGCGCTAAAGCACAACCTACAGGAGCTTGGTTTTGTATTCTGCAGGCCATCGTTTATGGCAACAAGAAAATAAGTGTAATATTTTGATGAAGTTTATAATTAAAAAAGATGAAATTTAGAAGTTTTAAGAAAAATTCTTGAATCTGAAAACACAGAAGAGAAGATGGGGCGACTGATGGGGCTCGAACCCACGACAACCGGAATCACAATCCAGGGCTCTACCAACTGAGCTACAGCCGCCGCAATACCACCTTGTTTGGTGTGGCGCGCATAATACATAAAAAAACTCGGCTTGCAAAGCATAAATTCGATTTTATTTAAATTTAATGAAAAAGTATTTTTTCATAAAGGTAAAGTTCATATTCAGCATGTATAATGCGCAAAAAATCACTCATCAAAAAAATTAAGGAGAGTGCATGGACGTTCTAATCAACTGGATCAACGAAAATTCAGATCTAATTACTCACTATATTTTGCAAGGCATTTTAGCCATCGTAATCCTACTATTAGGGTTAAAGGTCGCTAAGTTCTTTGGTAATTTAACCGAGAAAGCATTTGCAAAAAGAAAAATTGATAAAGCGGTTGCTGGCTTTATCTCAAATATTGTCTACGCGCTGGTATTCGCTGCGACGGTATTAATGGCCTTATCGCAAGTTGGTATCGAAACAACATCGTTCGTTGCTATCTTAGGTGCTGCAGGCTTAGCCGTAGGTTTGGCGCTTCAAGGCTCTTTATCTAATTTTGCTTCAGGTGTGTTAATTATCATTCTTCGCCCGTTCAAGTCTGGTGACTATATTGAAGCAGGTGGAAAAGCGGGTAGCGTTGAACGCATAGAGATATTTGCGACAGAATTACGCACTCCAGATAATAAAGTCATCATCATGCCTAACTCAGCAATCATGGGTGGCGCGATTGTAAATTACTCTCGCCAAAAAACTCGCCGTATCGATTTAGTTATCGGTGTGAGTTATGACGCAGATCTTCGCCAAGCAAAAGAAGTGTTAAAGAGTGTACTAGACAAAGAGTCCCGTATATTAAAAGATCCAGCCTATACTGTTGCTGTTTCTGAACTAGCTGATTCAAGCGTAAACTTTGTTGTTAGACCTTGGGTTAACACAACAGAGTATTGGCCCACTTACTTCGCTTTGGTCGAGAACATTAAAATCGCTTTAGACGAAGCAAATATTGCTATCCCATATCCACAAATGGATGTTCACCTACATAAAGATTAATTACAGGGTAATTTATAAATGAAATTAAAACTTTTATCTCTTTGCGTTATTGCAGCAACCTCTTTTCAAAGTTTCGCGGAAGAAGCGAAAGAGCAGAAAACATGGGATGTAACAAGTGAAGTAGGTGCGATTATCACCAGTGGTAACACCTCAACTACTACACTTAAAGGTGGCATCAAAGCAAAGCATCACTTAGAAAACTGGAATAACGAGTACAAGCTAAGTGGCATCTATAAAGAAGATGAAATCGATAATGATGCGGGTGAGCGTGAGAAAAAGCGTACCAATGAAAAGTATTCAGCATCAGCACAAGGTAACTATAAGCTAAATGAAGATCATAGCCACTTATTTGTCTATGGCTCATATGACTCAGATTACTTTGGTGCATACCGTAATGAAGCTGTACTTTCTGTAGGTTATGGCTTACGTTTACTTAATCGTAGCGATATGTATTTAAATGCTGAAATCGGTCCTGGTGTTAAGCGCTTTGAACACCAAGAGGATAGCTCTGACCTTGATGAAAATGGTTTTTCATTAGCTGGAGAAACAGAAAGTGAAGCAATTGGTGTTGCTAAGTTAGATTATAACTGGCAGATCTCTGATAACGCACGTTTCACTCAACTAGTTGCCGTTGAATATGGTGATACCAACACAAAAACGGTATCTGAATCTGCACTATTGACAAAAATCAACGGCTCACTACAGATGAAATTTGCTTATAACATCACGCATAACTCAGATGTAAGTGATGATAAAGAAAATACAGATACTGAAACGTCTTTAACATTAGTTTACAGCTTTTAACAGAGCATTGTCGTAAACTTGTAATATAGACAAAAAAAGGGGCGCTAGCCCCTTTTTCTATGTATGGTAATTCGTGTAGAATATGCAATCTTTTTGGCCATAGCTTATAGGATTTAAGTTTGAATATGTTTTTTAAACGTGTTTTTGTATTGATTTTAATGCTTTTTTCAAGCATTTCACTGGCATTTACACCAACCCAAGCACAAATTGAACAGTTTAAAAAATTGCCAAGAGCTCAGCAAGAAGCACTTGCGAAGCAATATGGCATCAATTTATCTTCTTTAGGAAATGTCTCTCAGCAGTCAGAAACATCGATTCAAGCAAAGCAATCTGTGAATGAACGTGAGTTAGAGGCTGATGAACAAAAGAACGAAATCGCGCGTTTAAATCCGACCGAAAAACCTCTCCAGCCGTTTGGTTATGCGCTTTTTTCTGGAAGCCCGACGACTTTCGCTCCGCCTGAAAATGCATCAGTACCAGATACTTATGTGCTAAGCCGAGGTGATGTAGTCAATGTTACTTTCTATGGTAAAGAAAGCGCTTCTCATACTATTAAAATAGACAATGAAGGTCGTTTATCGATCCCAAACTTTTCACCTGAGCAAGTTGCTGGCCTTAAATATGGTGAGTTTAAAAAGCTAATTCAAAATAAAATCGAAAAAGAAGCAATTGGTTTAAACGTTTTCGTTTCAATGTCTCAATTAAATCCAATGCGAATTTTAGTTGTTGGTGAAGCTTACAAACCAGGTAGTTTTATGGTTTCGCCACTATCTACAGTGACTCATGCTTTATATGCTTCGGGTGGTGTGACTGATATAGCAAGTTTGAGAAATATTCAAGTAAAGCGAAATGGTAAAACAGTCGCTACTTTAGACTTATACGACCTGCTTCTAGATGGTAACACCGAGGGGGACATTAACCTTCGCTCTGGTGATGTCGTGTTTATTCCATCGGTTGGCCCACAAATAACAGTAAAGGGTGCAGTTAAAAGAGAAGGTGTTTTTGAATTAACGCAAGAAGATGATCAAGCATCATTGGTAAAAATGTTTGGTGGCTTTAAAGAAAATGCATTCACTAAGAATGTAACTGTCCGCCGAATTGTCGATGGTGCTAAAAGCCGCATTGTTTCAGCTGATTTTTCTAATTTAATAAATGGTTTTAAACCAAAAGCTGGAGATCAACTTACTGTAAAAGAAGTGAGTGAAGTAGTTACAAATTCAGTAACTTTAATCGGTGCGGTTGTTAGACCTGGATCGTACGAATGGTATGAAGGTATTACCGTTGATAAGTTGTTTTTAAACTTCCGAGATGACTTACTTCCTCAAGCCGATTTTAATTACTCAATTATTGTCAGAGAGAAATCTGCACTAGGTGAAATTGAGGTAGTTCAATTCTCTCTTGCAGACGCGCTTCAAAACAAAAATATTGCTCTGAAGAAGAATGATGAGATCTATGTTTTTAGTCGTTTTCAGATGAAGCAAGTAGAAGAGCTTGCATTAGCAAATTTAGCGTTGACAGAAGAGCAAAAGCGTCAACAAGAAAAAGTAAAGCTATGGCATGTTTTTGAGTTTGAAAACTTTAAGAGTTCAATCAAATTACCCGATGAAGCATTAGAAGAAGCGCTAGCATCCCAAAATAAATCAAAAAAGGACAAGTTTGCCAACTTTAGCCGTAAAGAGTTGTTGAAGCCTGTTTTAAAGCGCTTAGAATTCCAAAGCTCTAATCTCATAAAACCAAATACTTTTGAAGTGCGTGGGCAAGTTCGATTCCCAGGAAAATACCCACTTTCGTCAAACTCATCAGTTCAGTTAGCGATCGATGCTGCGGGTGGTTTGTTAGAATCAGCATTTACTGAAAAGGCAGAGCTAACAAGGTTTATTAACACAGAAGCTAGTCTTTTTGAGCATCTGCAAATCGATATTAATGATGAAAAAGTCTTAGCTATGCAACTGGAAGGCAAAGACACATTAAATGTACTCATGCAACCGAATTGGCAAGATGATTACAAGGTGAATCTTGCGGGAGAAGTTCGTTTCCCAGGAACCTACACCGTAAACCGCGGTGAAACTCTATATGATGTGATTGAGCGTGCTGGTGGTTTATCGGCTCATGCAGAACCTAAAGCCGCGATTTTTACTAGGCTAGCTATTAAAGAGCAAGAACAGGCCCAGTTATCTAAACTTTCTGATGAATTAAGACGAGAAATCGCATCTAAGAGTTTTCAGCAATCAGTTGGTGGTGGAAGCTCAATTAACTATGATGAAATGAGCAGGCTTTTGAATGATTTGGCTAATGTGGAAGCTGTTGGAAGGTTAGTAATAGATTTGCCAGATATTTTACAAAAAGAAGAGCTTTTAATTTTGCAAGATGGCGACTCTTTATATGTACCAGGTAGACAAGACTCTATTTCAATTATCGGTGAAGTTAATTACTCATCCTCGCATTTGTATAAATCAGGTGTATCAATAGAACAGTATTTAGAGTTGAGTGGTGGCATCAAAGACCGAGCAAATGAAGAGCAGATTTATGTAATCAAAGCAAATGGTGCTGTTTTCATTCCTAAGTCATCGGGGTGGTTCTCTGTTAATTACCATAGCCAATTAGAGCCCGGCGATACGATTGTTGTGCCGATGGACCCTTCACATATGGATAATTTAACCCTTTGGAATACAGCAACCCAGATACTATTTCAACTGTCAGCAAGTATTGCTGCAATTACGAGAATTTAAGAGTAATTTTGAGCTCGATATGATATTAACTTACTTTATAACAATATTCATGATAGGTGTTTTAGTATCCAGTATATGTGTACTAATTTTACATAAATTAGCTATACCTTTAGGATTACTTGACACTCCTTGTGAAAGAAAAGCTCACAGCGGAAATGTACCATTAGTAGGAGGTCTTGCTGTCTTTTTGGCTTTGTCAGTTATGTCGCTACTTTTCCTAGAACCTAGTGTAAATAGAAATCTTTTTCTTATTGCAAATGCAATAATTGTTTTTATAGGTGTACTTGACGATAAGTATGATTTAACAGTTAGATCTCGGTTAATAGGGCAAAGTTTAGTCTCTTTAATATTGATTGCAGGACTAGAAAATCATTTTTTTCATTTAGGTGATTTATTCTCATTTGGAGGGAACCTTGAGCTTCATGCGTTTGGTATTCCGTTTACTGTACTAGCAATTTTAGCTGTAATTAATGCATTTAATATGATTGACGGGATAGATGGGTTACTAGGTTTTGTCTCTGCCATCTTTTTTATAGCCCTTGGTATTCAAGCGTGCGTTAATGGTAATTCTTTTATTTTATTAATTTGCCTTCTTTTTGTTGCTTGCTTAATTCCTTTCCTGATGGCTAACTTAGGTCTAAAACCAATAGGAAATAAAAAGATCTTCATGGGAGATGCTGGCTCTATGTTTATGGGGTTGTCAATTGTTTGGTTAACCGTTGAATCAACACAAAGTGCTGAGCCAATAGTTCGCCCTGTCACCGTTCTTTTCTTTGCGGCTTTACCTATTATTGATATGGTTGCGATCATCATCCGCAGGTTACGAAAAGGGAAGTCTCCATTTGTTGCTGATAGAGATCATATACACCATATTTTTATGAGGGGGGGCTTAACACCTAAGCAAACTCTATTCGTTTTGTCATTTTTGTCGCTACTCGGTGCACTGTTAGGCTTAACCCTTGAATATTTTGATACGCCAGATGTAGTAGTCTTATTCCTTTTTGGGGTTATGTGTTTAGGGTATAGCTTTATGGTCATTCATTCATGGAAGTTTTGTCGGTGGCTTCGTTTAAGAGTTCCCAATGCCAAAGGTTGATCTTATTAAATTATTTAGTTGAGTAAAGTGAATGAGTTTTAAAGTGAATGATAACGGAGATAGCTTTTTTTTAGATGAGCTATTCAAATATATTTTATCTAAATGGCTATTTTTATTCATTTCTTCAGGTATTGGTTTTGCTTTTGCAGTTTACTTCTCTCTGCAGTTACCGAATATTTATAAAGCAGAAGCATTACTAGCCCCTTCAGGTAATGAAGGGGGAAGTTCAGAACTCGCGAGTTTAAGTGGCCAATTTGGAGGTTTAGCTTCTATGGCTGGGATTAACCTTGGTGGTAGTAACCAGCTAAATAAAACAGAATTGGCTGTAACTGTCTTACAATCAAGACGCTTTTTAAGTGAATTTATTGAAAAGCGAGATATCCTTCCAGACCTAATGGCTGCAGAGTCATGGAATTTAAGCACAGATCAAGTGTTTTATAACCCATTACTTTATGATGCCCAAACAAAGGAATGGATTCGAGTTGTTGATAAGCCTTTGTTACCTAAGCCTTCTATCCAAGAAGCTTACGAAGTGTTCAAAAGCATAGTTTCAATAAAAGAAAATACAGATATAGGCACTTATACCCTTAGCGTCGAGCATTTGTCACCATCGGTTGCTAGGCAGTGGGTTGACTGGTTAGTTGAAGATATAAATGAAAAAATTAAGCAAAGAGATTTGTTAGAGGCTAAGAAAAGTACAGATTACCTGAGTGAACAGTTAGAGCTAGTTCAGGTTTCTGAGATGAAGAATGTGCTATATCGATTGATAGAAGAGCAAGCGAAAACGATTATGTTTGCTCGAGTAAGGGATGAGTATGTTTTTCAAACAATAGATCCAGCTCTGACACCTGAGAGAAAATTTAAACCTAAAAGAGCTCTAATTTGTGTATTAGGTGCCCTTTTGGGTGGGGTTCTTGTGATAATATTACTTATAGTTAGATTTAACATTAAAGCCACGAGTAAACGCTCTTAAAAAGCTGTTTTCTTGGGTTGATTATTGTTTTTTAAAATAGAAGGTTTCCATGCAGACTTTATTAGAGTCCTCACAAGTGGCCGTAATAGGTCTAGGTTACGTTGGTCTACCATTAGCGGTAGAGCTGTCAAAAAAATACAATGTTTTGGGTTTTGACATTAATTCAGCGCGTGTTGAAGAGTTGCAGTCTGGTCATGACTCAACATTAGAAGTATCAGATGAGGCACTTCAAGCAGCGACATCACTACGTTTTGCTAGTAATAAGTGCGAACTTTCAGACAGCACTGTATACATTGTTACTGTACCTACGCCAATTGATGACAATAACGCTCCTGACTTAACTCCATTACAAAAAGCTTCTGAAATGCTGGGTGAGTTTGTGAAAAAGGGTGATGTTGTTATTTATGAGTCAACAGTTTACCCAGGTGCGACAGAAGAAGTGTGTTTACCTATCATCGAAAAAGTGTCTGGTTTAACATTCAACAAAGACTTCTTTGCTGGTTATTCTCCTGAGAGAATTAATCCAGGCGACAAGGTTAACACTCTTACAAAAATCATGAAAATCACCTCGGGCTCAACGCCAGAAGTTGCTGACTTTGTTGATGCTCTGTACGGCTCAATTGTTGAAGCTGGTACGCATAAAGCAAGCTCGATTAAAGTTGCAGAGGCTGCAAAGGTTATTGAAAATACACAGCGTGACTTAAATATCGCAATTATTAATGAGTTTGCGAAAATCTTTAATCGTTTGCACATCGATACAGAAGAAGTACTTAACGCCGCTGGCACTAAGTGGAATTTCTTAAAGTTCAAGCCAGGCTTGGTTGGTGGTCACTGTATCAGTGTTGACCCTTATTACCTGACACATAAAGCGCAAGAAGTAGGCTACCGCCCAGAAGTTATCTTAGCGGGTCGTCGAATTAATGATGGTATGGGTGAGTATGTAGCCACTCAATTGGTTAAGAAGTTATCAAGTAAGAAAATCCATATTGATGAAGCGAAAGTGCTTATTCTAGGTTTTACTTTCAAAGGCGATTGTCCTGATGTTCGTAACACTAAAATCATCGATATCGTGAAAGAGTTACAAGATTTCAATATGTCTGTGGATGTCTATGATGATTGGGCAAATCCAGAAGAAGTTAAACACGAGTACGGTATTGACCTAATCACTGAGCTAGAAGAAGGCAAGTACGACGGTGTTGTATTGGCGGTAGACCATTCAGAGCTAAAAGAAATGGGCGAGAAGAAACTACGTGCATTCGGTAAAGAAAATCACGTACTTTACGATGTGAAGCATGTGTTAAAACCTTCAGAAGCAGATATTAGACTTTAAGGAATTTTTGTAACATGAAAAATTTTGCATTAATTGGTGCGGCGGGATATATCGCACCACGCCACCTTCGCGCGATTAAAGATACTGGTAATAACCTAGTTGCAGCGATGGATATCAATGATTCTGTGGGTATTATGGACAGCCATTTCCCTGACGCTGAGTTTTTTACAGAATTCGAAGACTTCACAGCATTTGTTGAAGACCAAGCCTTACAAGGTAATAAACTAGATTACATCTCAATTTGTAGCCCAAACTACTTACATGCACCGCACATGAAATACGCGCTTAAAAATGGCATAGACGTCATTTGTGAGAAGCCGTTGGTTTTACATTCAGAGGATATGGATGTACTAAAAGACTACGAGCAAAAGTATGGTGCAAAAGTTAATTCAATTCTGCAATTACGCTTACACCCATCAATTATTGCTTTAAGAGAAAAAGTAGCTGCAGCACCTGCTGATAAAGTATTTGATGTTGATTTAACGTATATGACATCACGCGGTAAATGGTATATGAAGTCTTGGAAAGGCTTTGACCACAAGTCTGGTGGTGTAGCGACGAATATTGGTGTTCATTTCTATGATATGTTGCACTTCATCTTCGGTGAGCTGAAAAGCAATGAAGTACACTTCAGAGATGAAAAGACTGCCAGTGGCTATCTAGAATATGAACGTGCACGCGTTAAGTGGTTCTTATCAATCGACTCAAACAACCTACCTGACAATGCGGTTAAAGGTGAAAAGCTAACTTACCGCAGCATCACAATCAATGATGGTGACAATACAGAAGAGTTAGAGTTCTCAGGCGGCTTTACAGACCTACATACTCAAAGCTATCAAAATGTGCTTGCAGACAATGGTTTTGGTATTGATGAAAACCGCATTGCAATCGAAACAGTTGAAAACATTCGTGTTCAAGACATTGTAGAAGCAGGCGAAAAAGCACACCCACTGCTATCTAAGGTGCTATAACTTATGGACTACCATGTACATGAAAGTGCCATAGTTGACGAAGGTGCACAAATTGGTGCAAACACACGTGTATGGCATTTTGTACATGTGTGTGGTGGTGCTCAAATAGGCGAGGGGTGTTCGCTAGGTCAAAATGTTTTTGTCGGCAATAAAGTGACCATCGGCAATAACGTAAAAGTACAAAACAACGTCTCTGTGTATGACAATGTTCACTTAGAAGATGATGTGTTTTGTGGTCCTAGCATGGTATTTACCAATGTGTACAACCCGCGTTCATTTATTGAGCGAAAAACAGAGTACCGCGATACATTAGTAAAACGCGGTGCTACGTTAGGTGCTAACAGTACTATCGTATGTGGTGTAACCATTGGTGAATATTCACTGATTGGTGCAGGCGCTGTAATCAATAAAGACGTCAAACCCTTTGCATTGATGGTTGGCGTACCAGCCAAGCAAATTGGCTGGATAAGCAAATACGGTGAGCAGCTAGACCTACCGCTCGAAGGAAATGGTACTGCAACTTGTGAACATACAGGCGAGCAATATCAGTTAGAAAATGGCTTTGTTTCAATTAAATAATTCGTAGAAGTAATTATTAAATGCAATTTATAGATTTAGCTGCGCAATATCAGCACTTGAAAGAAAAAATCGATGCTCGCATTCAGGCGGTTTTAGACCATGGTAAATATATCATGGGTCCTGAAGTACAAGAGTTAGAGCAACAATTATCGGAATATGTAGGTGTTAAGCACACAATTAGTTGCGCCAATGGCACAGACGCATTAACCCTCGCACTGATGGTGTTAGATGTTAAAGAAGGCGATGCGGTTTTTTGTCCTACATTTACGTTCTTCGCCACAGCAGAAACCATCGCATTTGAAGGTGCAACGCCAGTATTTGTTGATTCAAATGAAGATACATTTAACATTTGCCCAATAGACCTTGAAAAGCGCATCGAAGCTGTAATCGCAGAAGGTAAGCTCAAGCCAAAAGCAATCATTGCAGTAGATTTGTTTGGCCTACCTGCAGATTATCCTGCACTTAGAAAAATCGCAGACAAATATGATTTAAAAATCATCGAAGATGCGGCGCAAGGCTTTGGTGGTGAAATCAATGGTCAACGTGCAGGCTCGTTTGGTGATATTGCAACAACAAGTTTCTTCCCAGCAAAGCCACTAGGTTGCTATGGTGATGGTGGTGCACTATTTACAGATAATGATGAATATGCAGAGTTATTAAAGTCATACCGTGTGCATGGTAAAGGTAAAGATAAATACGACAACGTGCGTATTGGTATGAATTCTCGCCTAGACACCATTCAAGCTGCCATTTTGCTAGAAAAATTAGCGGCGTTTCCACAGGAACTTGTTAATAGAAACCAAGCAGCAGATAAGTATACCGCGGAATTAAAAGATACATACAAAACACCAGTTGTCCCAGAAGGTTATGTCAGCTCTTGGGCACAATATACACTGACGGCAGCAGACCGAGATGCAGAAATGGCTAAATACAAAGCCGAAGGCATTCCAACTATGGTCTATTACGGCACGTGTATGCATCAACAAACCGCATTCAAATCGCTAGGTTACCAGGAAGGCGATTTTCCAGTGGCAGAGCGTTTAGCGAACTCTGTTTTTAGTTTGCCTATGCATGGGTATCTGTAATAAATATGAAGCGTTTATTGATCTCAAACTTTTTCTACCCTTTCCCTGGGGGAGAGCAGTTTCTTAAAGCTGAAGTAGAAAGCTGGGAGAAATGCTCTGGTATAGATGAAGTTATATTAGCCCCAGAAATATTTGATTCTAACGAATCGGAAATTGATTCAATTAAAGGTTTGAAGGTGCAATGTGTTCCTTTTGCTTCGGGTCCGCTAGCCAAATTATCAAATTTAGTGGGGGCGCTATTTTCAATTCTTTTTTGGAAAGAAGTACTCAATATTTTTCGTTATGAACTCAAAACTAAAAAGCTAGCTTTGCTGAAAGAGGCGTTATTATCTTGCTCAAATGTAATAAAGCATAAAAAAAGATTAGAAGCTCTAATTACGAAAACTGGTGAAATCGATGGTATATATTGCTATTGGAGTGAATTTGCCTTTTATGCAGCGAGCCTTTTAAAAAGAGAAGGTAAAGTTAAGAAAGTATTTGTTCGAGCTCATGGTTATGACTTATATAAAGAAAGGCGTCCTTATAACTACATGCCTCTTAAAAGACAATTTTCTGAAGATGCCGACATAGCGTTTTTTTTATCTTCAAAAGCTCAGCAATATTACTTGCTTAACTATGGTGGGGATAAAGCAACTACTGATATTGCCCGGTTGGGTGTTAACACCCCCCATCTTGAACAGGAATTTATAAATATAGAGAATACCCTTCAGTTGCTAAGTTTATCCTATTGTGTTCCAGTTAAGCGTTTAGATAAAATACTTTCTGCAGTAATTCTTTATGCAAAGTGTTCTCCCGAAGTAAAAGTCATATGGAAGCATATTGGCAGCGGGGATGGTTTTTTAAATTTGCAAAATAAAGTGCAAGATAAAACACTGGGTATTAGTAACTTAACCGTAGAGTTGAAAGGTGCACTCGATAACACAGAAGTACATAACACCTTAAAATTAGAGCAGTTTGATGCAATTGTAAATGCGTCGGAATCAGAAGGTGTACCAGTTTCTCTCATGGAAGCTATGAGTTACGGCATTCCTGCGATAGCACCTAATGTTGGTGGTATATCAGAGCTTGTTAATCAATCTAATGGTTTTTTATTATCAGAATATTGCTTAGAAGAAGAATTAGTAAATGCGTTTATTGCTTTAAACTCTGATAAAAACCCAAGTAAAAGAAGACTTGCTGCCAGAAATTGGGTGAAAACGAATTTCGATGCAAAGACTAATCATATTGAGTTTATTTCAAAACTATCAAGAAGCTTAAATGAACAAAAGTAAGTTACTAGGCTACGCTTTAGGTCCTTTAGGATCTGCGGCTTTAGGGTTTATCTCACTCCCTTTACTTACTTGGTTTTACTCAGTTGAGGATGTTGGTAAAATATCCATGCTCTTGCTTGTTATGAACTTTGGGATCCTTACTTTTTGTTTAGGTTTAGATCAAGCATATGTAAGAGAGTATCATGAAGTAAATTCGAAGCCTGCATTATTGCGTTTGGTCTGTACTCCTTCCTTGTTACTAATGAGCTTGTTCGCATTATTTGTATTACTTTTTGAACCATCAATTATATCGGTGCTTTTGTATGGTACAGAGAATACATATTTAGCTTTACTTACGCTTTTCTGTATTGTATTCGCTGTGATTTCTCGCTACTTGTCATTAATTTTAAGAATGCAAGAGCGTGCAATAGCTTACTCATTAAGTCAGTTATTACCAAAATTAATTTTTTTATTATGTATTATTGGGATTGTAGTTAGTGAGCTTCCTAAAACTGATGTTAGTTTGATTAGTGCGCAATTTGCTTCTGTATTTACAGTGTTGTTAGTGCTTTTATGGAGCACGCGAAATGATGTACATAAATCATTTATAGCCAAAGCTACTCATCTAAATTTAACTGATTTACTCAAGTTTGCTCTCCCTCTGATGGCAGGAGGCTTCGCTGCATTTGGGCTGCAAGTTATGGATAAAGTATTTATTAGAAGCTTTTCTACTTTTACAGAACTTGGGGTTTACTCTGTTACAGTGAGTATTGCAGCTGTCGCAAGTATTTTTGCAAGTATCTTCAACTTAATTTGGTCGCCGATGGTATATAAGTGGACTTCAAATGGAGATTTGGACCTTAATATAGTTGATGGTGTATCAGAGCATCTATTAGCAGCTATTTTTTTTGTTATGGCAATAGCTGGTAGTTTTTCGTTTTTGCTGCCTTATTTTCTTCCTGAAGAATATTCAGCGATACAAAGTTTAATTACAGTATGTTTGCTCGCGCCATTACTATATACACTGTCAGAGACTACTGCCGTTGGCATTACACTTACTAGAAAGACAAGCCTTTCGATGTGGGCTTCGGTTTTAGCGCTAGTTATCAATGCATTTGGTAATTATGTCTTAGTTGAAAAGTTTGGAGCACAAGGAGCGGCAATATCAACGGCGGTTGCTTTCGCTGCTTTTTATACTTTGAGAACTGAATTCTCAAGAAAAGTATGGCGTAACATGCCGACAATGAAAACATATATAGTAATAGTCATATTACTGATAACGTCAATTTTGCACTGCACTTATTGGCAACAGGGTTTTATGGGAAATATTATATGGGCTTTATTATTAGTGCTAGGTTTACTCACATTCAAGCGTTCAGTGATATTAGGCTTAAGTGCTTTTAAAAAGTTAGTTTTTAAGTGTTAATTAATGTTGGTTAATAATGTTGCACAAACTATGAAAGATATCAATTTAGTAATAATAATTTATAGCAACCTTTCTATAGGTGGTGGTGGGCGCGAAACATGGCTCGCTAACTTTACTAACGCAAGTGAAATTCTAAAAAGCTTTAAATCTATAACCGTATTGAATGCAACTTCAAATGTTGAGCAAGGTACTCCAATTAACTTTCCGAGAGAAGTCAATCACAGAAGCGTAGATGTGACACCATTTAATAATGTAAAGCGTATCTCGACCTTTGCAAGCTTTTGCTCTCACCATATAAAAGCCTCAGATAAGCTCGGTGATAAGCAATTGGTGATTTGTCTTGGCTCATACATTGAGAGCATTGCTGGCTATTTTGCATGCAGAGGAACAAAAGCTTTCAAAGTAACTTGGATAAGGGGGATCCTTGAAAAAGAGTTAGCGCAAAGACATTCTGGTGTAATACTTGAGTTATTTAAAAAGCTGGAAATTTTTTTACTAAAACGGAACCAGCTAGTGTTATCTAATGGTCAGGACACTGCAGACTTTTATATCAAGAAGGGAATCCCTTCTAAAGTAATAAATAACGGCATTTATCTAGATAAATTTAGCCAATCTCAGAAAGGGGATAAAATTCGGCTTGGTTTTGTTGGTAGGTTAAATTTAGAGAAAGGAATAAATTATTTTATTCAGTGTTTGGATGAACTTCAAGGCGAGCAAGATATCGAAGTGATAGTTGCTGGCGACGGTTTTGAAAAAGAGGCACTTTTAGAAGCGAAGAAGCGACTCAACGGCAAAGTTTCTATTCAATATGTTGGCGTAGTTGATAATCACAAAGTACCAGAGTTACTGTCCAAGCTAGATATTAGTTTTCACTTAACTGGAACCAAAATTTTAGGTGGTGGCGGTGTTTCGCATTCATTAATTGAAGCAATGGCCTCAGGTAATCGAATTGTTTGCTGGGATAATGATATTTTCAGACAGGTTGAAGGCTTTAATAACTTTTTCGCTGCAAAAGAAGAGTCACAAAGTGAATTGTTGCGAAGTATGCATGATGCAATTCAGGATGCAAGGAATGCAAGCGGCCCTTCTCAATTAATGGTGAAAGCTGCTCAAGAATACTCATTTTCATCACATGTAAATCGCTTTTTAAAAATAGCGGCAAAGCATATTAAACTCTGAGATCAATAAGATGTCTTTTGATCAAGAAGAAAGGTTAAAGTTAAAACAATTAATTCCGCATGTGTTTACAAGCAAGCTTGTCTTTGTAACGCTTTTTTGTGTGTTGGCCTTACCTATTTTCGATTCAATGACCGGCGCTTTATTTAAGCTGAAAATAATGGGTGAAGGTGGTCTTGCAACACCTTCGCAACTTGGCCGATTATTTATTCTAGGGTTATTGTTTTTCTTTGTTTTTTCGTCTGAAAAAATAACTAAAACAATAAAAAAGCGGATTTTATATTTAACTATATTTTTCTTACTCTCTGAAAGCTTAGTGGCAATCTTGCATTTGGGCTTAGTTCCTTATATTTCGGGTATTGTTTTTTTTAGCAAGGTTGTTTTTTGCATTTTAGTTTATGTTTACTTCAAATGCTGGGTCCATGAAAGTTTGTCCTATTATGATTTGTTCTTTCGTCTGGTGATAGCTTATGGTCTGGTGGTTGCAGTTCTTTTATCAAGTGCATTTATCAGTGGCTTTCATATTTCAAATTATGGCAGTAAATTTGCGACTAGGGGGCTGTTCGTTTCAGGTAATGGGGTTGGTGTAACAATAGGTACTTGTAGTTTGTTAGCTTTATATTATGCATTAAAAACAAGAAGAAAGGTTTTCTATTTTATGGGGGCCTTTATGATATTTAGTACGGTAATAATTGGGACTAAAACCGCTCTTTTGTTTGCATTACTTAGTTGTATATTGTTTTTCATCCTCAGTTTTAGATTCTTTCCTTGGTTAACTGTTATTTTTTCCATTTTAATTGGTTTGTATATAGTACCTGTTGTTGTGGATGCTCTGAGTCTGGTTTTTGAGAATATAATAAATAAATTCAATAAGATAGAAGATAAGGCTGTGTTGTTATCTAGCTCTAGGGATGTGTTTATTTATAATGCATTTGCTAAAATAAATTGGGATGATATTTTTAGTTTAAGGCTACTAATTGGAGGGGGAGGGTATTTTGCCTATGAAAACTTGGAGCTACTCTCAGATATACGCAGAAAAACCTTAGAGAATGATCTTTTTGAACTGTTTTTTTGCTATGGGATCCTTGCCGCATCAGCTTATTTTTTATTTGGATTAATGGCTATATTTAAAGGCCTTTTAAAAGGTCGTTACTTCCTAACTGCTTGTTTTTCTCTTGTTTTTTTGCATTCAATTTTAGCAGGACATGTACTTTTCAATGGCACTTCTTCAATTATGCTAGTGTTTATGTTTCTTTTACTCAGCGCGCGTTATCACCCATCAAAGATTAGAGAGTTGAAATGATAAAGTTTTCAGTTGTTATCCCCCTATTCAATAAGGAAGATTATATTGAGCGATGTATCAGAAGTGTTGCCGCTCAAGTTTATGATAATTATGAAATAATTGTTGTTGATGATGGTTCTACCGATATGAGCGTTGAGTTAGTTAATCAGCTGAAAATTTCAAATTTAAGGCTAATACAGCAAGAAAATGGTGGTGTTTCAAAAGCAAGAAATACAGGCATAAGTAATGCTGTTGGAGAGTGGGTTGCTTTCTTAGATGCTGATGACTTTTGGGAGCCAGAATATTTACATGAAATGACTATTCTGCAAAGCAAATACTCAAGTGCATCATTATGTTGTAGTGCGTATTGTTTTGATAGTCCGAATGGAAGAAAGCCTGCTAAATTGTGTATTCCTGGCGAGACAGATTATAGGCTTATAGATAACTACTTCTACACTACTTGCAGAGGAAACCTACCCGTCACAGCTTCATCTGTTTCTATAAAAAGATCTACTTTAAATGAAATAGGTGGTTTTCCAGTAGGTTGGAAAATGGGTGAAGATATTTTTGTATGGATGCGAATTGCTATTGACTATCAGTTGGCGATTTGTATGAAACAACTTGCAATATATGATGAGAGTGATATCGGTAGCGCAACAAAAAAAAATAAAGTATTAAACATCTTACCCCATGTTAAGGCTTTAGAAGAGTGGTTAGATACAAGTCGAGTTCCAGAGCGGCAAGTACACGAAGCCAAAAACCTAGTCCACAGAAGCTATATATATACAGCACTACAAAACCTTAAAGAGGGTAATAAGGTGTTAGCGAGAGATTTAGTGGCAAACACTAATGTCCGCTTTGGTATTCATGCTATTGCAATTCAATTGTTGAGTGTAATGCCAAATTGGCTTGTTAAAAGGCTTCTCTAACCTCTTTGCTTAGCAGACAGCGCACAAAAACTCATGTAGAATCGCCTGCCACGTTGAAAAAGGGGTGAAAATGAAGAGTAATTTTACAGTTCTTGATAAAAAAATAGCACCAAAAAAATCACTAAATGAAAGGTTGAGTCAACTTTATTCCACTGAAAGTCCAAGTGAAAAGATCAAAGTTACTTTTGTAAATCCTTTTTCGTACGGTCTACTTGTAGATAGACAAGACTTACTTAGTGAATTTGATTATATTTTTTCGGATGGCGCATTGCATACAAAACTTCATAATATCTTTTGTAGCAATAAGATAGACAGAGTTAGTTTTGATTTTTCATCAATCGCAAAAGATACGTTAATCAGAGCGCAAAAATCGAATTTGAGAGTTGCTTTTATTGGTGGTAAACCTGAACATTCTGAAGCCTTACCTTGTAAGCTCTTGGAATTATTTCCGGAGCTGAATATTGTTTTTTGCCGTGACGGCTATTTTTGTGATGAACAAGAAAAGCAAGAATGCATTACAGTTTTACAAGAGTTACAGCCAGACATTGTTATTATTGGTATGGGAACGCCTTTACAAGAAGAGTTTCTTTTAAGGGCATTTGATGGTGTGTCTTCTGCTCGAGAGTTCTATACTTGTGGTGGCTTTTTGGAGCAAACTGCGACAAAGGGTGATTATTATCATCCGATTGTTAAAAAGTTGGGTCTTAGATGGTTGCAACGAGCCATTATGCACAAACATGTGAGAAAAAGACTCCTGTCTGATTATCCTCGTTTTATCTTTAATTATATTAAAGCGCACTGCTAAAAAACACTGTCACAAAGAACGGAATAAGAAAAATGAATTACAGGTTTGATATTGCCTCTTTAAGAAGCTTAGCGATTATCTTGGTTGTTTTGTTTCACTATGAAATCGCACTTTTTAAGGGGGGGTTTATCGGTGTAGACATCTTTTTTGTTCTTTCTGGTTATTTAATGACAAAAATCATCATAGAAAAGCAAGTCAAAGGTGACTTTTCTATTATGGACTTCTTTATGTCACGTGTTAATCGTTTGCTACCTGCACTCGCATTCATGATTTTTGTAGTAAGTGTTTATTTATTCTTTTTTGAGTTACCGTCTATTCTGAGAAACTTTGGTAAAAATAGTTTAGTAAGTTTAATTCCAGTTTCTAACTGGGTATATATGTCTAAATCAGGTTACTTTGACGTTAGTCAATTTAACATAAACTTACTTTTACATACTTGGTCTCTTTCAGTTGAGTGGCAGTTTTATATTCTTTTTCCATTTGTAATTTCTTTTGCATTTTTAATTAAGAATAAGAAAGATGGGCTCAAGAACAGCTTTATTTTATGTTCGATATTGCTTTTATTAAGCTTATCGTCAACGTTTGTTTTAGAAGCTAATTACTATAATACGATATTTAGAGGTTGGGAATTATTAGCTGGTAGCATGGTCTATTTTTCAGAGAGAAAAAAAGCTTTAGCTCCAAGATTCAAGCTGTTTTTATTATTCATAGTTTTACTACCCTTTTGCGCCATTATGATTTCTCCGAGCGATCACTGGCCAAATATTAGTGCGCTTCTTGTCATTTCAATTACAGTATTTGCGCTACTCATTGGTAGTTTTAAATGCGATAAGCAATCTACTTTTATCTTTAAAGCTGTAAATTATGTTTCAGAGCGCTCCTACTCCATTTATCTATGGCACTGGCCTGTTTTTCATTTGCTAAACAAACAGGCCTTAATGGCGATCGTCTTGACATTTATTTTCGCTGAGATTACCTATCGATTTATTGAGACGCCTCTAAGAAAGAAAAGTATTAAATACTTTGTATTTAATGTAGTACTAGTGGGTGTTGTAACTATTATTAGCTTTTTATCTTTTAAGTTTATGCTGACTCCCTATGCGGAAAAAATTAGTCCTTTACCAAATAACGTTATTGTCGCTGATCGAGCTTTAACAGATAAAGACCCAAGAAAAGACCAGTGCTTAAATACGTCTGGTAGCCATTCAGCGAATTGCGTTTACCCAAGAGAAAAAGACAGTTATGCAACTGTGCTATTAGGTGATAGTCACGCAAGCAGTCTAATAACAGCAATGGAGTCCTCGAAATTTGGTAGTAATGGAATTTTACTAGTTGCAAAAGCAGGCTGCTTGATAAATGACGGTAGTATTGATAACAAACTTTTATACAAAGAAGATTGCAAGACTTTCACAGAAAGTAATATAAAAAACTTTAAGGACAAAAATATATTTATTAGCTCAAGATGGCCCTTATACGAAAATAGAATCTCAACTCCAAATGATTACTCTGCATTTTTCAACGTAGCCTGTTCGCTGTCTAAAGAAAATAAAGTGTCGATTATAAGCTCAACCCCTGAGTTTGATTATTTAGTGCCTAATAAGGTTGCACAAGACTTGTTACTAGGTCATGAGGATGGTTTGCCGGTTAAATTCGAAAAAGTAATGGGAAAAGCGAGAAGCTTTGAATTTATGCTCAAAGAGAAAGCGTCACATTGTGATTTTAATATTTTAAGCCCAGAAGAATACTTATGTGATGGCAAGATGTGTAAAACGTCAATAAGCGGTATGCCGAGCTATTTTGATGATAACCATTTATCAGAAAGTGGTAATAAAATTTTGGTCGATATGTTCAATAAGCTTAACTAAAATTTGCATCAAAATAGGTTGTGGCGCCTAAAATTTACGTAATAGTTTTGGCGCTGCCCATAACATTTTAACTTTAGATTAAATATTTAGAAAAACTTACATAAAGCCGATGCAACCTATATATGCAGTTCATATGTAGGCAGATACTCTTCGTCACGCTTAATTATTAAAAACGCAGGATTAACTAGCGCCTACAAAACAACTCGCTAATTCGTGACTTTCAGCTTTCAGCTTTCAACTTTCAACTTTCAGCTTTCAGCTTTCAGCTTCTATCTTCAATACATAAAAAAATTCACACGACGATTACTTGCTAACAAAATCTACAAGTGGTTTAATTACTCAGCTTTATATAAAGGCTTTAGACAAGGCTAACAAGAACGATTTTAGGAAGAACGAATGGCGCAACGCTATAAAACTTTCATTGCTTCAGCATGTTTTCTGGCAATGAGTGGCTGTACAATTATACCTGGCGGTCATTTTGAAGGACTAAAACAAGGTGAACAAACTGAGAACCTTGAGAAGGAATTGGCGAAAGTAAATATCCAACTTATTGACTCTGCTCTTATTTCCCAACAAAAAGACCTCAATAAAAAAACTGCAGCTGAAATTGGCGCATCTAACTCGAGCAAGAATATTGCAGGACTCGATCTTTCTAACTATGAATACAAACTCGGAGTGGGTGACGTACTCACCATAGGGGTATGGGACCATCCTGAGTTGACTATTCCAGCCGCTGTACAGCGTACTGCTGAGTTCGATGGTTTCCGTGTTCAAGCTGATGGTACCATTACATATGCTTATGCCCCTAAAGTGCCTGCTGCAGGAAAAACGGTTGCAGAAGTGCGTGAAGAACTAGTTAAGCGCTTAAGTCGCGTGATAGAAGACCCGCAAATTGACGTAAAAGTAGTGGGTTTCAGAAGCCAAAAAGCCTATGTTACAGGTGAAGTGAAAAAGCCTGGGGTCTACCCTGTGACCGAAACGCCATTAACCTTAATTGATGCACTAAACCAAGCAGGTGGTTTAAATGAGCGTGCTGACTGGAAAACAGTGACATTCACGCGAGGCAATGAAACTGAAGTTATTCGCTTAGATGACTTTTATTCCAAAGGCGATATTTCACAAAACCGTTTATTGCAGCACGGTGATATTGTACATGTAACACGTAACGACCAAAGAAACGTATACGTGCTTGGTGATGTAAAGCGTGCTGGTACAGTAGAAGTGAATCGTTATGGTCTTAACTTAGCCGAAGCACTCAGTGAAGTTGGCGGTATTGACGAGCGCTCAGCTGACGCAAACGGCATTTTTGTGCTTCGTAAACGTGACCTTGAAAAAGACGGCGTCATTGCCGACGTATATCAACTTCATGCTAAAAATGTTGCTGCATTAGTGCTAGCAGAGCAATTTGAATTAGATCCGCAAGACATCGTTTATGTGACTAGTGCACCGCTTGCTCGTTGGAACAAAGTCATTAGCTTATTGTTACCAGCGTTAACAACCGTTGATAGATTACAAGATATAGATAACCAGTAGTAGGCAAACCAGTATGTTCGATAGTGTTTTAATGGTATGTGCAGGTAATATCTGCCGAAGTCCTACCGCTGAATATGTTTTAAAAAGCAAGTTAGCGGGCAAAAATGTCAAAGTGAGTTCTGCAGGTTTAACTGCCCTTGAAGGTAAATCAGCTGATAGCTTTGCGCAAGAATTAGCGCTGCAACATGGCGTTGATATGTCTGAGCATAAAGGTCAGCAAATCAGTACAAGCCTTGTGACTCATAATAGTGTGATCTTGGTCATGGAGAAACGTCACCTAGAAGACTTGTGTACACGTTACCCTCAAGCTCGAGGCAAAACATTTCTCCTTGGTAAATGGTTAGGCGACAAAGAAGTACCTGACCCGTATCGACAAAGCCGTGAAGCCTTTGAACATGTCTACGAATTAATCGATAGCGCGTGCAGCGCTTGGCAGAAGTATTTATAAGGATGAAAGAGTCAATGAATGCTCAATCAAACCTATTAAGTGGCTCGCAACAAAAGCAGTCTACAGAACAAGCGCAAGAAATCGATTTAATGGCCTTGTTAGGCGCTTTGCTTGATCGAAAGTGGTTCATTATTGCTGTTACAGCCTTATTTATGATTGTTGGTGTTGCAGTTGCAGTATTTAGTACGCCGATTTATCAAGCGACTGCGATGATCCAGGTAGAAGAAAAAGGTGGCTCGGTCCCAGGTTTTGATGAGCTTGGCGGTATGTTTGAAAGTACCTCGGCGGCAGTAACCGAAATCGAACTATTAAAATCTCGTAGCATCATTGGTGAGGCCGTAGACAGTTTAAAGCTAGATATAGTGGCTGAGCCTAAACTTTTCCCAGTTATTGGCGGTAGAGCCTTTCGTAAATTCACGCCTATGCAAGAAGGTGAATTAGCAGAGCCAAGTTTTGGGGCATCTAGTTATGCGTGGGGCGGCGAGAAAATAGAAACATTTAAATTCGAAGTACCACCAAATGCAATTGGTGATGATTTTACTTTGGTTGCGTTAGCAAATAACCAATTTGAACTGCTTAATGATATTGGGGATAGCGTTCTAAAAGGCAAGGTAGGTGAAGAGGTATCAAACGGCTCGTTTTCAATAACATTGAAAACTTTAACTGCTCGCCCTGGCACTGAGTTTACCTTAACTAAGCGTGATCGCTTAAATACCATTCTTGATCTGCAAGCTGCAATCGGTGCGAGTGAAAAAGGTAAAGATTCAGGCATTATCAACCTAAGTCTACAAAGCGCTGATTCTTCCTATGCTGAATCTGTTCTTAATAAAGTGGCAAGCATTTATGTTCGCCGGAATGTTGAGCGTAATAGTGCCGAAGCGCAGAAGTCATTAGATTTTTTAGAATATCAACTCCCTCAAGTTAAAAAGCAACTTGAAGCTGCAGAGCAGCGTTTTAATGATTATCAGGTAAAACAGCAATCAGTTGATATTACGCTCGAAACCGAAGGCGTACTAAGACAGCTTGTTAAGCTTGAAACGCAATTACAAGAACTTGAACTTAAAAAGTTAGAGTTAGGTCGTAAATTCAAGCAAAGCCACCCAAGCTACCAAGCAGCCGTTGAGCAAATTAACGCGGTTGAGAACCAAAAACGCCGCTTAGCAGCTGAAGTGCAAGTGTTACCAGAAACACAGCAAGAACTACTTCGCCTAACACGTGATGTTGAAGTCAATAATGAGATTTACACATTGCTATTGGCAAAAACACAAGAGCTAGACATTGTGCGTGCTGGAACCGTAGGTAATGTACGTGTGATTGACCTTGCCGAAGTAAATACCTCAAAGCCAGTTAAACCTAAAAAAGCGCTAATAGTAGTTATGGCAACTATGCTTGGTGGCATGCTAGCAGTAGCCATTGTACTGATTCAAAAAGCAATTCATAAAGGTATTGAAGACCCTAGTGAAATTGAAGCATTGGGTTTACCTGTTTATGCAAGTGTGCCTTATTCAGAATATCAGGTTAAGCTGACAGGTTTTGCAAAAGCCCGAAAAGGTAAAACGGCCAAAGCTAAGTCGATACTAGCAGTCGATAACCCGGCAGACCTTTCAATTGAAGCATTGAGAAGTTTACGTACAAGTCTGCACTTTGCAATGATGGAAGCCAAAAATAATGTCATTGCTATTTCAGGTCCAAGCCCTGGCGTAGGTAAGTCATTTATTTCAGTAAATTTAGCTACTGTACTCGCACAAAGTAATAAAAAAGTGCTTATTATTGACGCTGATATGCGAAAAGGTTACCTACAAACCCAGTTTGGCATGCAATGGGACAACGGCTTGAGTGATTACCTTTCTGGTCGAATTAACTTAGAACAGGCCGTTAAGCATAGCCAAGTTGAAGGGCTAGATGTAATGACTCGAGGTCAAATACCACCTAACCCTTCAGAGCTACTAATGCACGAAAACTTTTCAAAACTGGTTGAAGACGTGAGTACTAAATACGATTTGGTTATTATTGATACGCCGCCAATTCTTGCGGTGACAGACCCTGCGATTGTGAGTGCGCATGCAGGTAGCACATTGCTTGTAACGCGTTTTGGTCAAAATCATGCGAAAGAGCTAGAGATTACTCGCAATCGTTTTGAACAAAATGGGATTGATGTTAAAGGTGTTGTATTCAACGGCGTAATTAAAAAGGCTAGTAATGCTTACGGTTACTATGGATATTACAACTATGAATATAAATCTGATAAGTAAGTATGGTTTTATGGTTAGAAAAGCATGAAAATGGACAGCGTTTTTTATTCAAAGAAGTTGTGTGAATTAGGTGAAGGTATTTTCTATGACTCTATAGGGGGGAATATACTTTGGCTAGATATAATAAACTCAACTTTATTTATAAAGCGTATTGATAAATCAGATAATGTGATGAGATTTAATCTAGATTTAAATCCTAGTACGATCTTTAAGGTAGAGTTACCTCATGTGTATTTTTCTGATGCAAAAGGTATCGCTGTATTTAACACTGATTCTCAGCAGACTAAAAGGTTATACGCATTGGGAGAAAATATATCAGATGGACTTGATATGAGGACGAATGACGGAGCGATGCTTGATGGTAAGTATCTTTTCGGAACTATGTTTAAAGACCCGTCAAAAGGAAAGGGGAAGCTTTTTTTATATGACCCCAACAATTCAAAACTATTATCATCCGTAGCAAATATTTCTATTCCTAATACATTTATCGAATTAGATGACGAATTACTAATAAGTGATTCGCAAGAGCAAAAGGTATACGCTTATAATAAGCGTAGCTTGTTTTCTGAAAGGCGAGTCTGGGCTGATTTTTCTGATACAAATATGACACCTGATGGTGGATGTTTATCTATCGACGGAAAAGTATTTATAGCTATGTGGGGCGGCGCATGCGTGAAATGTTTTGACTTAAAAGGCAATGAGCTTCATGAGATAAATGTTCCTGCTTTACAACCTACAAACTGTGTCATTTCGGATTCAGAACTTTATGTAACTACAGCGCGAGATGGACTTTCGGACGACGAGCTGGTTACATATCCGTTGTCAGGAGCTTTATTTAGATTTCAATTAGGAGAAGTATGTGGATAAGTTACTTGTAAGTGTCGTGATACGAACTCTTAATGAAGAAAGGTACCTGGAAGAGCTTTTAGCTAGCATAAAGGTTCAAGAATCAGATTTATTTGATATTGAAGTTGTGTTAGTTGATTCTGGTTCTACGGACAACACCTTACCAATAGCAAAAAGCTATAACTGTCGAATTACATATATCAAAAAGAGTGAGTTTACATTTGGTCGTTCACTAAATATTGGATGTGAGTTTGCTAATGGTGACTTCCTCGTGTTTATCAGCGGGCATTGTATTCCTTGTGACAAAAGCTGGGTTGAGAACCTTGTTAAACCGTTGGTAGAAACATGTGATTATACATATGGTAGGCAATTGGGTAGGGATACAACTAAGTTTAGTGAACGCCAGCTATTCTTGAAATATTTTCCAGAAAAATCATCTATACCTCAAGAAGGTTTTTTTTGTAACAACGCAAACTCTGCATTAAGGAAGGATGTTTGGGAGCAATTTAAGTTCGATGAGCAATTGACTGGTTGTGAAGACATGTATTTAGCAAAAGACATTGTAGCTAAAGGCGGGTTAATTGGTTATGTTGCAGAAGCCGGTGTTTATCATATCCATGACGAATCATGGAAAAATGTTCAAATTCGTTATGAACGAGAAGCAATAGCCCTCCAAAAAATAATGCCTCAAGTGCATGTCAGTGTTCAAGACATGATCAAATATATTGTGGTAGGGATTGTAAAAGACGTAAAAATTTCGATAAAGAAAAATGTATTTTTTAAAGAAATCTACTCCATTATTCGCTTTCGAGTTGCGCAATATTATGGCGCGTATAAAGGGAATCACATCAATAGAAAGTTATCCCAACAAATGAAGTTGAAATACTTTTATCCAAGGGTAACTGATATGAAAGTAACTACAGAATATAAAGAAGTGAAAGGGTCAGAGGAATGTCAAAAATAGTCGCATTATTACCAATGAAAGCGAATAGTGAGCGAGTTAAAGGTAAAAATTTTAGAAAGCTTGCTGGTAAACCTCTTTTTCAATGGATTTTGGACGCCTTACTGGCAAATGATCAGATTGACCAAGTTGTTATTAATACCGATGCTAAGCATATTCTTTTAGAAAATGGATTAGTTGAGTCTGAAAGGGTCGTCATTCGTGAAAGAAAGCCTCATTTATGTGGGGATTTTGTTAGCATGAACTTGATTCTAGAAGACGATATTGAAAATGTGCCAGCAGATTATTATTTGATGACGCATACAACCAACCCACTTATAACTGACAAAACAATTTATGAAGCGATAAATAAATTTGTCAATCAACAAGAATTTGATTCACTATTCAGTGTTAATAAAATTCAAACACGCTTTTATCGTGATGATTTATCACCTGTGAACCATGATCCTGACAATTTAATTAGAACTCAAGATTTAGAACCCTGGTTTGAAGAAAACTCTTGTTTATTTTTATTTACAAGAGAGAGCTTTGGCAAAACAAATGCTCGTATTGGTAAGAAACCAATGATGTATCAAACACCAAAACTCGAATCTGTCGATATAGATGAGCCAGAGGACTGGGAACTAGCAAGTGCATTAGCTGAGCGAATCGTAAATTCACCAAATAAGGAAGAGATTTAATGAAAGTTTTAGTTACCTGCCCGCCGATGATCGGTTTATTTGATGAATTTGTTGAACCAGCAAAGGAATTGGGGATTGAAATAGTTGCAGCGAAAACAACCCAAGTTCTTTCGGAGCAAGAATTAATTGAACTACTGCCAGAGTATGACGGTTGGATTATTGGTGATGATCCTGCCACGAGACAGGTTTTTGAAGCCGGTGTTAAAGGAAAATTAAAAGCCGCTGTAAAGTGGGGAATTGGTGTTGATAATGTAGATTTTTCTGCTTGTAAAGATTTAGGAATTCCTATTACAAATACACCTAATATGTTTGGTGGAGAAGTTGCTGATGTAGCTATATCTATGTTACTGGCACTCACAAGACAGACTCATTTTATTGATCGAGAAATACGAACTAACTTTTCATGGCCTAAACCGGCAGGTATGAGTATTAGTAATAAAAGGGTTGGCATCGTTGGTTTTGGTGATATTGGCCAAAGCGTAGCTAAGCGATTAATGGGGTTTGATGTTGAAGTAATTGCTTATGATCCTGGTGTTTATGGTAATAAAGGGTTCTCTTATATTACGCGCAGTGATTTCCCTCAACAGTTAGAAAGTATAGATGTTTTAATATTTACGTGCGCATTAAATGATAAAAATAAACACATGTTGAATAAAGAAACAATAGCGATGTTAAAAGATGGCGCAATGGTCATCAACGTAGCTCGAGGTCCTCTAATTGATGAATCTGCGCTCATTGATGCATTACAGAGTGGTAAGCTCAAAGCTGTTGGCTTAGATGTATTTGAAGTTGAACCACTACCAAAAAATTCTCCGTTAAGAGATATGGAGCAATGTATTTTTGGCTCGCATAACGGTAGTAATGCTGTTGAGGGAGTTCAGAGAGCGACTTATAAAGCATTAGAGCATATATCATCATTCTTAATGGACAAGTAATGACTGAAAAATTTGTATTAATTACAGGCTCGGCAGGTGGAATTGGCCGGGCTTTGGTTACAAAGTTCATAGCTGAAGGGTACAGTGTTATTGGGCTAGACCTTAACACTCAGCCAAAAGTAGAGGGCTTATTTCCTTTACAAATAGACATTAGGCGTCTTGTAAAAGAAGCTGATTATTTGGCTACCCTAGAAGAGTCGGTAAAAGAGTTAACCTCTGGAAAAGGGATCTCTGTATTAATCAATAATGCTGCAGTCCAACTTTTAGACACAGCTCAAGATTTCCCGCTTGATGACTGGATGCGAACTTTTGATATTAATTTACATGCCCCTTTTATTTTGTCTAAAACGTTTTATAAAGCATTATCAGATAATAACGGTTCTGTAATTAATGTGAGCTCAATACATGCTCGCTTAACAAAAAAAACGTTTTCAGCATATGCAACATCAAAAGCAGCTTTAAGCTCCCTTACCCGTAATCTAGCACTAGACTTTCAAGGTAAAGTTCGTATTAATGCCATTGAACCTGCTGCCATTGCCACTGATATGCTCAGAGAAGGTTTCATTGGTAAAGAGAATGAGTATGGTAAATTAGAGTCCTATCACCCGCAAGGTAGAATAGGTACACCTGAAGAGGTAGCAAATTTAGCTTATTATCTTTGTAGTGATGCTTCTGGTTTTTTACATGGTAGTTGTATTGCTTTGGATGGTGGTATATCAGGTTGTTTAAAGGATCCGTCATAGGGTTTTAAAGTAATGGCTAATTTTCATTTATTCTTTTGGGTATATCAGATTGAGCTTTGAAAAAAAAATTGCTTTATTTTATACATTTGGTGCGCTCTTAAATAAAGCAATTCCTTTTCTGTTACTCCCATTTTATACTCGAGTAATGACAGTTGAAGACTTCGGGATATATGGTATTTTTATGTCCTTGTTCAGTCTGTCTGCTGTTTTTGTAGGTTTAAAGCCAAATACATATATCGTTAAAGAGCTGTCCAGTAAGACGAATAGAGCTAAAGATACACATTACATTATTGTAGCTTGCTTCATAATTATACCTTTATCTGCCTTTGTTGTTTCGCCTTTTATTTTTTTTATAACAAAACTTTCTTTTGATAATGAGTTTAATCATTTTTTTGCTTTTGTATGCATTGTTATTTTGTCTGTTTTGCAGGCTCTTAGAGTGGTTGTCGAGAGTGTTTATCAGGCCAACAACAAAGTCTTCAAAGTTTTGGTCTTACAAATATCAGTAACTTTAATTTCCGCAATATTTGTTTTTATAACATACTTTTTTGTTGGAATTAGTTGGGAAGAGCGTGTACTTGCAGAAGTTAGTGCTGCGGTATTCGTTAGCTTGATAATGTTCTATTTCTTTCAATTCAATTTTAGAAGGTTTAGAAGAAAGCTTTTAAAGTTAAAGGTTATTGATTCAGCGAAGTTCCTTACGCCTCTTGTATGGCACTCATTATCAGTAGTAGTCTTAAATCTATCGGATAGATTAATTTTAAACTATTATTTTGGCCAGCAAGTCGTAGGAAAATACATAGCTGCTTATACAATATCCATGGTTTGTGGTGTAGTATTTGATGCGGTTATTAGAGCTTGGTCGCCTTATTTTTTTGCAAATGCCAAAAAAAGTAAACACTCTGAATTAATCGTTTTTAGGGGCTCGATTTATCTCAGTCTTTTAGCTTTATTTCTTGGAGCTTTGGTTGCAATAGTATTGTCGAATATATATAGCCTAATATTACCTGATTCTTATAGTGGTCTAAGTATGTTAATCATCATTATTTCTTTTGCTTATTCAATTGAAGGTGTTAGGAAGTTTTTCTGTTGTTATTTGTATTTATCAAACTCCACAAAGTTCATTGCTAGCTTATCTTTATTTACTGCATTTTGTAATTTAATATTGAATTTTATTTTTGTGCCTACTTTTAGTGATGTAGGTGCAGCAGCTACAACATTAATATCATTTTTATTTATGACATGTGTAACTATGGTTTTTTCCTTGAAAAAGCGAAAAGAACTATTAGAGTTGGAGGTATCTTGAGCGTAAATGGTAATGTCTGGGTTGTCTTTGATAGCCGTAATGATGGACATAGATCTGGTTATATAGAATATTTTAAAAGTAGGTTTAATGCTCGAGGTGCTAAGAGTATATTCGACGCTTTTTTTAAAAACACTATTTTTAGTACGTTAGACGGTAATGAAAAGTATTTTTTTCCAATCGCAATCATTAATTTGCTCTTTGGCTTTAAAGTTGTTGCATTCTCCATAAGACCTCATGATAAAAGGGGGTGGTTTACTTATATAATATGGAAGCTCTCATTAACTGTTTTGGCTAAAAGTGGTAAGTTGTATATGATTACACCAGTTGTTAAAGGTAATCATAAGAAATCCTGTCGTTCTATAATTTCATATTTTGATTATTATCCTGACCCCGAATTAAGTGGTTTAGGGCAAGTTGAAGTAGATAAGAGATTGGGAGTTAATAAGGATTTTGATTTGACTATAATAGGTGAGATTAAAGAAAATAAAAACGTAGAGCTTTTCTGTAATATCACAAAGTCAGCTAAGTTAAAGTCAGGAAGTGTTGGTAGGATAGCTAATCCAATTTTGGAAACTAAACTTATTAATGCAAAATCTACTATAATAAACAAAAGAGTAGAACTATCTGTCTTGTATGATCACATACGCCGAACCAAAGTAGTCTTTTGTTTGTATATTAAAGACCAGTCAAGTGGCATAGTATTTAAAAGCTTGCAACAAGGAACCCCTGTTTTGATTTGGGAGGATAGTTTTATCTCAACGTTTGATTTTAAAGGGGCTATTAAAGTGCCTAGAAATCTTTTTTATAGTGAGATAATACCTTTCGCAGAAGAGTACATAAAAAATATTCCTTCTAGTGAAATAGTACGCGACTTTGAAATTAAAAGTCAAAATCAAAGGTTGTTGTCAATAGAAATTGACTTGAGAATTAAGGGGTAGGTAATTATATATGTCAAAGTTTATAGTTGTTTGTAATGGTCCAAGCTTAAAAGAAATAGATTTTAATCATTTTGAAGGAAATACGATTCTAACCTCCAACAGGGCATACCTTTCATTCAATGATTTTCCGGATGGCATACATCATATACATATCGTTGTTAATAAGCTTGTCGCTGAGCAGTTCTCTGATGATCTAGAGGCTTTAAACTGTGATGTATACACATTAAAAAGATATAGAAGCTTCTTTAAAGATGATACTAGAGTAAAGTTTTTAGATGAGCTACCCGGGGCTGGTTTCTCTGACAATATGGATGATGGTGTTTTTGTCGGGGCAACGGTAACTTACCCCATGATTCAAATTGCAGCTTCAATGGGTGCTAAAGATATTAATATTGTAGGTTTAGATCACTCTTTTCCTGTGAGTGATCAACCACACAAAACCCTCGATGGTTTAAAAAAAGACGTGAACCATTATTTGCCAAACTATTTTCCCAAAGGTATTGCATGGCAAGCCCCAGATCTTCTAGAGTCTGAGTTAAATTATGCGTTAGCAAGTTTATTTCTTGCAAAGAAAGGGGTGACAATAAGAAATTACTCTAAAGCTAGTGAACTTAGTATTTTTCCAAAGTATAAATATTCTAGTAAAGATGGTTTCACTGATTCAAAACTTGAAGATGGTACGATTTCATTATCTGAAATTGCTAAAGAATATAATCTTACTAACCAAGGCAGGATGCCTATGCTAGGCCATTTGTTAGTTTCGCGAAATTTTAAAAAGCTAGCTCCTTTTCTTGCTACAGCATTTCTATTGGCTAGTGTGTACTTTGGATATGTTTCTCTGTATGTTCCGCTGACTTTATCTATACTCCTCCTACCTTTAGTTGCTAGTAAATTAGTTTCTTGGGTTAGGGCCTTTAGAAGGAGAAATAGAGTCGAGTTGTTTTTTTCCATAATAGCACTCTATTTATATTCCTGATGAAAAACTATATTGAATCAACAAATGTTGGAAATAGCAGGGCAGTTTTACTTGCTGCCCCCTTAGTTATTTACGGAATTGGTTTTCTTCTGTATCTATTTATAGGGTTGGATACTGGTTATATCAATTTTGAAGGTGTACTGTTTTATATTTTAGTCCCTTTATTTTCATCATCTGCAATGCTTATAGCAACAAAGAATGTTGGAAGAGGGGCCCCTGTTTTCAAATATAAAAAGCTCCTATTATGCTTTTTGTTCATTTTGCCATGCCTTTTACTAGCTGATAGAGCTCAAGATATTTATAGGTTTGTTATACTAAACTGGAATATTAGGGAGCTAAATGATTCTGGAATAGGTTTTAGTTTTGTTGGTAAAATTCTAATGCTTTTGGTTTTTATGTATTTTTATTCTGTAATTGTTACAAAGAACTATTTGCCAATTTTGTGCTTTATTCTAGTAATGTTACTTTTAGGTAATAGGCAAATTTTACTTTTTTTTTCGGCATTTATTTTCGTTGATGTATTACTGAAAAATCAATGGTGCAAGATTAAATATAAGCTGCTCCTTGCTCTCTGCTCTCTAATTTTTATAGCTTTTCTATATCAGTTTGTCAGGGCTGGTATGTCATCAAACTTTTTATTAGGTTTACTTGCTGTTAGCGGACAGGGACAGGATCTAAATACTTTTTACGCTGTTTTAGGTTGGTTTACACTCTATTTTCCGAACCCTACAGTTTTTAGTATGTTCTATGGGGAGTTGAGACCTGAAATCCCACCATTTGTATATACATTTAAGTTTTTAAGAGATATTTTTTATACTCCATATGATATACAGAATTATATGTATCACATTCAGTTTTCGGTTGATTCTTTAACTCAAGTTTTTGGGCGTCAGTGGGCAAGTGGTTATCTGCAAATATACCTTGATTTTGGTTATTTAGGTTGTTTGTTTTTTGTGATTTTAACCCATGTAACGGCTTTCTTCTCAAGATATTCCTACTTAGCTTCTAGGGTTTTTTGTGCTGCTATACTTATGAACTTGTTTATTTTCCCTCTACGAGATGTAATTATTCTTGTTATGGTGGTATTCTTTTTAGTATTTGAAATTTTATTCAAAAAATACTTTATATCTACAACAAATATTTTAAGGTAAAATATATGTCTAAAGTGGCATTAATAACAGGGGTTACCGGTCAGGATGGCTCATATTTAGCAGAGTTTTTGCTTGAAAAAGGTTATGAGGTTCATGGTATTAAACGTCGTGCTTCAAGCTTTAATACTGAGCGTGTAGATCATATCTATCAAGACAGGCATGAAGAAAACCCTAATTTTTTCCTTCATTATGGTGACCTAACAGATACTTCAAACTTAACTCGTATTCTTAAACAAGTACAACCTGATGAGGTATACAATCTAGGTGCTCAAAGCCATGTAGCTGTATCGTTTGAAGCACCAGAATATACTGCTGATGTAGATGCAATTGGTACACTTCGCCTGTTAGAAGCAATCCGTTTTCTTGGATTAGAGAAAAAGACTAAATTCTATCAAGCTTCAACGTCTGAGCTTTATGGTGAGGTACAAGAGATCCCACAAAAGGAAACTACGCCTTTTCACCCTCGCTCACCTTACGCTGTCGCAAAAATGTATGCATACTGGATTGCGGTAAATTACCGTGAGTCTTACGGTATGTATGCATGTAACGGTATTTTATTCAACCACGAATCTCCTCGTCGTGGTGAAACGTTCGTAACGCGTAAAATCACACGCGGTCTTGCTAATATCTCTCAAGGTTTAGAGAAATGTTTATATCTAGGTAATATGGATGCGTTACGTGACTGGGGTCATGCAAAAGATTATGTTCGCATGCAGTGGATGATGCTTCAGCAAGATACACCAGAAGATTTTGTAATCGCGACAGGTAAGCAAATCTCAGTAAGAGAGTTTGTATCTTTATCAGCAAAAGAGCTGGGTGTAACACTTGAGTTCAGCGGCGAAGGTGTTGATGAAATAGCAACAGTGGTTGCGATTGAAGGCGAAAACGCAGAGGCATTGTCAGTAGGTGATGTGATTGTTCGTGTAGATCCGCGTTATTTCCGTCCAGCAGAAGTTGAAACATTACTGGGCGACCCAACTAAGGCGAAAGAGAAGTTAGGTTGGGAACCAGAAATTACAGTAGAAGAAATGTGTGCAGAGATGGTTCAGCACGATTTAGCTAAAGCGAAGCAGCATGCATTATTAAAGTCTCACGGCTATGATGTGAGTGTTTCAGTCGAGTAACCCCAAAGCAGCAAGTCAGAAATTAAATGATAACCCAGCTTATGCTGGGTTTTATAATGGATAAAGAAATGAGTTCTAAAACAGTGTTTGTCGCGGGCCATAATGGTATGGTTGGCAGTGCGATTGTTAGAAAGTTAAAGCAATCAGAAGATATCAAGGTTATTACAAAAAGCAGAGCGGAGCTAAACTTGCTTGACCAGCAGGCGGTTCGTACATTTTTTGAAGAGAATCAAATAGACCAAGTATATCTTGCTGCGGCAAAAGTAGGCGGGATTGTAGCGAATAACAGTTACCCTGCAGAATTCATTTATGAAAATCTAACGATTCAAAATAATATCATCCATAGTGCACACTTATCTGATGTTAATGATTTGCTGTTTTTAGGGTCAAGTTGTATCTACCCTAAATTTGCAGAGCAACCAATGACAGAAAGCGCACTGTTAACTGGTATTTTAGAGTCTACTAATGAGCCTTATGCGATAGCTAAAATTGCAGGTATCAAACTGTGTGAATCCTATAATCGTCAATATGGTCGTAATTATCGCTCTGTTATGCCAACCAATCTATATGGTGAAAATGATAACTTCCACCCTGAAAACTCTCATGTTATTCCAGCACTTATACGTCGCTTTCATGAAGCGAAATTGGCAGGTGATGATAAAGTGATTGCGTGGGGTACAGGTAAGCCGATGCGAGAGTTTTTACATGTAGACGACATGGCAGCTGCCTCAATCCATGTAATGAACTTAGATGCAGAAACATACAGTGCAAATACACAAGAGATGCTAAGTCATATCAATGTAGGCACAGGCGTAGATTGTACAATTAGAGAGCTTGTCGAAACAGTTGCGAAAGTAGTCGGTTTTGAAGGTGCTATAGAATTTGATGTGACTAAGCCTGATGGCACGCCGCGTAAACTGATGGACGTGTCTCGCCTTAAGTCACTGGGGTGGGAATATAGCATCTCCCTAGAGGCAGGTTTAAAAGATACATATGAATGGTTTTTAGCAAACCAAGATAACTTTAGAAAATAATTGAGAACATAGGATGTTTCTAGACAAAAATACGTTTTCGACAGTAATAGAAAGCGCGCCACTTGTTTCAATCGATTTGGTTATATTAGATGAAAATAACCAAGCACTGTTAGGTGAGCGGCTAAATAAACCAGCACAAGGGAATTGGTTTGTGCCTGGCGGACGGATTTTAAAAAATGAATCGCTTGCAGAGGCATTTGAAAGGTTAACTCAAGAAGAGCTTGGCGAAGTATTTCCACTCTCAGAAGCGACTCTTTTAGGGCCTTACGACCATTTTTATGATGACAATGTTTTTGGTGATGGCTTTAGCACACATTATGTCGCCATTGCTTACATCTTAAGGTTGAGCAAACCGTTAAATGACTTACCGCATGATATTCAACATGGTAAATATCAATGGTTCGATATAGGCAGCCTATTAGAAGACAAAAAAGTCCATAAGCATACAAAATGGTACTTTGAAGCATTACAAAAAACACAGGGATAAAGAATATGATACTTCCAATCATTATGGCAGGCGGCTCAGGCACACGTTTATGGCCATTATCACGCGGTAACTACCCAAAACAATTTTTAAAGTTGCATGGTGAAAACACCATGCTGCAAGAGACTATTTTAAGATTAAATGGTCTTGAACATGCACCCGCGATGTTAATTTGTAATGAAGAGCACCGTTTTATTGCCGCAGAGCAAGTTCGTCAAATAGGAGCTGCACATAGCGGCATCTTCTTAGAGCCAGTGGGTCGTAATACCGCGCCTGCTATTGCGTTAGCCGCTTTCAAAGCAGTTGAAGATAATCAAGATGCGCTATTGCTTGTTCTAGCTGCTGACCACGTCATTGAAAACCAAGCTGCTTTCCAAGAAAGTGTTAACAAAGCAACATTGTTAGCAGAGCAAGGTAAATTAGTGACCTTTGGTATTGTTGGCAATACGCCCGAAACGGGTTATGGCTATATTAAGCGTGGTGCTGAAGTTGAACACGGCTTTGTTGTTGATAGCTTTGTCGAAAAACCAAATTTTGAAACAGCGCAAGAATATATTGCCAGTGGTAACTATTACTGGAATAGCGGCATGTTCTTGTTTAAAGCAAGTCGCTACCTTGAAGAGCTAAAAGCATTTCGTCCAGATATTTATGAAGCGTGTGAAAAAGCAGTTCAAGTACAAAATAATGACATGGACTTTGTGCGCGTAGATAAAGAAGCATTTGAAGCATGCCCAGATGAATCTGTTGATTATGCTGTGATGGAACACACACAGGATGCTGTTGTAGTACCAATGGATGCAAACTGGAATGATGTAGGCGGCTTTGCAGCATTATGGGAAGTGTCTGAGCAAGATGAAAATGGTAACGCTTTCATCGGTGACGTCAAATCTGTTGATACAAAGAACACGCTAGTATTTGGTGAAGACAAGCTAGTGACAACTGTAGGTGTTGAAGACTTAGTCATCGTTAATACAAAAGATGCTGTACTAGTTGCTCATAAAGACGAATCTCAAAAAGTAAAACAAATTGTTAACCAATTAAAATTGGACGAACGCTCAGAGATGACATTCCACCGAGAAGTATACCGTCCTTGGGGTAAATACGACTCAGTAGATAACGGTGAGCGCTTCCAAGTAAAACGTATCACGGTTAAACCAGGTGCAAAACTATCTGTGCAAATGCACCACCACAGAGCTGAGCATTGGATTGTGGTTTCTGGTACTGCAAAAGTACAAATCGATGATACCGAGCAGTTTGTGACTGAAAATGAATCAGTATACATTCCTATTACCGCGGTTCATGCACTAGAAAACCCTGGCAAAGTAGATTTAGAGCTTATTGAAGTGCAGTCAGGCTCTTATTTAGGCGAAGACGACATTGTGCGTTTTGAAGACCGTTACGGAAGAGTGAAAGGTTAAGTTATGAATACAAGATCAGTCATTCAGACAAGTGGTATTGCATTCGGTACTAGTGGTGCCAGAGGCCTTGTTGCCGATTTTACACCAGAAGTGTGTGCAGCCTTTTCAATTGCGTTCGCTCAGAGTATTAAAAGTGAATTCGCATTTAATACAATGGCCATTGCAATTGATAATCGCCCGAGCAGTTTTGATATCGCCAAAGCCTGCGCAGCAGGTTTAAAGCAACTAAATATAGACGTTGTTTATTACGGTGTGGTTCCTACTCCGGCGCTTGCTTATACAGCGATGCAAGACAATATGCCTTGTATTATGGTTACAGGCAGCCATATTCCATTTGATAGAAATGGCTTAAAGTTCTACCGTCCTGATGGTGAAATCACCAAACAAGATGAGCAAGCCATTCTGAGTGCTGATTTTGATTTTGCTGACTTGAATCTGGTCGACATCAGTCTACCGATAAGTGATAAAGCAAAAAATGCTTATACCACTCGATATACACACCTGTTTAACGAAGAGACGTTAGCAGGTAAGCGAGTGGGCATTTATGAGCACTCGAGTGCAGGTAGAGATATTTATAAATCATTATTTGAGCAATTGGGCGCAGAGGTTATTTGCCTAGGTCGCAGTGATGAATTTATCCCAATCGATACTGAGGCTGTATCAGATGAAGATAAACAAAGAGCCAAAGAGTGGGTCAGTGAATATCGCCTAGATATGTTGTTCTCAACAGATGGTGATGGCGATAGACCACTCGTTGCTGGTGAAGATGGTGAGTGGCTAAGGGGTGATATTTTAGGTCTGCTTTGTAGTCAAGCGCTCTCAATAGAAGCACTCGCAACCCCTGTTAGCTGTAATACCGCCATTGAGCTGTCTGGTAGCTTTAAAACCGTAACCAGAACAAAAATAGGCTCACCTTATGTCATTGAGGCTTTTGCAGAGTTAAGCAAAACTTATCAGCGTGTAGCAGGTTTTGAAGCGAATGGTGGTTACTTACTGGCGAGTGATTTTGAATTTAATGGTAAACCTCTCAAAGCGCTGCCAACAAGAGATGCGGTATTGCCTGCGCTGATAGTAGCAACCATGGATGACAGCATAGCAAGCTCGCTAAAAGACTTACCACAACGCTTTACAGCGAGTGATAGGTTAAAAGACTTTGCGACAGAGAAGAGCAAGGTGCTGATAGCTGAGTTAAGTGAAAACCCGAATGAGTTTTTAGAAAGCTTAGGGTTAGGTAAAGTGAAGTCTGTTTGTAAAACAGATGGCTTAAGATTGACGGCAGAATGTGGTGATGTTGTTCACTTGAGACCTTCTGGTAATGCACCGGAGTTAAGATGTTATGTTGAGTCAACTGTCGAATCGATAGCGATTAACTTAATGTTAGGTGCTTTTTCTCAAATACAGAGTCTGAAATTATGAAGGTAAGTATTATTACTGTTTGCTATAACAGCGCAAAAACAATTGAAGACACAATTAATTCTGTCGCTTCTCAAACTTACCCAAATATAGAATATATAGTTATCGATGGTGCTTCGTCTGACGGTACTTTAGATATCCTAGAAAAAAGAAAAGAGCAAATTGACGTGGTCATCAGTGAGCCTGATAAAGGCATATATGATGCCATGAACAAGGGTATTAAAGTCGCTTCTGGTGATGTGGTGGGTATTTTAAACTCTGATGACTTTTTTTCTAGTGAAAAAAGTGTCGAACATCTGGTTAAATCTTTTTCAGAAGATGTGGATGCAGTATTTGGCGATCTAAAATATGTAAAACAAGAAAGCTCAGACCAGCTTTCAAGGATATACTCATCGTCAGGTTTTAAATTATGGAAGATGAGATTTGGCTTTATGGTTCCTCACCCTACTTTTTATGCTAGGAAAGAGCTGTTTGATAAATTTGGCTACTATAAGTTGAACTATCGCGTAGCAGCTGATTTTGAGCTTATGGCTCGTTTTTTTCTGCGTGGTATAAAGTATCAGAGGATTGATAAAATACTTGTTTCTATGCGAGAGGGCGGTATTAGCTCTTCGGGCCTAAAGTGGAGAATTCATCAAAATTCAGAAATAGTTAGAGCTTGCAGAGAAAATCATCTTTATACTAATTTAGTCCTGGTTGCTCTGAAGTTGCCATTTAAATTATTAAGCTTTTTTAAGAAAGAAAAGTAATGAAAAATATACTTTTGACAGGGGCAAGTGGCTTCATTGGTAAGCACCTATTTGAAAAAATAAAATTAAACTACCAAGTACATTTGTTGTTAAGAAGCCCATCAAAAATACATGAATATACTCATGTTTATGAAAATATTGATGCTAGTTCAGACTTTTCAACGGCATTGGGTAGTATTGATTGTGTGATTCATTTAGCTGCTAGAGCCCATATACTCAAGGAACAGGCTGCTTTGCCACTAGAACAGTTTAGAGCGGTGAATAGAGATCTGACTTTAAATTTGGCAAAGCAAGCTGCAAAAAATGGAGTAAAACGCTTCATATACATTAGCTCTATAGGTGTCAATGGTGTTTGTAATGAAAGCCCTTTTAAGTTTAGTGATGACCCGATGCCGGTTGATGATTATGCCTTGTCTAAATTAGAAGCAGAACAAGACCTTAGGTGCCTAGCTAAAGAAACGGGTATGGAGGTTGTGATTATTAGGCCTCCTTTAGTTTATGGCAAAGGTGCGCCAGGTAACTTTGAGCGTTTAGTTAAACTAACAAGTAGGAATTTACCTTTGCCTCTGGGTGCTATTAATAATAAGAGAAGCTTTGTCTCAGTTGATAATCTGACGGATTTGATAGTTACTTGCATAGACCACCCACAAGCTAAGAATGAGACTTTTCTTGTGAGTGATGATGAGGATGTGTCGACAAGTCAGCTGTTGGTAAAGATGCTAAGTGCTCAAGGTAAACCAAACATGTTGATACCAATTCCTGTTAATATCCTCAAACTTTTAGGGAGTATATTTAAAAGAAAAGCAGTTATCGAGCGTTTTACTAACTCCTTGACTGTCGATATTGAACATACTAAAAAAACATTGGGCTGGCTACCTCCAATATCTTTAGATGAAGGGATAGCTCGCTGTTTTAATGAGAATTATAAGGATAAATAACTTAATGTTGCGCATACTAGATTTCTTCTTAGCTTTATTTGGTTTGTTATTTGCTTTTCCATTTTTAGTTATTATTTACATCATTGGTTTATTTGATACTGGATCGCCCATATTTACTCAAGAAAGAGTGGGTCGTAACAAAAAACCTTTTACTTTAGTTAAGTTCAGAACAATGAAGGTTGAAACTGCGTCTGTTGCAAGTCATTTAGCAAGTACTGCTTCAATAACGCCTCTGGGTGGCTTTTTACGTAAAACTAAATTAGATGAGTTACCTCAGCTTTGGAATGTTTTAAAAGGTGAAATGAGCTTGGTCGGGCCTAGACCGGGTTTGTTCAATCAAGAAGAATTAACTGTTGCGCGAGATAAGCAAAAAGTATTTGATGTGCGCCCTGGAATTACTGGGCTATCACAAGTGAATGAAATAGACATGTCAACACCAGAGTTGTTAGCTAAAACTGATAGGGAAATGATAGAAACGATGAATATTGGTAACTACTTTAAATACATATTCATGACTGTTGGTGGTAAGGGATCTGGAGATAGAGTGAAGAAGCTGTAAGCGATCAGTTGCGAGTTAGCGAGATAAAAGTTAGCGAGTAAATATTAAGAAGCGCAATGTGATGTGGTAATTGCACCGCGCGTTTTTGTTGTAATGTAGGTCGTCATTTATGGCGACTGGTTTTAGTTGCTGACGGGCTGAAGCCTAGAGTTACAGGTTTTAGCAGTTGCGAGTTAGCTATGTTTAAAGTTGGCGAGATTATCTTGTTTCAGGGTCTATGAGTACACCATAGATTTCGAAACAAATTCGGAATGACGGGGTTGTTGTCACCCAGAACTTGTTTCAGGGTCTGAAAAGCAATGGATTCCGAGACAAGTTCGGAAAGACGGGGAAGGTGGGGATTTACTAAGGCTACAATAGGTTGATTATTTAATAATTCTGAAATGACAGTTGTTGATTTTTTGTGTATATTTAATTTCTTCGACTAGTTAATAAGTCCGAGTTTTATTTATCAGGGATATACAGTGGATAGTTGGTTTAGAGCTTTATGTAATGCCTCTCGCTCAAAAAAGCGTTTTTTTACTCTTCTTATAGATTCTATTTTCATTTTTAGTGCTTTTTGGTTAGCACTCGTTGTTCGTTTAGATAGCTTCACTCCGTTTTTCGAATTAAGTAATTGGCTTTTATTGTCTATTTTACTCCCTACTAGCTTATTTGTTTTTGTCAATTTAGGCTTGTATAGAGCAGTTTTGCGGTATGTGGGTCTGCAGGTTGTTGGCGCAATTGTAATAGGTGCTGTAATTAGTACAGTTGTTTTGGTAATGAGTTCGTTTTTTACTCATGTATCAATACCTCGTACTATGCCTATCATCTATTCTTGGTTATTAATTTTATCTGTTGGTGGTTCACGCATCATGGTGAGAGCAATGCTAGGTAGAATTGCTACTGCCAACAAAACCCCAGTTGTTATTTATGGAGCGGGCTCTTCAGGTAGGCAACTAGCGCAGGCGATAGGTGTAGGGGAGGAATATTTTGTTAGTGCCTTTCTAGATGATGACAAATCAAAACAAGGTGCTATTTTGCAAGGTATACCTGTTATACAGTTTGAAGGTATTTTTAGTCTAATTGAGAGAAAAAAAGCTAAGAAAATTCTGCTAGCAATGCCAAGTGAAAGTAGGGCTAGAAGAAAAGAAATATTAGCGCAGCTAGAAAACCTACCGCTCGAAGTCTTAACTATTCCAGGCATGGTAGATATAGTTGAAGGCAGAGCCACGCTTGATGAAATTAAAGATGTTGAAATCGAAGATTTATTAGGTCGAGATCCAGTTTCACCTAAGCAAGATTTACTTGATGCAAATATCAAAGCTAAATCTGTTATGGTGACAGGTGCCGGCGGTTCAATTGGTTCTGAGTTGTGTCGTCAAATCATAAAGCAAAAACCTAAAAAGCTCATTTTATTTGAGCTGAGTGAATTTGCACTTTACTCAATTGAAAAAGAATTAAGTGAAACTATTAATTCTTTTGGGTTAGATATTGAGTTGATCCCTATCATGGGCTCTGTACAACACATTAATCGCTTAGAAACCTGTATGATTGCGTTTGGTGTACAAACGGTTTATCACGCTGCGGCATATAAGCATGTGCCTTTGGTTGAGCACAATGTTGTTGAAGGAGTGCGCAATAATGTATTTGGCACTTATTACTCAGCAAAAGCAGCAATTAATGCCAAAGTTGAAACTTTTGTTTTGGTGAGTACAGATAAAGCAGTTCGCCCAACTAATGTAATGGGTACCACTAAGCGCATGGCAGAACTTTGTTTGCAGGGCTTGGCTCAGAACAAAGAAAAGGGTGTTCATAAAACTCGTTTCTGTATGGTGCGTTTTGGCAATGTATTAGGTTCTTCAGGTTCTGTAGTTCCTTTATTCAGAAGACAGATAAAAGAAGGCGGGCCAATTACTTTAACTCATCCTGATATTACTCGTTTTTTTATGACCATCCCTGAGGCCGCTCAGCTAGTTATTCAAGCTGGGGCTATGGGTAAAGGTGGCGATGTTTTTGTTCTCGATATGGGTGAATCTGTAAAGATTAAAGATTTGGCTACTAAGATGGTGCATTTATCTGGTCTTGAGGTTAAAACCGAATCTAACCCTCATGGAGATATCGAGATTAAATGCACAGGTCTGCGACCTGGTGAAAAGCTTTATGAAGAGTTATTGATTGGAGATAACGTCGAAAACACAACTCATGAGCGCATTATGACTGCTAAAGAGGTAATGCTACCACTTGCTGAGTTGAATGTTTTTTTAGAAGCGTTAGATATTGCTTGCCATAATTTTGAACATGAAAAAATTCGCCAGCTATTGTTAGACGCACCTACAGGGTTTAATCCAACAGATGGAATTTGTGATTTAGTTTGGAATGCAAAAGCTACAAGTGTTGAGCAAGAAATTGTTGAAGATAGGAAAGTTGTTAGTTTTAAGTAATTATTTAGCTAGTTACAAGTTAGCGAGTTAGCTAGTTAGCTAGTTACAAGTTAGCGAGTTAGCTAGATACAAGTTGGCGAGTTAGCTAGATACAAGTTGGCGAGTTAGCTAGAGCAAAGTTTGCGGGTTGACTAAAATTAAGTTGTAGTTTTTATCAGGGATTGATATGAGATTTGAAGATCTAGAAGTTTGGCGTCGCTCATTAGCTTTAAGTTGTTCAGTTTATAAGGCTTTTAAGTTATCTAAAGAATATGGACTAAAAGATCAAATTACACGTTCCAGTTTATCTATTCCCTCTAATATTGCTGAAGGTTATGAAAGAATTACAGCTAAAGATTGCATTAAGTTTTTATCTTATGCGAAAGGAAGTTGCGGTGAATTACGTACTCAACTCTATATTGCTAGAGAAATTAATGAATTATCTCAAGATTGTGCAAATGCTTGGATTGCAGAAACTGAGCAATTATCAAAAATGATAGGTGGACTCATGAAATCTATTTCACGTACAATTTGATCGCAACTCGCAACTCGCAACTCGCAACTCGCAACTCGCAACTCGCAACTCGCAACTCGCAACTCGCAACTCGCAACTCGCAACTCGCAACTCGCAACTCGCAACTCGCAACTCGCAACTCGCAACTCGTCCTTTCCGCTTTCCGCTTTCAGTGTTATATTGCTTTTACAATTTTGGAACAAATAATAACCGCTTGGACTTAGGATTTATGTCTAAACTACTCCCTTTGCTCGCATCAGGCTTAGTTGCTATTGCTGCGCCTAGTTTTGCCGATGAGCCTCTTAAAACATACCGTAACTTTACGGGCTTTACTGGCTTAATAAATACAAATAACGCTGAAGTGCTTGAATCCGGTAATATTGATTTTAGCTACAATAATATGCTTGATTATAAAGCGGTTAAGTATATGGATGGTCATAATTTCGCTTTTTCTGCAGGATTGTTTGATGGGTTAGAAGTAAGTGGTTTTATTGCTGCTAACTCAATGCATGATAACTTTTTTAATTATGAAGTGGAAAAACAAAAGCAAATCCGTGATTTATCATTCAATGCTAAGTATAAAATCCCATTTATTCCAAAAGAATGGCTTAGTGTTGCTTTAGGGAGTAAAGATATTGGTGGCGCTGCAAATAACTATCGAACTCACTTTGCTGTTGCTTCAAAAGAATGGTCTGACTTTAGGTTTTCATTAGGTGCTGCGAAAAGCGATCATGCAACAGGTATGATGAATGGCGCGTTTGGTGGTGTAGAGTGGATGCCGCTTGATTGGTTTGCATTGCAAGTAGAGCATGATGCCGAAGCGGTAAACGCTGCTGTGCGCTTAACAGTGCCGAAAGAGTGGCTATTTGATATTGGTGAACTTACTTTTACTAGCCGTTTTTATAGTAATACAGACTATTCAGAAAATGACAGCACATATTATGGCGTTAACTTTACTATGCCGTTATCTAGCCAGGCACGTAAAAACTACAAAGAAATTAAACCTGCGCCTGCTATTGTTGTAGCGAAAAACTCAGAGCCTTCTGACTTATCTAAGTCAATCGTTATTAACGAAAGAGCGCCAGAGCTTAAAAAAACAGAGATTACTAAAGTAGACAAATCGGAAGCTGATAGCGCTCAGGTTAAGAATACACAAAACGTTTCTTTGAGCAGCCAAGTACACCGTTTAAAACTGGCTTTAATTGAAGATGGGTTTGAAAATATCAGTATTGGGTTTAACGAAACGCCAAGTGTTGTGGTTAAGTTCGAGAACAGAGTATTTAATCGTAATGACCTAGATGCATTGGGTCTTGTGATGGGTCGAATCGGTGAGTTCATTACCAAAGAGCATGCGCGCTTCTTAATTCAGTTAGAGAAAAGCGATATTGGTTTATTGAATATTCAAGGCTCTGTTGATAACTATCGTCAGTTTATAGCTGAAGGTGTAAGCCCAGATCTTGATGTTCGCCAAGGTAGTGTTGCAACGCCATCTGGCATGATGTGGGTGGGCAATACCGCAGAGCAAAGCCCATACTTTCTACCTCGGGTTACTTTCTCTCCTGCACTGGCTGCAACTTATGCAACTGAGCTAGGTGTATATGATTTTTCATTGGCGCTTCGTGCTGATGTTGAAGTACCGCTTTGGAAAGGCGCTGGTGTAAATGTGACTATGCAAAAAGTGGTTGCGGATACTGAAGATTTTGAGAAGGGCGATACATTCAATGGGCGCCGTTTAAAAGGCGGGCTTGATCAAGCCGTTTTCTATCAAGCGTTTGAACTCCCGTTTAATATTTATAACCTGACGCAAGTGGGTATGTTCAGAAACTACCATGAATATTATGGTGTGATTAATGAAACAACTTGGATAAGCCCAGGTGGTCGCCATCAGCTAAGTGCAAATATCGCTAAATTTGAGTATCAAGATTATGATGCTTCTCGTGATTATTATTTAGCTGAATATCAATATAATTGGTCAGAGCAAGATATCACGCTTCATGCCAGTATGGGTAAATTCTGGGCCCTTGATGAAGGTGTAAAAGTAGAGAGTCGTTTCTGGTTTGGTGATAGCTATATTGCTATTTACGCAGCTGATACAGCTGCTCAACAAGTAGGTATTGCGTTCAGTATTCCATTGAGCCCACGTAAAGACATGTCAGTTACGCCATATGGGCAAATTAAAGGCAATGAAGCTTGGCGTCATGGGGTAACAACGCGTGTTGGTGAGTCGCATAATGCCTTGGTGAGAGGTCAAGCTTCGAAAATGTATACGCGCATTAACATGGAACGCACATTCTTGAATCAAGGCCGAAATTCTAGCAGTTATGTATATGCGAATTTAGCGAGATTAAGAGAAGCTTATTTGACGTATAAGTAAGTGTTTAAAAGTTATAAGTTGTAAGTTAGCGAGCGTAAAGTTTGCTAGTCTACGAGTCTAGAATAAGGCGCGGTTCATTTTTGGTGAAGCGCGCTTTTTTATGCGTGACATAAAGTCAGCGCCTACAATCGTGCAAAATATACGTTGCGAAGCAAAGTTACTTTTGCACAAGGGCGAAACGCGTCTTGAGGCTTGCGAGTGCGCGCAGCAAGACTAGCGTTGAGCGTGAGGCCTAATCGTGCAAAATACACGTTGCGAAGCAAGGTTATTTTTGCGCAAGGTGAATTAAGCCGTTTTAAAAAGTGCCAAGATATTCTCAAGCTACATGGAAGTATTACAACTCAGCTCTTATTAAGACCGAAACGAAGTTTCGCAGCACGAGGAGGTGAGGGTATGGATACCCGATGGGCGAAGCTACATGGATGTAAAACAACACTGCATCCAGAACTTTCCATTTATAGTGCGCGCAGCAAGACTAGCGTTGAGCGTGAGGCCTAATCGTGCAAAATACACGTTGCGAAGCAAGGTTATTTTTGCGCAAGGTGAATTAAGCCGTTTTAAAAAGTGCCAAGATATTCTCAAGCTACATGGAAGTATTACAACTCAGCTCTTATTAAGACCGAAACGAAGTTTCGCAGCACGAGGAGGTGAGGGTATGGATACCCGATGGGCGAAGCTACATGGATGTAAAACAACACAGCATCCAGAACTTTTCATTTATAGTGCACGCAGCAAGACTAGCGTTGAGCGCAAGGTTAAATGAGCAACTTTAGTCGCTGCTATAGAGTACTCAATCTGTATTGGTAGGCAGTTATTTATGGCCCAAAGTATTTTATTCGGTAGCACCGACTTTATGTCGGGTAATTCTATTTATAGGGGAGTTATAAAACCCTTGTTGCGTTAAAGCACACCCCACAGGCGTTTTATTTCCATTTTATAAAGCTACAAATTTTTATTTTTATATAACTAGATGAAATCATGACATTTCCTATACTTAAATTATAAATGTAATGTCCAAGGACTTTGTATGGCAAAAATAACAGTAGTTGGCACAGGTTATGTCGGTCTATCTAATACGCTTTTGCTTGCAAAAAATAATCAGGTTACAGCGTTAGATATAGACGAGACACGCGTAGCAAAGCTCAAGCAAAGAATAGCACCGTTCTCAGACAAAGACATTGAACAGGTCTTGCTTAATAATGAAATTCAATTCGAAGCTACAACGAATAAACTGCAGGCTTTGACCGATGCAGAGTATGTCGTTGTTGCAACACCCACAGACTATGACCCTGAAACGAACTTCTTTAATACTGCTTCAGTCGAAGCTGTGATTGATGATGTTAAATGTTTAAACCCAAATGCCATTGTTATAATTAAATCTACTGTGCCTGTGGGTTTTACTGAACGTATGAAGGCAGAAAAATGTTGGGGAAATATAATTTTTTCACCTGAGTTTTTAAGAGAAGGCAGAGCGCTTTTCGATAACCTGTATCCTTCACGGATCATTGTTGGTGAGAAGTCCGAGCGAGCAGAAAAATTTGCATCACTGCTACAACAAGCTGCATTAAAAGATGATGTAAAAGTGCTGCTTCTCCCTTCCACTGAGGCGGAAGCGATTAAGTTATTTTCAAATACTTATCTTGCAATGCGAGTTGCCTATTTCAATGAGCTTGATAGTTATGCTGAGTCTTTCGGATTATGCTCAAAGGAGATTATTGAAGGCGTTGGCTTAGATCCCAGAATTGGTGACCATTATAACAACCCCTCATTTGGTTATGGTGGGTATTGTTTGCCTAAAGATACTAAGCAGCTGTTGGCAAACTATGAAATAGTTCCTAACAACATGATAAAGGCGATTGTAGATGCAAACCGCACCCGCAAAGACTTTGTAGCTGAAAGTGTCTTAAAATTTAAACCGAATACCGTTGGCATATATAGACTCGTTATGAAAACAGGCTCTGATAACTTTAGGGCTTCTGCTATACAGGGAATAATGAAGCGCATAAAGGCAGAGGGCATAGAGGTAATTATTTATGAGCCTAGTTTAGAAGAAGATAGTTTTTACAATTCAAAAGTTATTTCTTCACTTGAAGAACTAAAACAAAAAAGTGATGTGATCTTATCAAACCGAATGGTCGAAGAGCTTAGAGATGTTGAACATAAAGTGTATACAAGGGATATTTTTGGGTGTGATTGAAGATGAGCGAAAAGCTGGAAGCTGAAAGAATAAAGTTAGTGTATTTCTCAATGCACTTCTAAAAGTGGTTGGTTTTGTGATTATGTAGGTATTTATTTTCGTGCAAAATACACGTTGCGAAGCAAGGTTATTTTTGCGCAAGGTGAAATGAGTAACTTTAACAGTTGCAATGGAGTACTCAATCTGTAGTTTTATCATCGTTCATGGCGGCAAGTTGTTTTACGTTTCGGTAGCACCGACTTTATGTCGGGTAATTCAATTTATAGCATCAATTTAAAAGCCTTGTTGCGCTAAAGCACAACGTACTTTATGTCGGGTTCTTGAGGCATTATTAAATTCACTTCTCCACCAACCATCGCTTTCTTCACTTTACCCATGCCTTTAACTCAGATATTGTTGCTCTTGTTTTAAAAAGGAGCGCATTATGCCAAATGGAGATGGCGAAATAATTATAAAACACCATGGTGCAAACCAAGGGGTAACCGGTTCTTGTCATGAGCTGGTTATCAGCGAGCTATCTAGCTTGCTCATTGATTGCGGCTTGTTTCAAGGAGGAGAATCACGGCAATCTCTAAGTATCGAATTTGATATACAAACCGTCTCAGCGCTTATCATCACCCATTGTCATATTGATCATGTTGGGCGTATTCCTTATTTGTTGGCCGCAGGTTTTTCCAAGCCAATTTATTGTACCCCTGCAACCGCCAAATTATTACCGCTAGTGATAGAAGATGCACTGAAAGTTGGCGTGACACGAGAACAAGCATTAATTAATACTTGTCTAAATTTGTTACAAAAACTGATTGTGCCTATAGAGTTTAATCAATGGCATAAAGTTAATTTAAGCTGCGAGTCTGAGGCAAAAATACGATTTCAGCGTGCAGGTCACATACTAGGTTCTGCGTATGTTGAAATCGATGTAGGGCAATGTCATGAACAATCCCAAAAAACCAAGCGAATAGTTTTTTCTGGTGACTTGGGTGCGCCTTACACGCCTCTTTTACCTTCGCCAAAACCTCCTTATAAAGCCGATGTGCTAGTGCTTGAGTCGACTTATGGTGATAAAAACCATGATGGCAGAAAACAGCGTACTGAAAAGCTAAAACAAGTGATTGAGAAAGCTGTTAGCGATAACGGTGTTGTACTTATACCTGCTTTCAGCATTGGTCGAACTCAAGAGCTACTCTATGAGTTAGAACAAATTATTCATAACGCATCTAAAAAGTCAGTGTGGCAGAGTATCGAAGTCATTATCGACTCACCCATGGCTGCCAATTTCACTGAATTTTATTTGGAGTTTAAAGAACTGTGGGATGCCGAAGCCAAGCGCCGTGTAAAACAAGGTCGTCACCCTTTGGACTTTTCTAGTGTTGTCACAATAGGCGATCATAAAGAGCATGTTGCAGTGGTGAATTATCTAAGAACGCGAAATAAGCCTGCGATTGTGATCGCTGCTGGTGGTATGTGTAATGGCGGTCGTATCGTGAATTACTTAGAAGCATTTTTACCTAATTCTACAGCAGACGTATTATTTGTGGGTTATCAAGCTAAAGGCACTTTAGGGAGAGACATCCAGAAATATGGTACTAGAGGGGGTTATGTGTTTATTAATAACCAGCGTGTAAATATTAAGGCTGCGATTCACACTATCAGCGGTTACTCTGCCCATGCCGACCAAGCAGGTCTAATTCGGTTTGCCACTAAGATGAAAAGTCAGCCAAGCGTGATCAAGCTTGTACATGGTGATAAATCTGCAAAACAAGTACTTAAGAATAAGTTAGCGCCTTTATTACCAAAAACAGAAATACATATTTCTGAGTAAGGCTTTTAATAGTACTTTACGGGTTGTTATTCGACTCGAAAGCCCGTTAAAATAACAAAAATGCCAAAGAATATGGCGATAAATAATAAATTGGACGAATTATGAAAGCAGTTATCCCAGTAGCGGGCCTAGGTACTCGCATGCTCCCTATGACGAAAGCCATTCCTAAAGAAATGCTCCCTTTAGTTGATAAGCCTCTTATTCAATACATTGTGAAAGAGTGCGTTGCTGCTGGTATTAAAGAGATAGTGTTAGTCACACACTCTTCTAAAAATGCCATTGAGAACCACTTCGATACAAGTTTTGAACTTGAAGCTACATTAGAAAAGCGTGTAAAACGTAAGCTTTTAGATGAAGTTCGCAGCATTTGCCCTGCTGATGTGACCATTATGCATGTGCGTCAAGGTGAAGCTAAGGGCCTAGGTCATGCAATTATGTGCGCGCGCCCAATTGTAGGTGAAGATGATTTTGTTGTGGTACTACCGGATGTAATTCTAGATGAGTACACGGCAGATCAAAGCTCTGAAAATTTAGCAGCTATGATTGCTCGTTTCAAAGAGTCAAGTGCTAGCCAAATCATGCTTGAGCCTGTAGCACAAGAAGATGTGAGCAAGTACGGTATTGCTGATATCAACGGTGCTGAGCTAAGTGCTGGTGAAAGTGCGCCTATCAAAACCATGGTCGAAAAGCCTGCAGTTGAAGATGCACCTTCAAACCTAGCTGTTGTTGGTCGTTATGTGTTGTCTAAAAACATTTGGCCACTCCTTAAGAAAACACCTATTGGCGCAGGTGGTGAAATTCAACTAACTGATGCCATCGATATGCTAATGGAGCAAGAGACAGTAGAAGCGTTCCATATGAGCGGTCGAGTACACGATTGCGGTGATAAAATGGGTTACCTAAAAGCCATTGTTGAATATGCAATGCGTGACGAAGCGTTAGGTCCTGAGTTCACAAAGTTTGTGAAGAGCCTTTGATTCGGTAAAGCCGATTTATCGTGCAAAATACACGTTGCGAAGCAAGGTTACTTTTGCGCAAGTTGAAATGAGCAAATTTAACAACTGCAATGAAGCACTCAATCAACAGACCGTGATATAAAATCGCTGCTACCGAAGTGTTTTAATCTTATGTAGGTCGCCATTTATGGCGACAAAAATGCAAACACAAAAAAGCCGAGCTGAGCTCGGCTTTGTTATAAGAGACCTAATAAGTAGGGTAGAAATTACTTATATTGTGCGTCTAGTGTCACACCAGAGAAAGTGCTGTAAGCACGTAAACCAATGTGCCAAGTACCTGCTTGTGGGTTTGTGAACGTACAAGTTTCAGCATTACCGTTTTTGTACGGACGACAATCGTAAGTTGAAGTGGTTGGTTGGCTACCTTGTCTAACATATAGGTCAGCATCACCAGAACCACCAGACATAGTCACTGTGAAGCTTGTCATACCTGCAGGGATTTCAACTGTTTTGTAAACCCAATTGCCACGGCTTGCAGAAAGGTTCGTTTCAGTGATACCACCTGGTTGAGGACCTACAGAACCAGCAGTTAAATCACCTTGTAAGCTTACGCCTGTGTATGCAGAGTAACCTTGAAGCATGACGTGATACGTGCCAGCTGCTGGGTTATCAATGGTACATACTTCGTTGTTACCGCCTTTATAAGGGCGACAGTCGTATGACGATGTAGTCGGCTTGCTACCAGCTTTAACATAAAGGTCAGCATCACCAGTGCCACCGCTCATAGTAAATGTTACTTTGCTTGTGTTTGCTGGTACTTCCATTGTGTAGAAGTCTTGGCCGCCTTGTGAACCGCTAAGGCCTGTTTTAGCTTCGCCATCTGCAAGTACTTTGTCGCCTACTGGTGGCTCAACTACACCGCCTGATGCTTCAGCAACTGCTGCAGCTGCATCGATAATACCCGTACCACAGTTGTTACAAGTCGCACCGAAGCTCTTAGTCGTATTTTTAAGAATTGTTTCAATCTCATCAGGCGTCGCTGAAGGCTTAGCTTGTTTGATTAGTGCCGCTACACCTGCAACATGAGGCGCTGCCATTGATGTACCTTGAGAATATGCATAGCTGTCAGAGCTTGGTGTTGTTGAACCTGAGTTGTAAGTAGATAAAACACCTTCAGGGTCATTTGCAAAGCTTTGAGCGCCACCTGGTGCTGCAACGTCAATGTTTGAACCATAGTTTGAGTAGTAAGCACGACCACCGTTACGACCTACTGCAGCAACGTTCACTACGCCAGAACAGTTACCTGGGTTGTAGTTTGCTGAATTGTCGTTGTCGTTACCTGCTGCAATAACAACCACAGCACCATTTGCACGCGCTTGGTTGATAGCATTTTGCGTTGTTGAACTACACGCACCGCTGCCACCTAAACTCATGTTGATTACGTCAGCTGGGTTAGGGTTTGCAGGCACGCCAGACACTGAGCCACCTGCAGCCCAGATAATACCGTCAGCGATATCAGACGTTAAACCACCACATTTACCAAGTACACGTACAGGCACAACTTTTGAGTCATAAGCAACACCAACAACCCCTTCGCCATTGTTTGCTACAGCCGCAACCGTACCCGCAACGTGTGTACCGTGCCAGCTTGAACCTTGTGCACCGTGTGTGTATCCACATTCGTTTGCAGAAATCGCATCACCTGGATCGCTCGCGTCTGAATCACGACCACCACCGTCATTAGCAACGAGCGTGTTTGAGATCATGTCATAACCAGGTAGTAGGTTAGCGTTCAGATCTGCGTGAGGGCGGTAACCTGTATCAAGTACGGCAACTACAACGCCAGCACCGGTTGCGCTATCCCATGCAGCTGGAGCGTTAATGCCTGCTGTATTTTCAAAATAGTGCCACTGATCAGAGTACTGTGGATCATTTGGAGTCGCAGTTGGTTTTAGCATTTGGTCAATTTCGATGTATTCAACATTGCCAGATGCTGCAATTTCTTGCATTAATTCGTTTGCTTCAAGCGCTGATAGTTTTTTGTTAACACGCATTACGTGGTGGTTGCTTAACGCCATTGCACGAACATACTGAGGTGTTACTTTTGCTTTTTTACTTTTAAAGTTCTTAACAAAAGATTTTGCACGTTGGTTCATCATTGCTGGAGAAAGATCTCCGAATTCAGCTGACATCATCATTTGCTGTTGCATGTTGTCTTTATATTTGATGATGAACTGAGTGCCAAGCGTTGACTGGCTTTTTAGTTTTGCCGCTGTTTGGTTAACAGAAGGTGTGTTTACTTGGTCTTGAAAAGGTAAAGCTGAAACTGAACCTGCTACCATCGCAGAGGCCATTGCTAGGCTAAGTGCGCCTAATTTAAATGGTGTTTTTATTGTCATAATAGTTTCCCAATAGTCACTTGTTGTTTTTCTTCGCCAAACTGCGGCGAGAAAGAAAAGTAAAATAAAAGTTAATTTTTTGAAAGGGGAAGTTTGGTTATTAGTGTATGCGCAATGGTTATATGCAGATGGATAAACGTCTTTTAAAGTTTAAATGGTGTTGATTATTAAGGTTTTTTTAAGTTTAAATGAAAATTTAGAGTTTTAACTAGTAATGTAAACATATGTAAATGATTGGTGGTTTTGTGTTAATTTTATGCTTGTTTGCACAAAAGACCCTCCATCAAGGTATAATCCTCTCCGATTTCGGCTAAACAGAGAAAAATATGTTGCAATACGACGTGGTGATTATTGGTGCAGGTGCTGCAGGTTTAATGTGTGCAGCTCAGGCTGGCTATCGAGGCAGACGCGTTGCAGTTGTTGATATGGGCAAAAAGCCAGGTCGTAAAATCTTGATCAGTGGCGGTGGACGTTGCAACTTTACCAACGAGGGTGCAAGTCCTGCTAATTATTTGTGTGGCAACCCGCATTTCGTGAAGTCTTGTTTAAGCCGTTATACACAACATGACTTTATAGAACTTGTTGACCGTCATGGGCTTGCCTACCATCATAAAACCTTAGGTCAGTTGTTTTGCGACAATAGCGCACAAGATATCGTTGATATTCTCATGACAGAATGTGAATGGGCGGGCGTTGAATTACACCTCAGAAATGAAGTATTAAGCGTCTCTGAATTAGCTGAAGGCGGTTATCAGGTAACTACCTCTGAGAGTGTCTTTACCTGTGAGTCGCTGGTTGTAGCTGCTGGTGGCTTAACTATGCCGAAACTAGGCGCTACGCCGATTGGTTATAAAATCGCAGAGCAATTTAATTTAAAGGTGTTGCCGACAATGGCGGCACTTGTGCCTTTCACCTTACATGATCATGATAAAACACGGTTTGATGGTTTATCAGGGGTGAGCATTCCATGTTTGGTCTCGAGTGAATGCGGCACTGAATTTAGAGAAAATATTTTATTTACGCACCGTGGTTTATCAGGGCCCGCTATTTTGCAAATCTCTTCGTTTTGGCGAGCAGGGCAAGCGGTAACCATTAACTTATTGCCTGACCTTCAATTAGATGAAGCTATTCATCAATGGCGCAAAGAACAAGGCAGTAAGTCTTTGAAGAATACTTTGTCTAACATTTTGCCAAAGCGCTTTGTTGAAGTGTTAATCAACGAACAAGCTATTCCAGACAAAGCATTGAATCAATTAACACACACTGAAATTGATGAAATTGCAAAATACATTCACCAGTGGCAGATCAAACCTAACGGCACAGAAGGCTACAGAACAGCCGAAGTGACCTTAGGTGGTGTAGACACCGATGAGTTAAGCTCAAAGACATTTGAATCGAAAAAGCAAAAAGGCTTGTACTTTATCGGTGAAGTAACCGATGTGACTGGTTGGCTCGGAGGCTACAACTTCCAGTATGCGTGGAGCTGTGGTTGGGCATGCGGGCAAGCTTGTTAGCTCTTCGGCATAAATTACGGCCTACAGAATACAAAACCAAGCTCCTGTAGGTTGTGCTTTAGCGCAACAAAATGTTTAAATCTTGCTGATTTAAATTACCCGACATAAAGTCGGTGCTACCGAAATGAAAAATACTTTGTCGCCATAAGACGACCTAAAAACTACAGATTAAGTACTCCATTGCAGCTGTTAAGATTGCTCATTTCACCTTGCGCAAAAGCAACCTTGCTTCGCAACGTATATTTTGCACGATAATGTCGCCATAAATGGCGACCTACAGATAACTAAAAAATTACCTGTAGGTTGTGCTTTAGCGCGACAACTTTATTGATGTAATACAACACTCAAAGGTAAGGTTAGCCCTATATATTCAACTCATTATTCAATGCCATGGCTGCCGAGCGATTAGGGGCATTTAACTTCTCTAAAATCTTCGCGACATGGTTCTTCACCGTATATTGGCTGATCCCTAAGATCATACCAATCTCTCCATTTGTTTTGCCTGATGATATCCAATCTAACACTTCTTTTTCACGCCCTGTAAGTAAATGAATAGGTGAATTAAATGCCCGCATTGACTCATATCTAAACAGCTGTGCTTTATGTAGATAGGGTAAAATGAGCTCGATCAGATAAGACGCTGGGGCCGATGTGTTTGAGCGTTTGTTATTAAAAGCCACTAAAGTTACAAATCCAGAGTCTTGGTTATCTAAATCATATGTCGCGATATCAGATAACGGGTTTCTCGCTTTTGCATAGCTTTTTAATAAATTCACATTGTTTAATTTAGTGCAATTGATGGTTTTTAGTAGTTGTTGTTGTTGGTTAGGTGAGTATCCGATTGAATAATCAGTTTTAACAGATAGATTCGACTTATCAATTAATGCGATGTATAGCGCTTCTTTTTCAGCAAAAAACATAACTTCTTCAAAAATAGTGAGATCAAAAGAACGGTCCTTTATAGATGTTTTTAACAGCTCTATGGCCTTTAAAATACTTGATAGCTCTTCAGTACAACCCAAAAACATGTGCATTCTCCTTAAAATACGATGTCAAGGTAATGAATTTATTCATATTAATTCTGCAGACAGTGCAGTAACTAAATTCATATTTAATTAATCGCGTGATTAATTAAAGCATGGATGCGGAATTGATAGCAATTAAAAGTGAAGAAATTGTGAATGAAAAAAAATAAATCGCTGATCTCGAGTAATTGTCATAAAACTGGGTGTGAAACAAGCAAAATTGGGCCGCATAGACGGATATAAGTAATTTTTATGTAATCTAATAATGAAGTTGAGTGAGGTGATAACAGATAATTCAAGCTCTCTGTTTTTGCGACATGAGTGATAGATGGTCCTATCAGACTATACGAAGTGTCAACGCATATGGTTAGACTTAACAGGCGATTGAAAGGGATCAAGGTGTAATATGATTGAAAGATTACGGCGACCATCGTCATGGCCATTTTATTTTACTGTGCTAATTTATGCTGCATTGATTTGGTTACAAGGCCTCTCCAACTCACTGTTGCAAATAGTTCATGAATTTGAGATCGCATTAACGATGGCATTAGGCTCTTTTGTGGCTGGTGGCACAGCTTTAGGTGGAGGAGCGGTTGCTTTTCCTGTGATGACCAAGGTTTTAGCTATAGATCCCGCTACTGCTAAAGTGTTTTCTCTGGCTATACAGAGCTTTGGTATGACTGCGGCAGCAATCACCATTTTTTGCCGTCGCATTCCTATTTATACCAACATCGTGTTTATGGCATTGCCTATGTCGGCTTTAGGCGTGGCGATCAGTTTGTTGTACGTGGCTCCTTTCGCGCCGAGATTATTGGTTAAATCGATTTTCAGTTTTCTACTCTTGTGTTTCGCCATTACCATGGTGCTGCGCTGGTGGCGAAAAGCACATCATCAACCGAGTGCTGAGCATATAAAGCCTAGCCTAGGACGATTTTTATTAGTTGGATTTGTTGGCGGCATTGCTAGCGGTTTAGTGGGGTCTGGTTCTGATATCGCATTATTTGCTTTGCTTATCATTGCCTACCAAGCCGACATTAAAAAAGCCACTGCAACCTCTGTGGTGGTGATGGCATTTACTTCACTGGTGGGCAGTGCCATTAATGCCTGGCATCTCAATACGATTACGCCAGAAATTGAACAGTATTTATTAGCTGCAATTCCCATTGTTGTCGTCGGCGCACCGCTCGGTGCTTATGTGTGTTCAAAAGTGAAAGTTGGCCAATTAGTCAGTTTTTTACTGTTGTTAATCAGCCTAGAAGTCTTCTTTACAGGTTATGAACTATGGCAGCAGTAAAAACAATCTTTAACTGGCACTCGCAATCAAGAGAGTTAGCATAAGTATCTATTCTATAAATAAAAAAATAAACTTTAGTTGACTAAATAATGAACTTTATATTTAATTAACCAGTTGGTTAATTAAATATAAAGAGAATAAAATGACAACAAAAGTTACTCGAGGAAGGCCTGTTTGCGAAACCAAAAAAGCGGAGCAAAAGGCTAAGCTGATTATCGCTGCACAGCATTTACTCAACGTAAAATCGTATAGCCAGATCACTATTCGAGAGATAGCTGCCGAGGCAAAAGTAAACTCTGCGATGATCAAATATTACTTCGATAGCAAAGAAGGTCTATTCGTAGAACTTATCCAAGCCTTAGCCGATGAACACTTTTCTCAATTCAGTGATTTGCATTCACAAGCTCGCCCTGTTTATCACTTTATGCGTCAGTTCAATCAAATCTTGCAAACGAATCCTGGGTTTGTGCATTTATTAGCGGAAGAAATTCTTAATAAAACCACGCCATTAGCGCAGGCTTTTATGAGTGCGTTTCCAGAGCGTGTGTCGCAATTTTTACCTGAGTTAATCAAACAAGAAGTTGGCATTGACGATCATAAAAAAGCCAAGTTGGCGGCTTTTTCACTGATGACACAATTGGTGTCACCTTACATTTTTAAAACACTACGTCAGCAAGCTTGGCAAATCGAAGACGCCGACATACAAAGCGAACAGCGTGTAAAGGAATTATATCTACAGTTTATTTTTGGCTTAAAGGAGCAACAAACTCATGAGGTGGAATTTTAGTGCAAGAAGGAACTTGCCTATCGCAGTGGCGATTGGCGTTCTATTAGTTGTCATCATAGTTAAATTAAATGCGTCAATGCAGCATCAGCAAGTGACTGATGACGGTCAATTAGCGCATTATCAGTTGCTCAATCAGCGAGCAATAAAGCCAGAAATAGTGGGCTTTGGACGCGTAGAGCCAAATATTCAATTTAATAGTATTGCTGAAGTGTCGGGTAAAATTACCTATGTACATCCAGCACTAAAAAAAGGCGAGTTATTTGAACAAGGCTCTTTATTACTATCGATAGATGACAGTGATTACCAACTCCAACTGGCGAAAGCCAATGCCAACTTAGCTGCTGCAGAGGTCGAACTTGCAGCCAAGAAGACCGCACAATTAAATAATGCGCTCGACATTAAACTTAGCCACAACAAGCTCAAAATAGCGCAAAGCGAATACGAGCGCTTAGCGCGTTTACTTAAACAAAAAAGCATATCTCAAAATGAGCTAGATAGAGCCCAACAACAAGTGTTATTGCAACAGCAAGACTTGCAACGTAACGAAAATACCAAGAGCTTGTTGCCATTAGAGATCAAGGCTCTACAGGCGGGAGTTAATAAAGCCCGAGCCGATGTGAAACAAGCACAGCTTGCGATTGAGCGTACACAAGTTCGTTTGCCATTTACGGGGCGTATTCATAAAGTGAATATTGAGCAATCGCAATGGGTTACCATGGGCATGCCATTATTCAGTGCCAGCGATGTAGCGCAAGTACAAATAAATGCCCAATTCACCTTTAACAGCTTTCATCAATTCACAGGATTCTTTCAACGTCCACCCAATATTACAACGGTATCCTCCCAAGGGATGGCCGCCTATTTTGACGAACAAGGTTTGCAAGCTCAGGTAGAGTTATTGGGTCATGAAGGTATGCGCTGGCAGGCTAAAATTGCTCGTATGAGTGATGAAATAGACCCACAAAGCCAAACTGTTGGGGTGGTTGTTACCATTGACGATAGTTATAAAAATATTGAGCTTGCTAATAAGCCGCCTTTACTGGCAGGTATGCGCGCAAAAGTAACATTAGTAGCCACAGAACAAAACTTCATTGCAGTGCCGAGGGCGGTGGTAAAAGGTCGCTATGCGCTTCTAGCCGATGCACAAAACACATTACAAAAGCTTGATACGCGTGGTGCGCTGAAGCAGCAAAATTATTTCTTATTTCAAGATGAAAAGTTAGTCGGTGCGAAACTGATCACCACAGATCTGTTTCCTGTGATCGCAGGCAGTAAATTACAGTTAGTGCCAGAAAATGCCGTATTGGCGGTGACATCAGTGAAGGAGCTTTAATAATGATCCGCTTTTTTGCAGCGCACCCCACAGCAGCCAATATCTTGATGTTGCTGTTTATCGTGATTGGCTTAGTCAGCTTACCGCAAATTCACCGCGAAACTTTACCTAAAATCAACCAGTACCAGCTCGATATCGTGGTGCCTTACCCTGGAGCCAGTGCTGAAAACGTCGAACAAAAGATCTGTTTAAGTCTAGAAAGTGCGTTAGATGGGATCAGCTTTTTAGAAGAAAAACATTGTGTGGCAAGACAAAATGTTGGCCAGATGACGGTCAAAATGTTTGAGCAAGGTGACTTTGAACAGTTCAGTACTGACGTTAGAAATGCCATCGATACCATAGATGATTTTCCTGTTCAGGTTGAGCAATGGACCATCAATGAACGAGGACGTACACAAGATGTGGTGAGTGTCGCTGTGACCACTCATGCGGCACAAAATGGCGCAGATAAGGGTTTATCGCGCGTTGAGTTAAAAGCCTTAGCTGAGCAAGTTAAAGTGACTTTACTGCGCCATCCAGACATTCCGATTGTTGAAATCAACGACTTTTCTAAACATCAACTTCGCGTGACAGCATCACAAGACGCGCTGCAACAATACGGCATGAGCTTGCAAACCTTGAGTCAGCGATTAACTGCGCAGAATATCGAACTGCCGCTCGGTGTGCTCGAAACTTCAGAAGCCGACACGCAAATTCGTATTAAAGACGAACGTCGCTCTGCTGAGCAGTTGGCAGATGTCGTGGTGAGCACCGGTACACAAGGTAATCACGTGCGCATCGCCGATTTAGGGCAGGTGAGCGATACGTTTGAACGCGATGAAAAGCAGATATTTTTCAACGGTGCGCCTGCAGCCATTATCACCATTAAAAAGAACACCAACGAAGATAGCCTAAGGGTGTTACATGCCACCGAAGCGGTTTTGGCAAAGCTACAAGCCAGTTTGCCAAGTGGGGTGCATTTAACTTTGACCAACGACAATACCAGCTTAGTAAAAGACAGGATCAACCTGTTGATCACTAATGCATGGCAAGGTTTGCTGTTGGTGTTTTTTGTGATGTGGCTGTTTTTCTCTTTTAAATATGCGTTTTGGGTGGTGATGGGCTTACCTGTGTCATTTTTAGCGAGTTTCTTTTTAATGATGCACTTGGGGATCTCAATCAATATGCTCTCTATGGTGGCGCTGTTATTGGCGCTTGGGATCTTAATGGATGATGCCATTGTGATCGCCGAGTCTATTGGTTCGCATATTGAAAAAGGCTTAAAAGTACAAGATGCTGTGCTTCAGGGCACGAAAGTCGTCTTGCCCGGGGTGTGTTCTTCGTTTGTCACTACGTTATGTATTTTTGTTGGTTTGATCTTTATTGAGGGCAATTTAGGGCAGATCTTAAAAGTGATCCCCATTGTGCTTATTTCTGTTATCACCGTTTCTTTGATTGAAGCCTTCTTTATTTTGCCGAATCACTTAAGTCACGCCTTACAAAGTAAAAGCAAAGACGGAAAATGGGCACAAGGTGTTGGTGCAATTCGCGCTCGGTTTGAAACTAAGTTTACCCATTGGAATCAGCAGATATTGCATTTGAACCATGTGTTGATCCGCTATCGCTACTTGGTGTTTGGAGCGGTGATCGCCATCTTTTTATTGTCTCTGAGTATGTTGATTTCTGGCGTGCTGAAATTTACCGCGTTCCCTGATATTGATGGTGATGTATTACAAGCGCGTTTGTTAATGCCAAATGGCACGCCGTTGGTTAAAACCCAGCAAACTATGCAAAAGATAGAGCAAGCTTTGGCGCGCACCAATGCAAAGCTCAGTGAACAAGAAGATGGCGAGTTGGTGATTGCCAGCACGGTGGTGTATGGGCAAAACCCAGACTACCAAGATCAAGGGGCCAACTTGGCCTATATTTCAGTGGATTTACTCAGTGCAGAGCAGCGCAATACCCATTTGCAGGCTTTTTCGGATCTGTGGCGCAAAGAATTAGGTGATGTGCCAGAGGCGCTGAGTTTATCGTTCAAAGAGCCCAAATTGGGACCGCAGGGCAGAGCCGTCGATATTCGTTTGCAGTCTGACAACATAGAACAGCTGAGTCAGGCAGCCTACGAGCTAAAAAACTGGTTAAAGGGTTATCCTGGAGTGCAGAACATTACTGATGATTTGAGACCGGGCAAACCTGAGTTTACCTTGACGCTCAAACCGGATGCAATAGTTACGGGTATTACTTCTGCGGACATAGCGCAGCAACTTAGGCCAGCATTTCAAGGCAGCAAATTATCTGACATTCATGTTGGGCTCGAAAATTATGAAGTGACGGTAAAACTGGCAGCGCAAAGCATGGACGAATACAGTGATTTTGATAACTTTTTGATTATTCATCCAAAAAGCCAAGTTGCCATTCCATTAGCTGCGTTAGTTAATATCGAGCAAACCCGAGGGCTTGCGGTGATCAACCGCGTGAATAATATGCCGACGGTTTCTGTATTCGCCGATATTGACAGCGAACTTAATACCGCTTCTGCGGTGGTGAAAGATGTCGAAAAACGCTGGTTGTCTGATCTTAATTCACGCTATCCCGAGATGGCTTACAGTATTGAAGGTGAAGTCAAAAATGCGGGGATCACTCAGTCGTCTATGCGCCGCGCTATGTTACTCGGCATGATAGGTATTTTCTTGCTGTTGGCTTTGCAATTCCAAAGTTATATTGAGCCTTTAATTGTCATGGTGTCTATTCCATTTGCCATGATAGGCGTTATTTTAGGTCACTTTATTATGGGTATTAACTTCTCGATGCCCTCGCTCATGGGTTTTATTTCGTTGGCAGGTATTGTTGTTAATGATTCTATTTTGTTAGTGCAATTTGTGAAGCGTCGTGTCAAAGAAGGTTTGTCAGTACATGATGCTGCCGCTCAAGCAAGTCATGACCGTTTTCGTGCGGTGGTGTTAACATCAGTGACCACAATAGCAGGTATGACGCCGCTGTTATTCGAAACCAGTTTACAGGCGCAGATCTTAATTCCGCTGGCGACCAGTATTGTGTTTGGTATTTTGGCCTCAACCTGTTTGGTACTGCTGGTGTTACCTTGCTTGTACAGCATTTTAGAAGACTTTGGAGTGGCAAAACCTTATCACAGTGATCATGGTATAGACTCAGGCGATGCGGTTAACGAGCGCGAGTTAGGTGGTAATGTAAAAGTTACAGCAGTGGTAAAATCAATTTAAACCGAGTCACAAAATTTAAAGGCCACAGCGGGGCAAGCCGCTGTGGCTTTTTTGTTTTTATACCAGTCCTCTTAATTAAGCGGTCTATTTTGAGGCTGAAAAAAAGAGCCCTGACGGGCTCAAACACTAGGCTTAATTAGCTGGGTAAAATGTTGCTTTAAAAGCTGTGAAAAATTAAATAGCTTGGGAGCGACCTGATAGCTGTTTTATCAAATCAATATCGGTATTGCCTATCATGTCGATAGGCAGAGAGATTTTTTTATCTATGATCTTTTTTGCGGCCATAAAATCTTTAGCCGTGTTAATGCAATCTGCTGCGATGATCCGGCCTTGCTTTAAATACCACAATGAAAAACTGTTTGATGAATGTTGACGTAATACAGTGTTGTCATAGCCATGATTTAAGCCTGCGATCTGAATTTTGCAGTCGTATTGATCAGACCAGAACCAAGGCACTGACGTTACTGCTTGGTGTTTACCACATATAGTCGCAGCAGCGGTTTTTGCTTGTGCTAACGCATTTGGCACAGATTCAATACGCGTTGCGATACCACTGTGATGCTCAATACCTATGGTGCAATCGCCTGCAGCATAAATATTTTTATCTGTGGTTTGGCATAATTCATTGACCACAATGCCATTTTGCTCCACCAGTAATCCTGCTTGTTCAGCAAGCTCAGTGTTAATTTCGGCGCCAATACCAACAATGACTAAGTCGGCATTAAAATACTGCTCTGTGGTGTCTGATTGGGTTAATGTTTTACAGCGCACTCCAGTCACGTTTTGCTCACCAGTGAATGCTAAAACTTGTGTGTTGGTATGTACGTCTACACCATGTTTTTGATGAAGCTGCTGATAAAATTCAGATATAAAGGGCGCGGTAACGCGAGCAAGCAATCTCGGCGCTTGCTCTAGTAGTGTGATTTGATGGCCCATTTTATTGAGTACAGCAGCGGTTTCTAAACCAATGTAGCCGCCTCCAACCATCACAATACGCTGTTTATCTGTGCTAAGCCGTGTGGCTAACTGTTCAATGTCTTTTAGGGTTTTAATATAAAAAATATTGTTTAATTCATTGCCTGAACAAGTGATTTTACGCGCTCGACTGCCCGTACAGAGTAGCAAGTGTTCATAGCTTAGACGCTCACCATTTTGTAATACCACACTTTGTAAAGCGGGCTCTATTCTTGCAACTCGAGTGCGTAATTTTAGGGTGATGTTATCTTTTTGGTAGGCTTGCTCAGGTCTTATTAATAGGCCTTTTTCATCTATCTGACCCAGCAAATAATTTTTAGAAAGCGGAGGGCGATGATAGGGCAAGCTGTGTTCATCACTGATCAAAACGATTTCGTCAGTCCAGCCTTCTTTCCTTAAACTAATACACGCTTGCGCGCCGGCATGTCCGCCGCCAATGATGATGCATCTTGCCATGATGTTATTCCTTAAATTTATGGCTAAAGCTCAGATTATCCAAATCTAGTATTGAGATTCTGGTAATCTCACTTGCAAGCCATGGTGCTCATCAGACACTAATACCTGGCAACTTAGACGACTTAACTCAGTCGGCTCTGAGACCATTTCTAGCATATCTGCTTCACTACTATTTGGTTCGTTTACCTTGCCTTGCCAGTCGTCTGTTAAATAACAATGACAAGTTGCGCAACTGCCTGAACCTCCACACTCAGCTTCAATGCCATCGATCATGTTTTCCATCGCGGCTTGCATTAAAGAAGTCCCAGCAGGCACATCTATGGTGGTTTCATTGCCGCTAAAATCAATAAAAGTAATATCAGGCATAACAGCTCCTACATCGAAAAACGGCTTAGTTGATTAATTTCAGCCAAGATAGCCGCTGGATCGGCCTCTAGTTGACTGTCCATGGTGGTATTCCAGCGGTTTAAAAAACCACAAATGGCGATGACCGCTGAGATCTCAATGACCGCTGCTTCACTAAAGTGCTTACCTAAGTCGTCATAATGGTGTTTTTCTAGGTGAGCAGGCGAGGTGCTTGCGGCAAATGCAAAGCGAAGTGCCGCGCGTTCGGCATCGTCATATAAAATGCTGGTTTCAAATTCAAATGCGGCCAACACCTTGGCACGATTCACATTCACGCGACTGGCGATATGCGAGAAATGCCCCTGACAATATTGGCACCCTGCAGCATTAGAACTAATGGTGGCAATCGCCCATTTTAGTTCTGTGTTGATGTGTTCAAATTGGCTTAAGCAACCAAACAACTGCCCAAATGCTTTTGCTAGCATAGGGTTTTTAGCCATGGTCAAAATGCCGTTTGGTATAAATCCTAGATTGTTCTCAATGCCCTGCAAAATGGGCTCTAACTCAGGAATATCAGCACGACTAACCGGGCTGACTAAGTGATTTTTAGTTTGCTGCATTGCAGTCTTCCTAACTGTGATAGCGAGCCATCAAGGTATAGCTAAGCGTAGAACATTCCTATAGTCCCAACGGACCAAGGCCATAGTCCACAGGGGCTATATGGCTATATCAACATTCCCTGTAAGGTTTTTAATAGATTCAAACTGAACCCGAACATTCGCGGCATCGCTTACTATTCAAAGCAAATAAGTCGTGGTTGAAGGATTTGCAAAGACTAGACAGGAAACTAGCATGATTGAAGAACTAATCGACTTTATAAACAATGAATTACTTGAAGGTGCGGCACCTGATTTAGATCAGCACACACCGCTTTTAGAGCTAGGTATTTTAAATTCACTATCGATGGTGAGATTACTTGCGCATGTAGATCAGCGCTACGGTGCGAAGATCCCTGAGCACGATATTACCCCTGTACATTTTGAGAATATAGAAACACTTGCAGCGCTTATTAACACCCTAAGCGCAAAAGATGAGATGCAGGCTGAGCAATCGGTATCTGAGCTAGAGCGCCTTGTGAAATTACAAGAAAGCTATGGCATTCAGAGTGAGCTGGTGGATGCAGGTGAAGGCTTTAAGCAGCATGTATTGCGAGTTAAAGGCGATGGCCCTTTATGGATTTTACTGCCTGCGCTTGGCAATCCTTCAACATCTTGGTCTTCAACACTGCGTTCAGTACAAGGTCGTCACAATGCCGTGGCGCTTGATTTAGCGGGTTTTGGGTTGAGCCAAAGTGCCAATGAAGCGCCCTCTTATGTTGATCATGTTGAATTTACATTGCAATACCTTGCAACGCTTGAAGAGCAAGAGTGGGTGCTGGTGGCGAACTCAGCAGGCAGCATGATCGCAACAGAGATTGCACGTCGCTTCCCTGAGAAAGTAAAAGCCCTGGTTTGTAGTGGCTTTGGTTTAGTTGAAGATGTCGAAAACTGGTGGGGCGATTTAAAGAAAATGTCGTCAAACCCAGAACAATTCTTGGCAGCCGCTTATTACCACCCACCAAAGATGACGCCAGCCTTAGAGTCATTACTTGATGATGTGCTGTCTCGCCCTGCCTATCACAGCTTCTTAGATGACTATGCGCGCCAGTCTATCGCGAAAACCTTTGATGGGGTGATGGTACCCACTTTATTTGTTGCAGGTAACCACGACCAAATTATTCCACCAGAGTGGAGTGAAAAAGCCGCGGAGCTTCTTGATAACGCCAGTGTTACTCGCCTTTCTCGCTGTGGTCACTTCTCGGCTTCTGAACGCCCAGAAGAATTTGTTTGGGTAGTGGAAGATTTCTTAAATAGGAAAGCAATGTAATGGATCAGTTTAAAAGTTACGACGTTGTTATTATTGGCAGTGGCCCAGCAGGCAGCTTATGTGGCATAGAGTGTCGCAAAAAAGGCTTATCGGTTTTATGTATTGAAAAAGATGAGTTTCCGCGCTTTCACATTGGCGAATCACTAACTGGTAACGCGGGGCAGATCATACGTGATCTCGGTTTGGCGGATGAAATGAATGCAGCAGGCTTCCCAGACAAACCCGGTGTGAACGTGATTGGTTCACTATCAAAAAATGAGTTCTTTATTCCTATCTTAGCACCGACTTGGCAGGTACGCCGTAGCGACTTCGATAACATGTTAAAGCGCAAAGCCCTAGAGCATGGCGTTGAATATCAGCAAGGCTTAGTTAAAGACGTGATCAAACATGAAGAAAAAGTGGTTGGCGCGATTTATAAAACCGATGGCATTGAGCATCAAGTTCGTTCAAAGGTACTGGTAGATGCCAGTGGTCAAAATACCTTTTTATCGCGTAAGGGCATTGCAGGAAAACGTGAAATCGAGTTCTTTTCACAGCAGATCGCTTCTTTTGCACATTATAAAAATGTTGAGCGTGACTTACCGCCTTTCTCAACAAATACCACCATTTTATATTCAAAGCAGTATCACTGGTCGTGGATCATTCCAATCTCGCCAGACACAGATAGTCTAGGGATAGTGATCCCGAAAGACTTGTACTACAAAGAATGTAAAAACCCAGATGATGCCATCGAATGGGGTATGGAGCATATCAGCCCTGAGATCAGACGCCGTTTCAAAAACGCAGAGCGCGTGGGTGAATCGCAATCAATGGCAGACTTCTCTTACCGTATTGAACCATTTGTAGGTGATGGTTGGTTATGTATCGGTGACGCGCATCGATTCTTAGATCCAATTTTCTCTTATGGCGTGTCATTCGCCATGAAAGAGGGTATTAAAGCCGCAGATGCCATTAAACGTGCCATCGATGGTAACGATTGGAAAACGCCTTTCTACGAATACCGCGATTGGAGTAATGGCGGTCAGCAAATTGCTGCAGATCTTATTCGTTACTTCTGGATCTACCCAATTTTCTTTGGCTATCAAATGCAAAACCCTGATTTACGCGATGAAGTTATCCGTCTATTAGGTGGCTGTTGCTTTGATTGTGAAGGATGGAAAGCCCCGACCATCTTTAGAAATGCTATTGAAGAATACGACCGCAAACAAATGGCTGGTTGAGGATAGATCATGAACTTTGCGTGGAATGAGGATCAGCTCGCATTACATGAGCACGCCTTGAGCTTTGCACGAGATCTCGATTTTTCGAAGATCTCTGCAGGCGAGTTTCCTATGGAAGCTTGGCGATCACTGGGTGAGTTTGGCTATTACGGTTTACCCGTAGATAGCCGCTACTCGCCTTGTGGCAGTGGTTTTGACATTTTAACCACAGTTAAAATTTTAGAGGGTCTTGGTCAAGGTTGTGCAGATACCGGCATTTTATTTGCCGGTGCTGCACACACCTTTGCTTGCGTTATGCCGATTTATGAACATGGCAGTGAAACACTAAAACATGAGTTATTACCGGCGCTGACCAGTGGTGAGAAAATCGCAGCGAATGCCATTTCTGAAGCTGAAGCAGGCTCAGACATTGGCAAATTAACCACCAAGGCAATCAAAGAGGGTGATTACTACATCATCAATGGTGCTAAGTCTTATGTGACTAACGGCAGTGTGGCCGACTACTTTGTTCTTTATGCGACCACCAACCCTAAGTTTGGCTACTTAGGTCAAACGGCCTTTGTTGTGCCTGCTGATTTACCTGGCATTGAAGTAGGAAAAAGCTACAAAAAGTTAGGGCTTGATTCGGCGCAGCTCAACCAAGTGTTTTTTGATGAGGTAAAAGTGCATAAGGACTATGTACTAGGCAGTGAAGGGCAAGGCGCGCGTATTTTTGCCGCTTCTATGGATTGGGAGCGCTGTTGTTTATTTGCTTTATTTGTTGGTGTGATGCAGAACGATTTAGAGCGCTGCATTGAGTTTGCGAATACCCGTAAGCAGGGCGATAAAACCATCAGCAAATTTCAGGCAGTGTCACATCGTATTGCCGATATGGAAGTACGTTTACAAAGTGCGCGCTTATTGCTGTATTTTGCGGCTTGGCAAAAGTCTCAAGACGTTGATAACACCAAAGCAGTGGCATCAAGTAAGTTAGCTATCAGCGAAGCGTTTGTGCAATCGGGTATTGACGCCATTCGTATTCATGGCGCGGCCGGTTACTTACAAGAAAGCGGCATAGATAGCAGCATTCGTGATGCCCTAGGGTCGGTGTTGTTCTCAGGTACGTCTGATATTCAACGAGAGCTCATCTGTAACAGGTTGGGTCTACTATGAAGTTACTCAATCAAGTTTTAACTCAAGGCTTAGTGCGCGCTGGTGAGCAAGCACTGGCAGTCAGCGATAGCACAGAGTCGTATAGTTATGGTGAATTACAACTCAGGGCAACTCAAATTGCAGTGCTGCTGCAAAAAATCGGCGTTAAAGCGGGTGATAGAGTGGGGCTTTGGTGTGATAAGTCATGTCGAGCTTTGGCTGGCATGTTGGCGGTGAGTAAACTCAATGCCGTTTATGTACCAATTGATCCAATGAATCCGAAAGTGCGTGTGGATATTATTCGTCAAGACTGCGACATGAAGGTATTGATCACCAATAAGGCTAAGTTTAGTCAATATCAGCGTGGTGATAATGCCTTATGTGACTTTGTGGTCTTAGACGAAGATGGATTGATAAGCTCAGTATTGCATGTACACACGTGGCAGCATATCTCAGCTCAGCAACCAAGCCAGCTCAACCTACCGAAACAGGGTAAAAGTACAGATTTGGCGTATATGCTGTATACCTCTGGCTCAACCGGCGTGCCAAAAGGCGTCAAAATCAGTCATGAAAATGCCCTTGCTTTTATTGAGTGGTCGGCGAATAAACTCAACGCAACAGTACAAGATCGTTTTGCCAATCATGCCCCCTGGCATTTTGATTTATCAGTGCTGGATATTTATGTGGCTTTGTTATCAGGCGCAAGTGTTCATTTGGTGTCTGAAATCGACAGCTATGTGGCACAAAAATTAGTGTCATTTGTGGCCCAAAAGCAGATCAGTATTTGGTATTCAGTGCCGACCGCATTGGTGATGATGCTAGAAGCTGACGCTGACTTTGCGATGCGTTGCCAACAGCTTAGAGCCATTATTTTTGCTGGTGAAGCTTTTGCCATTAAACCGCTTAAACAACTTCGTGAAGCGTTTCCCGATGCAGAGCTTTACAACTTTTATGGCCCGACCGAAACCAATGTCTGTAGTTACTACAAAGTCCCTCGGGTAGTACCAGACAAGCTACCTATAGGCTACCCGGCCAGCAATGCTTTGCTATCAATTTGTGATGAACAAGGTAAAGCACTGCCTGTGGGCGAGCAAGGGTTTGTTACTGTAATTGGTCCGACTGTTTTCAGCGGTTATTGGGGGCGCGCAGATCTGCAATCAGAAGCTTATAACACAGGTGATATTGGCTATTTCAATGAGTTGGGAGAGTTGATGTATGTCGGTCGCCAAGATCATATGGTCAAAGTGAATGGTTATCGAGTTCATCTTGGTGAAGTTGAACGCGCTATTTACCAGCACCCAGCAGTGAAAGAGTGTTTAGTTGAGCTCAGCAGCCAAAAAACACTCCATGCGCATATTGCCGTAGAGGGCGATGCGCCGTCTTTATTAACCCTAAAAATTCACTGTGCCAAACGTTTACCTAAATACATGTTGCCAGAGCAGGTGATAGTGCACGATGCACTGCCTCGTAATCGCAACGGAAAATTATCGCGTCAATGCTTATCTGGGTTGTCTGCTCAATCGTGATCTGAAAATAACACCCAGATCACGATGAGCTAGGCGTAACACGCTTGCATCTGCAGGCACCTCCTAGTTAAACAAGGAATGAAAAATGAGAAAAAAAATCGCAGTCATCGGTGCTGGTTTATCAGGCATTGCCGCCATCAAACAGCTTACAGACGGAGGCCATGAGGTTGTCTGTTTTGAAAAAGCAGAAAGCTTTGGTGGTGTATTTGCCGATAAAAAAATCTATGAAGATTTGCACCTAACCATTTCTAATTATTTTATGGCGTATTCAGATTATGTGCCGAGTCAGCAAAAGCTGAAGTTCTGGTCTAAAAAAGAATACGTTAACTACTTAGGCGAATATCTTGCCCGCTTCGAATTAGGTCAATACATTCATTACGATCACGAAGTACGAAAGGTAGAAAAGCAAGCGGGTAAATGGCAGGTCACCACAAAACATGGCATGGCTGAACAAACTGACACCTTTGACATGGTTGCCGTTTGCTCGGGTCATTTCCAAAAGCCAAAACTGCCTGAGCTTGCTGGTTTAGATATGTTCGAGGGTGAAATTGAGCACTCGAATGATTACCGCGATAAGCACAAATATGCGGGTAAACGTGTGTTATGTGTCGGTTTGGGAGAAAGTAGTGCCGACATTACTTCGGAGATTTCAGAAGTTGCGAGCAAATGTATCTTATCGCTGCGTCGTTACCCTGCGGTGGCACCACGCTATATGGCGTTCCAAGAAGATCCTTACTTCACCATAGATACCAGCTGGTTAACATCACGCATCGTGAACAAATTACCACATCGTTATCATGGTGGGATCACCAAAGGTATTTTCAATAAGTATGTGAATAGCCGGAACGACCATGTGCGGATCAGAGGTGAGTGGCTGAAAAAATCTGGCCCTTCTCACCATCAGGCCGTCACTAAAAATGAGCGACTATTCAGGCCAATCGCCGATGGCAAAGTAGTGCCTAACATTGGTGGCATTGTGCGTTTTGAAAAAAACGCCGTGGTGTTTCAAGATGGCACGCGTGAAGAAATTGATGCCGTGGTATTTTGCACCGGCTATCAACTGAGCTTCCCATTTTTAGATGTCAGCATCAGTAATATGCGTGACTTGTATAAACAAATGTTTATTCCTGAAATGGGTGACTCACTGTCGTTTATCGGTTTTGTTCGCCCGCAACAAGGGGGCATTCCAGTTATTGCTGAAATGCAATGTCGTTACTTATCACAACTGGCCAGTGGCGAGAAATTATTACCGCCGCTATCAGAAATGGTCGACATTATTAAATACGATACCGAGCACTGGCAGACCGAGTACAAGATCACCCCACATGTGGCGTCTTTGGTGAACTACTGCCATTACATGGATTCTATGGCAAAGCTGGTTGGCTGCATGCCTGAGATCCCTAGCTTGTTTAAAGATCCACTGTTGCGCGTAAAGCTATTGCATAACCCACAGTTTGCAGCGCAATACCGTTTAGATGGCCCAAATAAAATGACGCATACAGCGCGCTCGTTTTTATTAGGCTTTCCAAATATCAGTTCTTGGCCACGCATCATTCATTTTGAATTGGCTTTGACCACCCAAAAACTACTCTCACGTCTGCGCCTTGATGGCTTACGTGAGCTTAGTAAATAGCTGCTCAGGGACGGGAAAACGTTATGATCCGACTAACCGATGAGTGCTTGTGTAATCTAGATGATGCGTTGCAGCCACATCGCTTTAATTTAAGTCGTTTAAGCCATTTGCAAAAAATTATCTTAGGCACAGATGGCACAGTAACCCAATTAATCGAAAGTATTGTCGATGAAAAGTTGGTGGTGAATAAACTGTTTGAAGCCGATGTTGATAGCGACACGATCGCTACAACCTCGAGTGAACAGCAAGCTGAAACACATTGCCAAAGGCGGGTTATTTTATTGCAAGGCGAGACCTCAGGCTTGCCTTACCTATACGCCGACTCCCTGGTTTATCACGGTAACATGAACGTGAATTTTTCTCGTGCCCTGACTCATTCTCAGATCCCCATCGGCAAAGCTTGGGAAAAGTTTCAGGTAGAAACTTATAAAACCTTGCTGTCATGGGGATTTGAATATGCCAATGAGCTAGCACCTCACTTTGCGATTTCAAGCCATGATCTGGTGTTGTATCGCACCTATTTGGTGTTCTCTCAAGGTAAAAAGATCTTCCGGATCACCGAAAAGTTTCCTTTCGTTTGGTATCTGCAATCAGAGCAATTCACAGCGAGTGCAGCGACCACTGCAACGCCAACTTTAGTCAGCGGAATTTGAGCAATGAAAAATACAGACAGCGTCGTGGCGCAACCACATATCAATTTAGACATTAACAAACTGACTCCGAGTATTCCTCACATCCCATTTAACAGCGAAGACGGGCAGCTGTTTTTTTGGGGTGAGGATTACCACCTAATTATCGAATCTCTGTCAAAAAAATACGGAGATATCTACTCGGTTGAAACAGCCAAGGGTAATTTGGTGGTTTTAAACGGCTATCAATACATCAAAGAAGCATTGGTCACACAGAATGATGTGTTTAATGTACGCGCCGATTATAAAATTCTGCAAGTGGCACCACAAAAGCACTTTTTAGAGTTAGAAGCTGGCGAGCCTTGGCAGGTGCACCGTAAAGTATTTGCCCATGCCATGCGTGAATATTTTGCCACGCGCTGGGATAACATTGAGCAATGGATGACCACTGAGATTGAGGATATCGCAGCACTATGGCAAGCAGAAGAGGGCAAGCCATTTGACCCGAATCGAGAAGTATCAATTAAGCTTGCTAGCTTTTTACATAAGGTCATGTTTGATGATCGTTTTGGTGAATTTGAAAAAGGTCTGTTTGACGAGAAAAGCTTAAGTTGGTTACCCAATGGTTTTATTAACAGCACGCGTTACGAGTTGATGCCTACTGAACTGCAAGAGAAATATTATGCTCAGTATGGTGATGCGATTGAAAAGTTTAGCGGTAACCTCAACGCCCTTGATCAATACGTGTCATTCAATGTTGACCGTCGTAAAGCCGATTATAAACCGGGCGAGTATCGTGATTTATGTGATTATTTGTTTGCTGCAAATGACAGTGTCGATGAGCAAACGAAAGCTGCTTTAAACATTGATGAAAAAGAAATTGTCATCGGTTCACTGACTCAAGTCGCGGGAGCTGGTGGCGGTGTTGGTGCATTTGCGATGCGCTGGGCGTTGTTATACTTGGCTGCTTTTCCAAAACAGCAGCAGCGTGTACAAAAAGAACTCGACGAAGTGGTGGGTAAAAACGCGGTGCCACTGAATAAGCACAAAGCGGATCTGCCTTATACACAGGCGTTTATTAGTGAGGTATTGCGCCATTGTTCAATTACATCAATGCCAGCGGCCAACTATGCAACCAGCAAAGACACGCTATTAGACGGTTACTTTCTTGCTGAAGGCACGCCATTGGTGATTAATAATTACAGTATTACCCGTGATGAAACGCTGTGGGAAAACCCATATGAATTTATGCCTGAGCGCTTTTTAGATGAAGATGGCGAGTTGAGCAAAAAACAACTGGGTAAAGCTTTCCCATTTGGTTTAGGTCAGCGCCGCTGCTTGGGTGAACATTTTGGTAAATACATCATTCATACCTTATTTGCTCAGTTAGCGCATAAGTTTGAATTTAGTCTACCTGAAGGGAAGCAGGCCAATCTTAAAGCGATTTCAGGGGTGTTCTTAGTGCCTGAAGAAGTCGAAATCGTGGCTAAATCGCGCAACGCCTAATTCATTTTCATACGCATACATAAAGGTCGCGCACTTGAAAAGTACGCGGCCTTTTTTATATGAATTAAGTTTTTATTTTATATTTAACATTTTTGTAACTTTGAGTTTTTATTCTATTCTAAGTAATTGATGTTTTTACTTAAGGAAAGAATATGAACAATAATAAATGGCTTTTTGCCCCGCTACTGCTGAGCGCAGCCTCGGCTTTTGCACTACCACAGTGCCCGCAACCACATTTGATGGAGCAGCGTTTTGAAGCGCCTAGCTTTGAAACCGGTAAATATACAAACTGGTCAAATCGTTTTATTACTTGGCTGCCAAGCTTTCATATGATCCACGATGAAATTGTCGCGGTAGGTAAGCCTGTTTCAGTAACTGCTAAGTTTGATTACGGCAGTGTGGCGCATAAAGACTTAGAATTTGAAACAGTGAAGTTTTATATTCGTGGTCAAAATGATGCGCAGTGGCAATATGTATCGACAGCGACCACAAACAGCGATGGTAAAGCGACTTTGTCTTTACCGGGCATGTCTGCAGGCCAATACCGTATTTATGCGGGCGTTCCAGCTGATGGCACAGGCACAGAAGGTTTCTTAACGGTCGTAGAGCCAAATACAGAAGCGGTATTATTCGACATTGATGGCACATTAACAGAGTCTGATGCCGAGCAAATTGGTGATTACACAGGCATCGATTATGCTGACGCAAAGGACGAGGCTTATACCTTAGCGCGTAGCTATTTAGATTTAGGTTATCAGCCTATTTATCTGACTGCGCGTGTTTATTGGTATGCCAAAGGTACACGTAAATGGCTATCTTGGATGGGCTTGCCTCAAGGTTATCTGCGCACCTCGCTGAGCAATGAAACCAGCTTATTCCGTACAGCTGAGTACAAGACAGAGCAGATTAATCAGCTTGAAGCGAATGGCATTAAAATTGTGCGTGCTTATGGCAATGCTAAAACGGATGCGGAAGCATTTATCAAATCTGGGTTGAGTGCATCTCAAAGCTTTACCATAGGTAAAGATGCGGGTCATTACGGCACAACGCCGATTTTAAATAACAGTTACGCCGATCATATCGCGACTCACGTCAGTAACTTCCCTAACGCGAATTGCCAGTAATTTATTTACTCTCTCCAGCCCTGAGTTCCCCCAACCGCTTAGGGCTGGTTCCAAGAAATCCCATTTACTCCTTCTAATCCATCATTAACATAGTTGTAACTTTAAAGTTTTAACTCTACTATGCGCGTGATTTTTATTGGCTTAAGGAAATGAGCTGTAAAAAGCTTATTAAGCCCGTTCTATAAGGAAAATTATGAATATCAAAAAACTGAGTATTGGTCTTGCGCTGCTAGGTGCGACGTCAGCAAGTGCATTCACGCAACTAGGTGGCGGTGGCATCATGCCAATGGGTCACGAATGGCTCACACGTACCGCGGCACTGGAGTTATTAGACCAAGAGCACATCATTCAAACTGCTCCTAACGATCCTCGATATCACTGGCAGCAAGGGCTGGCGAAGCGCACTGACTTAACTGCGGCGTATGATGAAGTACAGCGTATACAAGCGAAAAGTAATAACAATTCGAGTTACCAACCTAAGTATGACGATATCTATGCAGCCATTGTGGGCGAGCGTTGGGTAGACATAGCAGGGTTTAATGTGACGAATGCCAGTACGGATCCGACTGGACCAAACTGCTTTAGTGCGATTTCGCAAGAACCTGCCGATCTACAACAAGATCACTTTATGCGTCGTTATGATGACATAGGTGGCCAAGGTGGTGTGGATGCGGCTTTCCGCGGTCAAAAGCGCTTTATTGAACACTTTGTAAATGCTGCGATGGCAGAGCAAAAACGTATAAAAGTGTGGGATGGCGGAGGCTATTCAGCTAAAGCCGAAGTGGATCATAACTATTTCTTGTTTGGTCGAGCGGTGCACTTGTTCCAAGACTCATTTAGCCCAGAGCATACAGTACGTTTACCAGCGGATAACTACGAAAAAGTATGGCAAGTAAAAGCTTATTTATGTTCAGAAGGTGCAGAGCAGCACACACATGACACCAAAGATGTGCTCGACTTCAGCAGTGGCGATGTGATCTGGCAAGAAAATACTCGCCTTGATTCAGGGTGGGATTCATATTCTGCAAGTAATATGAAGCCTGTTGCGCTGGTGGCCTTAGAAGCAAGTAAAGACCTATGGGCGGCATTCATTCGTACAATGGCCGTAGACAAAAGTGCACGCGAAGCTTACGCAAGGCAAGAAGCACAAACCTTGGTAGACAATTGGTTGTCGTTTGATGAACAGGCGATGCTTACGTGGTATGACAACCAGCACCATAGAGATCATACCTATGTACTCGCCCCGGGTGAAACTGGTACAGGCAAAACACTTGAAGCCTGTATGGGAGAATTAAATGTCGGCACAACCAATCAAGCTGAGCGCGTTGCGCAATTAGATGCTGAGCGTCGTCAGTGCTTATATAACATTGAAGCAGAACCCGGATACGCAGATCTGTACGATGATTATATGGGAATGCCCTATAACTGGCGCTGGAAGTCACTTACTTGGCAAACACCACCAAACGATTGGCAACCGACTAAGCAGCAAGCTGACAGTGGCAAAGCTGTGGTGATCAAGTCTGCTGTAGATGGTAAGGCGCTGTCGGTATCTGCTTTAGACAACAATGAGCGCTTAACTACAGCGCAGAATAATCCTGTGGAGTGGTTAAAAGTACCAGCAAGTGAGGGGCGTTACTATTTACGAAGTCGCCAAGCGCCAGCATTATTCTTTAGCTATAGTGGATCTTCATCGGGTTATGGCAAATTATGGAACTCGCCAAAACAAGCGGAGTACGAGTTTGTTTATCAAGGAGGAGTTTGGAATATTAAAAATACCTATTGGCAGCAGTATTTTTGGTATAACCAAGATAAGCAGCGTCCACAATTAACTTCGGCAGGCAGTGCAGATAAACAGCACTCAAAGTGGATTTTAGAATAACTTTACGCTCTTCTTTTTTAAAAGATACCTAGCGGGTTTCAAAAGGCACGAAGCTACAAACGTGCCTTTTGAGAGATAAAGGAGTCAGTTAGAACTGACCGCTTAGCAGTAATGTAAAACGCGGTGAGCGTTCAAAGCGACGATCTTCGTATTGTGAAATACCATTTTCAGTAAATAAGCCGGTGTGTCGAGTTCTGATGTTTCTGGTTTTACGGCTTAGCAAGCGGTCGCCTTTGAGCGTTAATTTTAAGTTTGATGGCAATTTATAGTTTAGCTCCATGCTCGCCCACAACTTGTATTCTAACGTGCTGGTATAGTCGAAGCGAGTAAAGGGCGAAGTACCTCTATCTTGCAGTGTCATGCTCCAATCAAGGTTTTCGATAGGCCCTGTTTGATTGATTTTAACTTGCCATTCGTTATCGCTCAGTCTCGCTATTTTATTGTCTTGACCAGTAAATGGGTCGCGCATATTAGTATCGCGCCAAGTATAACTGGCGCTGATCATCGTATTTGGTAGGCCAATGACGTCTAAACCAAAATCAGTTTCAAGCTCAATACCATACTCTTTGGCACTGTCTATATTACCTTCACCTGAGTAGCTTACTAATGGGATCTCAACAATGAGATCGGTGATCTTATGATAGTATGGCGTCAGAGTTAGACTACCTGAGGTTGCTTGCCACTGCCTTTCAAAACTTACAGACAATTCGTCTCTGATTTCTGGGTGTAAGTTAGGGTTGGTTTCTTCTAATCGCTGTTCTTCCCGGTTAAAGCTAGGCACAAAATCATTCAAGTTGAGTTGGCTGACGGTACGCTCTAAATTAGTTCGTAACTGAATGGCGTCACTTACATCATGGCGCAAGTTGATACGTGGTTTTAAGTAATTAAATGACCGCGTTGAACCACTGGTTGCTTGCTCAAAAGTATCGGTTTGCAAACTAAAATCTGTGGTGACATCCAGTTTTGAATACTCGTAAACAACAGAGGCCTGCAAGTTCGTTGCTTGAGATATTGAATAGTTATAGTGACTAAAGCCTTCATAGCGAGTTTCTTTTATGCCGTTTAGCTCGGTTGAATGATAAACATCGTCTTGGTTGTCAATAAATTGCAGGTTTTCATCGAGTTTATTAATGGCAAGTTCAACGCCTGAGTCAAAGCTATGTTGCTTGTTAAGTGTGTATTTCCAACTGCCTCTCACGACGCTTTCTGACTCTCTATATAACCGAGGGAGTTGGTATCCCGCCGAGGTGCTGTCATCGTCATTGATAATGGTCTGCCAAAGTTGATCATTGGCTTTGCTACGGTTTTCTATAAATAGCAGCTTTAAGCTGTGTTTATCGTTAATTTTATGACTGATGTCTCCGCCAATTTCCCATTCTCGTAGGCCCCAATCAAATGTCAGGTTATCCGCTGTTCTGGTGTTGTCTGCAAGTTGAATGTAGGTCGAGTCAAAGTCGCTATCTAGATAGATTTTTTTATACATGCTGTTCAGCGTCATAGAGGTGCTGTTGGCGTGCTTGTAACTGAGCTTGTTGCTGAATATGTCTTCTCGGAACCAATTTTTACGCACACGCTTGTAGTGTTTTGTCGGCTCATTGTCGGCAGAGCTAAACAGCTCATTGATTTTGACTTTCGTGGGGTAAAGCTGCCTCTCAAAACCAAATCGATACGTTAAATCGCCTTCCCCCCCACTTAATACCAAAGAGCCTAGTGCTTTACCTTGCATAGAGTCTGTTTTTGTAACCCCAATATTCCATAGTACCGCGGTGCTGATGTCGTCTTTGAGCATGACATTGATAATTAGACCGTTACTTTGTACATCAAGACCAGATACCGATCCTCTGATCAGCTCAATATAGTCAACATCTTTGGCTTGAATGTTATCAATCTCACTTTTTATGCTATTGCCTTTACCCGATACGCGTTGTCGATTAATTAATATTTGTTCACCTGAGGAGCCAAAACCGCGGGTTTCATTGTTGTTATTCATGGCCAAGAGCAGGTTATTGGCTCCTGGAATTTTTTCTAAGATATCGCGCAGGCTTTGTGGTGAAAATGGCGTGAAGAAACGCTCGTCGTAGGTATCGATGTTAGCGGCTGTGTTGCTGCTTACATCATCATTGGCACAGCTTGCTTGGCTGTTAAAAAGCAAAGTCAATGCAGTCGCAACCACACTTAATTTTAGAAGACGAGATGTGAAAAGGCGTTTCATGATATTTCCCTCAATGGCGTTTGAGCTCATATTAGGAAAGCGAGCAAAGGTAAAATAGGCACAAAAAGTAAAACTCTGAGTAGGATTTTTTTACAAAAGTTTACTTAAGAAAATGTAAGGGCTGGGGTAGGGTAACGCGTGTGTAAAAAGGAGTATCAAACTATGAGCATCAAACCTAAATTGTTAATCGTGGAAGACGAAGCCAGCATTTTACGCGGCTTGACCGACTTATTTATTTTCCACGGTTTTGAGGTCGACAGTGAAATGGATGGCAAACAAGGGTTAGAAACCGCGTTGCAAGGCCATTATCATTGTGTGATTTTAGATGTGATGCTGCCGAGTATGAATGGCTTTGAGATCTGTAATGCACTTCGTCAGCACTCGCAAAGCCAAGCGATTTTGATGCTGACAGCTAAAAACAGTGAAGAAGATATCATCAACGGTCTGACTTTGGGGGCTGATGATTATTTGGCTAAACCATTTTCGACGTCAGAGTTGGTATTAAGGGTTAAAGCCTTGGTACGTCGTTCAGGGTGGAGCCCCGAAGACAGTAAGCTAACCATTTGTGATCAAGTGGAGATCTGTACTCAAAGCTTAACAGGCCAATCGTTTAACCAAACGGTACGCTATACCCGTCGTGAAGTGGAGATCTTAAACTATCTGAGCCAACAAAAAGCGCCAGTTTCTCGCTGTGAACTGTTAAGAGAAGTGTGGGGGTATAAGTCAACCGATCACATAGATACTCGAACGGTTGATATTCATATAGCCAAGTTACGCAAGAAAATTGAACCTGATCCTAAATCGCCAAAATACCTAGTGACCCTGCGTGGCGAAGGGTATCAATTATTCGGGCAGGCTTCTTGATGAAAGCATTCTTAAAACCTTCACCTTTACTTAATTATCAACAGCGTTTGAAAAGGCTGAGAATTTTTACGCTGAGCTTTTTTTTACTGTTGTTTATTCCGGTGTCTTTGGTTTGTGTGTTTGTGTTTCAGCAATTCGAGCAAGAGCAAATAGCTAAATATCAAAAACATGCGACCAAGCTCAGCGACATCATTAATAAACGGCTATTTAAACAGGCGATTATTACTAACTCGGTTTCTCCCACGGAGTTTGATTACTACCAATATGCCTACAACCCTGAAACCAAAAAGGTTACGCGACAAGTATCTCCGCTTGCAGATCCAGAAAGTTTTCAACGTTATGAAGGTCTGGTAGGTTTCTTTCAGATTGACGCACAAGGGCGTTTTAATAGCCCGATGTGGCCAGATGTGATTGAAGCGGATGATGTTTTCTCGGAAAAAGAAGCGCAAAAAGACAGCCTCAAAATGGCGCGCGGTTTATATGATGTGGTGATGCGTTCAGGGCAGATAAAAACTTTGATTAATAATGGCTTTATCGTACAACCCGAAAAATATGAAGTGATTGAAGATGTCGCAGATTACTTTATTTTTTATCGCGTGGTGACAGTCAGTGATGAAGTAAAAATGCAGGGCTATGTTTTAGATAAGCAGCGCTATTTACTCGGGCTTATCATGGAAGTCATGACCAATAAGCGTCCCAATGCATTTCTCGGATTGACTATTAGTGATAAGAAAGGTCATGCCGAGGATGCGTTTATTGTTTCCAAGATGCTAAAAAATGGGGATATGGACGTACAGCTACAAGCGTCATTACCGGCAAAGTTGATGCAAGTTCACCTGAAAGAAAGTGCTCTACATTGGCCGTTTCCGTCTTATTGTATTTCATTTTCGACTAAAGCGTTTGGGACCAGTAGCCTTGCTTTGTATGGCTTAGGTTTAATGGGGGTCTTATTGCTGACCATTGCACTTGGTTGCTATGGTTTTTATGCCTTGGGAAAACGTCAGTTAAAGTTAGCCGAGCAACGTTTGAATTTTGTCTCGTCGGTGAGCCATGAATTAAAAACCCCACTGACATCCATTCGCATGTACTCAGAAATGCTGAAGTCAGGGCAAATTCTATCGGAGCAACACCGCAGCGATTACTATGAGTTTATATTTAGTGAGAGTGAGCGGTTGTCTCGCCTTATTGATAATATTTTGCAGCTATCTAAACTCAGCCAACCAGCTCATAATGTTGAACCGAATTGGGTAAAATTGAGCATTTTGAATGATGTGATCCAATCTAAAGTCTCATCTTTATTAGTGAAAAACGATTTCAAACTCACTATTAATCAACCTTTTGAACAACCAGACTGTGCTTTATTGTGGGTTGATATGGATGCTTTTGCGCAAGTGGTGATTAATATTACCGACAATGCCGTGAAGTTTTTTGATCAAGCCAAGATCAATGATGTTGAGAGACAAAAAATCGATTTTAATTTTCATTATTCTAAGCAGCAACCTGAATCTATTCAGTTGCAAATACGAGATTATGGTTTTGGCATTAGTGAAGAGCAGCAAGAAAAGCTATTCGAGTTGTTTTATCGTGGCGGTAATGAATTAACGCGAGCTACTCAAGGCACGGGGATTGGTTTGGCTTTGGTTAAAGAACTGATCAATGCCCAGCAAGGTGAAGTGAGTGTAGAACGTATGTCACCGGGCTTGGCGTTGAATATACGGTTTAAGTTTAAAATGGCTGATGCCTAACTGTGGATTTTTAGTTGGTTCTGGATTTTTGTTTCATCTGTACTTTAACGCGATATGAAATCGCTGCTACCGAGCATTATTTTGGTAGTCAGCGGAAGTGCGGTAGCACCGACTTTATGTCGGGTTGTTTTGATGTCTCTCCTAACGTTTAACGCGATATGAAATCGCTGCTACCGAGAAATATATCGGTCGTCAGCGTGAACATGGTAGCACCGACTTTATGTCGGGTTGTCTTGATGTCTCTCCTAACACTTAACGCGATATGAAATCGCTGCTACCGAGAAATATATCGGTCGTCAGCGTGAACATGGTAGCACCGACTTTATGTCGGGTTGTTTTGATGTCTCTCCTAACGCTTAACGCGATATGAAATCACTGCTACCGAGAAATACATCGGTCGTGAGCGTGAACATGGTAGCACCGACTTTATGTCGGGTTGTTGGACGTATATCTGCACGTTTAACGCGATATGAAATCGCTGCTACCGAGAAATATATCGGTCGTCAGCGGAAGTGCGGTAGCACCGACTTTATGTCGGGTTGTTGGACGTATATCTGCACGTTTAACGCGATATGAAATCGCTGCTACCGAGAAATATATCGGTCGTCAGCGTGAACATGGTAGCACCGACTTTATGTCGGGTTGTCTTAAATAAATTGCAGCATGCTGAGTGAAACTGTTTCAATAAAAAAGGGCCCTCAGATGAGGCCCCTTTGCGTTCACACTCTACACAATTAATCTTGGAGTATCTAACGCCACATCGTTTAACACCACGGTATGTGCACGTTTAAAAAAGTTAAAATCGGTTGCTGTGGCACTGGTGTAAGCGCCCATCATTTTACCAACGATTAAATCGCCATTGCTTAACGCGGGTAGCATAATGTTATCGGCAACTACATCAATACTGTCGCACGTCGGGCCTGTTAACACGCTACTTTGTAATGCGCTGGTACGCCAATTGTCATTCAAGCGTATTGCCGTTAACGGGTACTGGGCGTCATCAAACATTAAGCCGCTGAACGAGCCGTAAATACCATCGTCTAGGTAGTACCACATTTGCCCTTCGCGTTTTGCTTGACCCATGATAGAAGCAACGCTCACCATGGCTTCTGCGACAATAAAGCGGCCAGGCTCAGCGATAACTTGTACCGTGTCGGGTAACCCAGCTAAAGCGGCATTAATCGGAACGCAGAATAGTTTAATAGGCATCACCTGACGGTTGTAGCTCACCGGGAAACCGCCGCCAATGTCTAGCATGCTGAGTGCTGGTAAACCACAGTCGACGACTTTGTTCATTAACACTTTACAGGCTTCAATGGCATCCACATATTTTTGTGGGTTAAGGGTTTGCGAACCAACATGGAACGACAAACCTTTAATGCGAATTTGCCAGCGATTTGCCGTTTCGATGATCTCGAATGCATCTTCTGCTGAGCAGCCGAATTTTTTAGATAAATCAGCAAAGGCTTCTTTGTTTCGAAAGCTTAAGCGTACTAATAACTCAACCTGATCTTTATAAGGCTTAAATTTCTCAAGCTCATTCAGGTTATCGACAACGAACACGGTACAGCCATATTCAAGCGCGTCACGAATATCGCTATCGCGTTTGATCGGATGAGTATGAATAGTACGCTCAGCTGGTACGCCAACTTGTTTGACTAGCTCAACTTCACCGCTGGTGGCCAAATCAAAGCATGCCCCCTCAGCCAGTAAGGTTCTCACTACTGCTTCATGCGGTAATGGTTTTAACGCAAAGTGTAAAGTCACACTTGGCAATGCGTCGTTTAAAGTATGGTATTGGCGGCGAACAACATCGCAGTCTAATAGCAATAATGGCGCACCATATTGTGCTACTGAGCTCTTAATTAAGCGTGTTTCATCGCTAGACAATAAGCCGCTAGAATAAGAATGAAAGTCTAAAACGGTGTGGGCTTGCGCCATTATAAATCCCCTTAAAAAAGGCACGCTCAATGTGTGATACGTGTAGTGTTAAAAAGTAAATAACACTTGGATAGTTACTCATCGCCTTGCCACAAAAACAGCTGTGATGTACTCGGATTGGCTATCATCAAGGTGGCGCAGATAATAGGCGTTAGTTTTATTTTCGACAATCAAAAATTAAAGCAAAAACCACGAAAAATTTTTACCTTATCGACAATAAAAATTGATTAATTAAGGGCTAAGTCTGAAATTTAATAGGGTAAATCGTTCTCAAATAAACCAGCAAAAAAGTGATGACTGCGCGAAGCGTGAACGCGCAGCATTTAGAAAGGGAGGCATTAATCTATCTCAGGAATATATAAGGGCAGCTTGTTTTCTTTAGCGTAATACATAGCTTTGTCAGCACGGCTTAACAACTCTTGGGTGCTATCAGCATGAGCTGGGTAGAGGACCGCCCCAATACTAACATCTAAATCAACTTCTTTGAGCGCCCCATTTTGATCTTCTAAGCAATAGGAGTCTGCGAGTAATTGATACTTGTAGTTTGCCAGCTTTAGTAAGTTATCGAGGCCATCCATGTTATGTGCCACGATCACAAACTCATCCCCCCCATAGCGGGCCACAAAGTCTGCGGTGCGCTTGAATAACTTGAGTTTAGATGCGATGAGTTTAAGTAGTTTGTCTCCTGCTTGGTGGCCTAGTTCGTCGTTAACAGGTTTAAAGTTATCTAAATCAATAAATAAGATAGCAAAAGTATGGTTATGTCGCTGAGCCTCACTGAATGTTTCTAGCAAGTGCTGATCAAACGCCCCACGGTTATGTAGCATGGTTAATCTATCTAACGACACTAGGTTTTCTAAGTTCTTTTGCATATCATGTCGCTCTTTAGAAAACATAATAGTGCGGTTGAGCAAGGTGCCAGAGAGTTCGTGTTTAGGTATGTAATCTTGTGCACCGAGCTGAATGGCTTGCTCACCATAAAGCTCTTCAGATACACCTGTCAGCACTATGATGGGAATGCCCTTGGCAATTCGTTTTACATTGACCAGAGTGTCTAGCCCCATGCTATCAGGCACATTTAAATCTATTAAAAGGGTATCAGGCAGCGCTTGGGTGAGGGCTCTAGTTAATGAATTTAGATCCGCAAATGCACATATTTTGTATTTCTGTCTGGTTTGCACCTCACTGAGCAGCTTTTTCACAAAATAAACATCATCTTCATTATCTTCGAGTAGATAAATTAACCAAGTGCTCATACTTCAACACTCCCTATTTTGTTGTACTTAAACCAGTAGCGTGTAATGGTGTTTATCATTTCGGTTAATTCACTGATTGAGCTAGGTTTACTTAAAAATGATTTGGCGCCGAGTTGGTAGGCTTGGTGAATATCAGATGGGCTGTCAGAAGTGCTATAGCAGACCACTATCATTTCATTAAGCTGTTCACTTTTATTTAAATGATCAAGCGCCTCTAGCCCCGACATTTCAGGCATATTGAGGTCGAGTAAGTAAACTCTATTTTTATTTGATGCCGCACTGGCCTCTTCGAGAAGTGCTTTACCACTGTTTAATACCTTTACTTTTGGAGAGTTTACCGATTTCGCACATGCTTGGCGGAAAAGGTAAATATCATCGGGATCATCTTCAACGAGCACTATTTCATTCATCATTAACCCTCCATCGGCAAGTGTATTAAGAAAGTAGCCCCTTCTTCGGTACTATCAATACACTCGATATATCCATCGTGTAATTCAACAATTTTTTTGACTAAAGATAAACCTATGCCACTGCCTTCATATTGATTGGCAAATACTCTTTGAAATGGCTCAAATATTTGCGCGCGATATTCGGGCTGTATACCAATGCCATTATCTTTATACGTAATAACTAAGTTATTTTGATCAGTATAGCAGCCAATCGTTATTTGGGGCGGACGCTCAGGATGCTTAAACTTGAGGCTATTAGTAATTAGGTTTTGGAACACCTGTAGCATTAAGGAATAATCAACATTGAGTTGGCAGTTGTTGCCATCAATGACTATTTCAGCATTTGCATCTTCAATGGGCAGAGACAATTGTTCACTGATCTCAGACACCAATAACATGAGACTATTTGGCGTTTTGCTGACTTTTCGAGTTGTTAATCGAGAGAGTTTAAGTAAGTCTTGGATCATATTCCGCATTCTCTCAGTGGCGCTCAGTAGACGCGAAAATTCAAATTCTGCATCGGGATCGGCTTTCAAAGTTGCGCTTAAACGCGTAGCTAAACTTGATGAGAATGAGGCAATTTTTCTCAGTGGCTCTTGTAAATCATGAGAGGCAATAAAAGCGAATCTTTCCAAGCTCTCATTAGATGTTTTTAGTTCATTGAGAAGTGTTGTTTGTTCGGTGATATCTATGAAGGTGCCTAACATTAAATCAGGATTACCTTGTTCATCATGGGTCAATACGGTGTCAAACGAATAGCACCATATCCAATGTCCGGCTTTATGTTTAAACCGGTAAGTCATTGGGGTTAAATGGCCTTCAGGTTGTTGAATGACAGTTTGAATGTGCGCAAACACTTCCTCTACTTCATCTGGATGAAATAGCGCGCTTAAGTCTTGTTGTTGTAACTCTTCTAAAGTGTAACCAATTAGATCGGTATAGCGTTGGTTAATACGGGTATTTTGCTGTTTCTTGAGGTCGTAAAGATACAAACCACAGACAGTCGAATCGATCATTTTTTCTAAAAAGTGCTGACTCTTTTGTAGCTCTGATTCTATGAGTTTGCGATGTGTTACATCGATTGCAGTACCAACAATCTTAACTTCTCCTTCTTGTTTATCAATTAGCGGATAAAGTGTGGTTTGATACCAGTAAGTTTTCCCATCAGAACTAAAGCTCTCTGTATATTCGGTGGGTGCCTTAGCGTGTGTGCACTGGGTGTATTTTTGTTTAATGTGCTCAATATTTTCAGGCGTAAAAATACCCCCTTTAAGTTGGGTTAGCCGTTTGCCAATGATCTGTTGATAAGAAACCCCAGCACGTTGACATGCCGTTTGGTTGAACTCCATGAAAACGAAGTCATCGTGTGTCGCTTTCACAAGCCAAATGGCTTGTTCTGTGCCATTGTAGATGGCATGTAATATGTCTTCTTTCTCTGCAATTTCTATTCTTAACTGTTTTTCAGTTTCAATATTACGAAGTGCGCCTGACATAACCGTGGGGTTGCCCTGCTCATCGAAGACGCTATTTCCGATGGCAAGAAACCAGCTGTAGGTATCATTTTTATCTTTACCTAGATACTCAACTTTATATTGCTCTTTGGTTTTGAAGTGGGTTTCTAAAGCCTTATTAACGCGTTCAATATATTTGGGGTGAATATGCTCAAACCACATTTCAAATTTTGCTGTTTGCTCATTTCCGTGGCCTATCATCTCAAGTAATTTTGGGGAGTAATTGACTTCGTTACTTTGCACATTCCACTCCCAAATGCCGTCTTCCGTGGCATTGACGGCACGCTGCATCTGTTGGTGAGACTCTTTTAATTCTAATTCTGTTAGTCGAAGTGCTGAAAGGTTGTTAAAAGCAGCAAGTATCAAGGTCTCATCTTTAAACTGGCTGCGTTTTAAATTTATTTCCATAGGGATCAATTGACCATCACTTGCTCGCATCGTACAGATTAAAGAGCGACTAAAATCGGGCGTGTTGGCAATTTCATTCTGTATTACTTCATAGGTATAAAAAGGATCATGGGATGTAAAGAACGCGTTTAAAGGTTGATTGCTCACATCTTCGTTTTCGGAGTACTTCAACTCTTTCAAAAAGTGTGGATTTCCAGATAGGATGTTTAACTTTTCATCAAGTAGTAATGCACTTGCAGGAAGTGCTTCAAGTGTGAAACTGGTCAATTCATGTTGACTTAACTTGGTTTTTAAAGAGGCAGTTTCTCTGGTGAAAGCGCTCAGTTTTGACTTAAAACCTTTTACTTCTTGTGGGGTTGCGAGGCTGAGCGCCTCAGGAAGCAGCCGAAAAAGATAAATGGCAGTGACCATCGAGACAATTGCAGTGGCAATTTTACTGATTGCTTGAATACCGTATATACCATGCCAAACAGCAAAAATACCGATGAGATGGGTGAGGCCACAGAGCAATATGAAGGCAGAAAATAACCAAGCAAGCCAATGTTGACCAAGCTCTGGGCGCTTTTTGGCCACGATCATAATAGCAACTGGAATAGAAAAGTAAGCCGCAGCGATGAGCGCATCAGCCAGTACATTGCTCCAAAGCAAGTGCGCTTGCCATAAATAACAATGCCCGTGAGGCATATACATAGTGTGGAAAAAAGACTCGAGCGTATTGAGCTCCATAAAGCTTATCCTTTTGCCTAAATAGAAAGTAAACTGATTAGTCTTAAATATGTTTACGTACATAGGGTGCTTTAAAGTTTGGCACAGCTCGCTTTTTTTTCCATTTTGATATCAGGCAGCTTTTAAAAAACGGTTAAAATTTATTAGGTAAAAGGGATGGGAATAAATTATTATGATCCTAATAAAGGTATTTTTGTTTGCTCATCTTCTTGTGCTGGCGTAACCTTAAAAAATGCGACAGAATTTCTAATTAATTCTCAGAGTTTTAGAGCTAGAATTACATTATCAGGTTTACACTATCTATGACAAAACCCGTGACTCAGTACATTGCGAGACAGGCAATTCTCGATTCGACAAAGCAAATATTTGCTTATGAATTGCTTTATCGAGATTCGCAAAATAATGCTTTCCCTGTCGGGGTAAGTGATGAGCAAGCCACTGGGCGGATGTTTTTTAATTCACTTATTTTGGTTGGCAAAGAAAAACTGGTTGCCAATCATTGTGCGTTTATCAACCTTTCTGATACTACGTTATTGCAAGAGATCCCGCGACTATTAAAACCTGATAACTTAGTGCTTGAAATTGTTGAGCGTTCGCAGAATATTCAGCAGTTACTTGAAACCGTTAAATTGCTACGTAAACAGCATTATCGCTTTGCGCTGGACGATTATGATGCCGACTCTCGATGGGAGCCGCTGTTACCTCATATGTCTTACATTAAATTGGAGCTTGAACAGCCTATTCTTAAAACCACTATGATGGTTAAGAAGTTAAAGCGTTTATATCCAAAAATGAAAATTGTGGTTGAGCGAATTGAAACCTACGAAGAATTTGAATATTTGAAAAGTGCTGGGGTTGATTATTTTCAGGGCTACTTTTTTGCCAAACCAGAAATGTTGACGCACGGTAATGTTGAGCCTTCTAAGCTGGTGGTGTTTGATTTATTAAAGTCAACAGCACAGCCGAATCTGTGCTTTAAAGATATCGAGAAAAAAATCTCTAAAGACTTGAGCCTAACGGCTAGAGTGTTGAAGTTAGTGAATGCTCGCTCAGGCCTTGAAAAGTTAGAGATGAAGACGATTTCTCAAGCGGTTGTTTACCTGGGTGAAGATGCCCTAAGGCAATTTGTTCGGGTTTTAGCACTGAGTGAGCTGGGGGTTGATAAGCCAGCTGAATTGACCAAATATGGCTTAATGCGTGCACGCTTTATGGCATTGTTTCTAGCGCCAGGCGGTGAAGAAATGGCAGAGCAGGGGTATCTGATCGGGCTTATGTCGATTTTAGGCGCTGTGCTAGATATGGAGTTGAGCACCATCATTTCTGAATTCTCACTCGATAGTAATTTAAGTGGTGCACTATTGAATTACAAAGGTTTACTTGGTGGGGCATTAAAAGTGGCGATTGCCGTGGAGCAAAATAACTGGCAAGAAGCTGAAGCTGTATTAGCAGCAGTAAGGCCGGCAACACCTATTAGCAATATTTTTGATTTAGTTGCACAAAGCCGTGAATATGCTGATGAGATCTTCTCTGTGGTGTCAGTACAATAAGCATGTTTTAAACAAATTCTTATTTAAAAAGGCTGCATTCGCAGCCTTTTTAATGGTTAAGCTATAGCTTTATTCTTACGATCACTCACCGACGACAAAAGCAAGCTCGATCCCAATTGAATCAAGATATAGTTGTTCCTGCTCTAGATCTGCGCAAAGCAAAGCCTGCTCTTCAGGCAGTTGCGCATCAAAAAGTACCGTACATTTATTGTCTTCTACAGACAAAGTAGGGCGAGACAAATCGGTTAATTGACGAGTTCTATTAACTAACACGGCCAGTCTGAATAGCGTTAAGAGTTTCGCAAAGGTGTCAGAACACAAAATATCAAAGGGTTCGAGTTCTGGAAGTTTGATCTTTTTACGATGAAAACGGATCAAGGCACTTAGCACACTTTGTTGTTGCTGTGTGAAGCCTGGTAGAGCGGTATTCATCACAATATACGCACTGTGCTTTTGAATACCCGATGAGTTAATTGACAAACCTACTTCGTGTAATTGTGCGGCCCACTGGAGCTGTAGAAGGTCTTTTTGCTTTAACCCCCAGGCTTTTTTGCATTGTGAGAATAAATGTTTAACGGTATCAAACACGTTATCAGCATGGGCTGTGTCTATGTTGTAGTGCTGACCAAGTGCGATGATGGTGCGCACCCTTAAGTCAAACTCATCATAGTTTAACATTTCATGTAAAACGCCTTCACGTAGTGCGTAATCACAGTATTCTAAGCGTTCTAATTTAAGCTCTTTAAAGGCGGCAATGACAATGCTTAAGCCGCCAGCGATATTAGTATGGCGTTCAGGGTTTAACCCTTTAATATCAAGCTGCTCAATACTGCCTTGGGTAATAAACAGCGCTTTGATGTCTTCTAAAATAGGCAGTGTTAAGTATTCACAGTCGAATTGAGTTTGTGCAATACCGATTAAGGCCTTGATCGTGCCTGATGTACCATAACTTTGTTTCCAGCCGGTTTTTCGATAGCGGGGAGAAATAGGCTCTAGCGCTTGTCGCGCAGCTATTTCTGCTTTTTTAAACGTGCCTTTACTGAGCTTGCCTGAGCTAAAAAATGCCTTGGTGATATTGGCACAGCCAATGTCACGACTTGTTAGCTGCAAGGCTTCAAAGTGTTGACCTATGACGAGTTCAGTACTACCACCACCAATATCAATGACTAAGCGGTTATCTTTGCCATGCACATAGTTTGCAACGCCTTGGTAAATTAAACGCGCTTCTTCTTGACCAGATATCACATTGATATTAAAAGGAAAGTGCACTTGCGCTTGTTGCAAGAAGTGCTTTAGATTTTTAATGTTTCTAAGCGTGTAAGTCGCGACAACTTCGACATTGGCAGGGTCAAACCCCTGTAGAGTTTGTGCCAGTTGCTTAAAAGCCAACATGGCACGTTCAATGGCCTCTTCTGAGAGTTCAAATTCTTCATTGAGACCAGCAGCTAAATGCACGCGATGCTTTTCTTTATGTAGAATTTGTAGTCTGCCCTCAACTTTGCGGGCGATGACTAAATGAAAGCTATTAGAGCCTAAATCGAGCGCTGCAAAACTCGCAGGCTCAGGTGTGTTGTGCATAATTGTGTTCCCATTTACTCAAGAGATCATAGATGGCAATTTGTGAACGTACTTTCTTACGGTTACCTCGAGCAACGTACTTATTTTGTTGTTCGACATCTATGACTCTTGCTTTACAGCAATCTTTAAATTGTAGCTCTAAAATATTGATTATTAGCTGCTTTAAGTGCTGATCGTAAATAGGCACACCGGCCTCAACACGGTGATCTAAATTTCGCGTCATCCAGTCAGCTGAAGAAATATAAACCTGCTGGTCGCCTTGGTTTTCGAACACCATTACCCGAGGGTGTTCTAAAAAGCGATCAACGATACTGATAACTGAGATGTTATCGCTAAATTTCGGTAATCCGGGGACCAGTGCACACATGCCACGAACAATAATACGAATTTTTACACCCTGTCGAGCAGCACTGTAGAGCAAATCAATGAGCTGTTTGTCGACTAGATTATTCACTTTTATGGTGATTTGTGCAAATTTACCATTCTTAGCGGCTAAAATTTCATTCTCTATGCCCTCACAAATACGCTCTCGGGCATTTAATGGTGAAATTTGCAGGTGCTTAAAAGTAAATGGGCGATAACTTGTTTCGATGAATCTGAAGACTTCATCACATTCATCACAGATTTCGTTGTGCTTGGTGAATAGGCTGAAGTCAGTGTAAATTCGCGCGGTTTTTTCGTGGAAGTTACCCGTACCGATGTGGGCATATTTAACAATCTTACCCTTTTCTTTTCGGTGAATTACACAGAGCTTACTGTGCACTTTTAGTGCTGGCAAACCAACCAGTACCTTAATACCCGCTTCGCTGAGTAACTTAGCCCATTCAATGTTGTTTTGTTCATCAAAGCGCGCTTTTAGTTCGACCATGACGGTGACTTTCTTACCGTTTTTGGCGGCATTAATTAACGACGAAACTAGTCTTGAGCGAGAGGCTACACGGTAAATATTAATTTTAATTTGAGTGACCTTGGGGTCATAGGCAGCCTGTCTTACATACTCGAGCATATGATTGAACGTATGGTAAGGATAATAAAGTAAAATATCCTGCTCTGAGATGGCCTTAAAGACACTGTCATGCTTGGCAAAAGCGCTACTAGTGAGCGGTTTCAACGACTTATTTTCTAAGTGCTTACGGCCAACATTAGGAAAAGAAATAAAATCTCTAAAATTACGATAACGGCCACCTGGGATGAGTGCATCTTGTTGGCTTGCGCCAAGACGCTTTTTTAGTACCTTTAGCATCTCGTCAGGCATGGCTTGGTCATAGACCATACGTACCGGCTCAGCATAAAGGCGCTGCTTCAGGCCTTTCGACATTTTATCGAGTAAGCCTTCTTCAATCTCATTATCTAAATTGTACTCAGCATCACGGGTCATTTTGATTGAATAGCCTTCAATACTGTCAAATTTCACAAAGCTTTTAAAAACCTCTGCCAAATAAAATTCGACTACATCATCAAGCATGACAATGGTTTTATGACGACGGCTTTTCTCAGAAGGCAAAATGACAAAACGGTCTAGCCTGTCAGTAGGGATTTCTAATAATGCGTATTGTGACTTTTCGCCTTGCATATGGATAAAAAGATAAGTCATCGCATCATTGATATTGCTCGAGTAATCCTTTGATTCAGTGAGTAGCATAGGCGACATATGCTGTAAAACTTGGTCTTTGAAAAAGTCTTCTAACCAATCTTTGTGAAAGTCAGATAAGTCAGATGGCTGTCGGATATGGATGTTTTGCTTGTCTAGATCCGCTAACAGTTGGTGGTGGATCTGATTAAACTTTTTACCGAGCGACAAGACCTTTTTATTCACTTGATTTAATAATTCTTCGTCGGCGTCAAAGTGGGCGTCGGACAAACTGTTTAATAAAATTTTTCTTTTTAAATCAGCAACTCTTACCCTGAAAAACTCATCTAAATTATTTGAGAAAATGCCTAAAAAACGCAGTCGCTCGATAAGTGGGTTATTTTGATCTTTGGCTTCTTGAAGTACGCGTTCATTGAACGAAAGCCAGCTTAATTCTTTGGCAAAGTAACTAATAGTCGTAGAGGTGTGTGGTACAGAATGCATGATCTATCCATGGGTAATCAAAGGTACAACAACAAAATATATGGGGTTTTTGTGACACTTATATGACAGGCTTATTCCTCAGCCTGTCATAAAATTTAATTTTTATTCACTTTCGATATCAACGACTAGATCGCTGGTGATCGATTCAAGTGCCTCAATCACATTATCTTTGTGCATGCCCGCAGGTAAAGTGACCGTGGCAAATGCACTGAAAATTGGCACCCCCCAATTTGGTGCGCTGCGTTGGCGAGAATTTAAGTGGGTAATGTTTGCGCCCTTATGGCGGATAACACTTGAAAGCTCTTTGACAATCCCCGGTCTGTCATTGCCTGTAATCACTAAATTAAGTGTTTCAGGTATCTGATCTGCAACGTCAGTATCACCAGACTCAATGTGTACTTCTAAGCCTGGTAATGCATTTAATGCTGATTGTATTTCTTGTAGATGCTCCTCTGCTACGCCAACTTGAATGATACCTGCAAATTGGCCAGCTAAATGGCTAAGGTTACTGGTCATCCAGTTACCATGGTGTTCTAGGATGGTTGCTGAGATTTCATCAACGAGACCCGGCCGGTCCTTACCTATTATTGTTAAAACTAACTGCTTCATATCAATGTCTCTTATTATTTTAATCACCGTGTGGTGAAGTGGAAACGAGCGAGCATTGTTCAACATATCCTTACATTAATTAATGCATCGCAGTTTAAGATTAGTTTAGTTTTTTTGCTTGTCCAGAAAATCGGCATGATTGCTATGTTAACGCTACGATTTATAGACATTTTTCTGACTTTTATGTGTTAATAAAAGTTCATACTTTCAGCGCTTAAAGTCCTTTTTATGTAACAATACTGTCATCTTGATGAAATATAATGCGCACAATTCAAAGATAATAAGGTGTTTTAATGTCTACCTCAGCACAGCAAAAATCTTTTAAAACGGACAAGCGCCGTTTATTTAAAGATCGCTTTGCACAATACAGTATTACCGCAGGCGGGGTAATGGTACTTGTGGCATTGCTGTTGATCTTCTTCTATCTACTATATGTCGTAGAGCCAATCTTAGAGTCAGCAAAAGTAGAGAAACGTACTGATGTCAGTTTAGCTTCAGAAAAAAACTATGTTGGTATCGGTGTTGAAGAGCAAACAGAGATTGCTTATCTATTAGAAGATTCTGGGAGTGTCGATTTTTACCATATAAAAGGAGACAACTCAGGGCAATTAATGAAAAGCCTAGATGTTGAACTTGATGGAAATATCACGACATTTGCGAAAAGCGCGCCGTTTTTGGGCTTATATGCATACGGTTTAGATAATGGTGCAATTAAGCTGGTTAAACCTAGCTTCTTAGTGACTTTCCCTGGCAATGAGCGCTTGATCACACCACGTATTAGTTATCCATTAGATGGTGAGCAATTATTGGTAGATGAACAAGAGCAGGCGATTGCTAAGTTTGCCTTTAGTTATTATGAAGATAAAGCAGCAGCAGTTGCTTTGACTGAAGACAAGCGAGTGGTATTTGCGGCATTCACACCAGAAGAAAACATGTTTACTGGTGAAGTTGAATGGCTAATTGAGCGCACTGAGCTAGACATTGATGGTCGTGTAAACGAATTACTGATTTCACCAGACACGTCTCGCGTATTTGTTCGTAGTGCGAACAAAGTTTATATCTTTGACACGCGTGACCCAGCTGAAGTTGAGCAGTTCCAAGTGCTAGCAGCAAATGAAGAAAATGCAAACCTAGTGAGCGCGACATTACTTGCTGGTGCAAACTCTTTGATGCTGGCAAACGATAACGGTGAAGTGTCTCAGTGGTTTGAAGTAAACACCGAAGATAATGGCCGTCAGTTTGCCAAAATCCGTGCATTTGAAACTGAAAAAACAAATAAGCTAGACATTTACACTGAGTACTACCGCCGTACCTTCTTCACTACGACATCATCAGGTGACTTAGGCGTGTACTATACGACCAGTGAAGCTGAATTATGGCGCGGTAAAATTAGCGAGCAAGCGATTGATAACTTTGCAGTATCACCTCGAGCAAACGCGGTTTTATCTTTATCTAATAATACGCTTTCTATATTTGAAGTGCACAACGAGCACCCAGAGGTAACTTGGTCAGCACTTTGGAATGAAGTGTGGTATGAAGGTTACCCAGAGCCTGCATACACTTGGCAGTCAACGTCAGCGTCAGATGACTTTGAATCTAAGTTCTCTTTAGTACCAATTTCATTTGGTACGATTAAAGCGGCGATGTATGCCATGCTATTTGCTGTGCCAATTGCAATTTCAGCAGCAATTTACACAGCTTACTTTATGTCGAGTGAATTGCGTCGCGTAGTTAAGCCAACCGTTGAAATTATGGAAGCATTACCAACAGTTATCCTTGGTTTCTTAGCGGGTCTTTGGTTAGCGCCTTTAATCGAAACGCATCTTCCAGCAGTGATTGCGCTGGTGACTTTACTGCCAGTGGCGGTGATCGCTACCGCATTTGGTTGGACTAAACTGCCGGCGAGTATTCGTCATCTAATTCCAGACGGTTGGCATTCAATTTTACTTATTCCAGTGGTGTTATTTATCGGTTGGTTGTCATTCGCAATCAGCGGTCAAATCGAACTGTGGGTATTTGATGGCAATGTACGTCAGTATTTAACGAATGAGCTAGGTCTAACGTTTGACCAACGTAACTCATTGGTTGTGGGTATTGCGATGGGCTTTGCGGTTATCCCGACTATTTTCTCAATCGCAGAAGATGCGGTATTCAGTGTGCCTAAGCACTTATCAAATGGTTCATTAGCGCTCGGTGCTACGCAGTGGCAAACCCTTGTTTATGTTGTGCTTCTAACGGCTAGTCCGGGTATCTTCTCTGCGGTCATGATGGGCTTAGGCCGTGCAGTAGGTGAGACCATGATTGTACTGATGGCAACGGGTAATACGCCAATTATGGACTGGAGTATCTTCCAAGGTATGCGTACTTTAGCGGCAAACATCGCGGTTGAAATGCCTGAATCAGAAGTGGGTAGTTCGCACTATCGTATTCTATTCCTTGCTGCATTTGTGTTGTTTATTTTTACCTTTGTATTTAACACGCTCGCTGAGTTTGTTCGTCAGCGTCTACGTGAAAAATACAGCTCAATGTAATTATCGGAGTTTCATGACATGGTAAAGCAATGGTTTAAGTCAGGATCTCCTTGGATCTGGATGACAGGTGGTGCAGTTAGCATCAGTTTAATCTCGGTTATCGGTTTATTAGCGATGATCGCGTGGAAAGGTCTAAGCTTCTTCTGGCCATCAGAAGTGGTTGAGTTAAAGCTTGAAGGCTCAGTGCCTAAGCAAACAGTGATTGGCGAGATTTATGACCGTGAAATGGTGCCTAAATCTCGCTTAGAAGCAGCAGGCTATGATTTATCGGCATATCAAGATGAGTATATTGAACGTATCTTGGTAAAAACCGGTAACCGTGAATATGTAGATCTAGATTTCCGTTGGATACTAACAACAGACATCCAGTCTCAAACTAAGCCAGAAGCGATGGCGGTATTTGAGCGTAGTAAAAACGGTAACTTCTATGGCTATGTAGAGCGTGTAATTGAAGACGGTAAAGAAGTTACGAATGCGCCTAAAGAACGTTTAGTTGAACTGGTTGAGCGTGCAGTAGATTTAAATGAAGAAGCACTTGATCTACAAAACGGTGATATTGGTCACATTAACTATGAGCTTGAGCGTCTTCGTTTAAAAGAAAAGAAATACGCACTTGATAATGCCTTAACGGATGAAGTGTTGGCAGATTTAGAGTCTCAGCGTGCAGAACTTCGTGCTGAATACAAAGTATTAGAAGCGCGCTTATTTGAGCTTCGTAAGAAAGCGAAGCGTGACCAAGTGGTTGTACGTGACATGCGTGGTGAGCTAGTAACTTTACCAATTTATCAGGTATTAGACTTGTGGTTCCCTAATGACATGGGCTTCTTTGCAAAGCTAGGCCACTTCTTTGTTCAGTCAGGTAAGTTCGTTTCAGATGATCCCCGTGAAGCGAATACTGAGGGTGGTGTATTCCCTGCAATCTTCGGTACTGTTTTCATGGTTATGCTAATGGCTGTGATTGTGACGCCATTTGGTGTAGTTGCTGCAATCTACTTACACGAGTATGCGGCTAAAAACGCTGTGACTAAGATGATCCGTATCGCGGTAATCAACTTAGCAGGTGTACCTTCGATTGTTTATGGTGTATTTGGCCTTGGCTTCTTCGTTTATATGTTAGGTGGTTCAATTGACCAATTGTTCTATCCAGAAGCTGCACCAAGCCCTGTATTCGGTACGCCAGGTGTGATTTGGTCTGCATTAACCTTAGCAATTTTAACGCTACCTGTGGTTATCGTTTCGACTGAAGAAGGTTTATCGCGTATTCCAAGTTCAGTACGCCATGGTTCATTGGCACTTGGGGCAACAAAAGCTGAAACGCTATGGCGCATTATTGTACCAATGGCAAGTCCGGCAATTATGACAGGTTTAATCTTAGCGGTAGCACGTGCCGCCGGTGAGGTTGCACCACTTATGCTAGTAGGTGTTGTGAAAATGGCACCGACGTTACCGATTGATGGTAACTTCCCGTTTGTTCACTTAGATCGTAAGTTCATGCATTTAGGTTTCCACATCTATGATGTAGGTTTCCAAAGCCCGAACGTTGAAGCAGCGCGTCCATTGGTTTACGCAACAGCATTCTTACTGGTCAGCGTTATCATCGCACTGAATATTACCGCGATTGGTATTCGTAACCATTTACGTGAAAAGTTCCGTTCTCTTGAACATTAATAGTATAACTAGGTATTTTAGAAATGATTACAGTAGCTCCTGAAGTGAATAACACAAATCAAGTTAAATTAGATTTAGCTAATTTGAGCGAAGAGCAAACCGCACTAGAGATCAAAGACCTAGATCTTTACTATGGTGACAAGCAAGCGCTTAGCAAAATCAATATGAAAATCCCTAAGGGTCAGGTAACGGCGTTTATCGGTCCATCGGGTTGTGGTAAATCAACACTATTGCGTTGTATTAACCGCATGAATGACTTAGTAGATATTTGTCGCATCGAAGGTGAGATTAACCTTCATGGTCAGAATATCTATGATAAGAGCGTAGACGTTGCGGCACTTCGCCGTAACGTAGGTATGGTATTCCAAAGACCAAATCCATTCCCTAAATCAATTTATGAGAATGTGGTATACGGCCTACGTCTTCAAGGTATTAAAGACAAGCGTAAGCTAGATGAAGTGGTTGAGCGCTCATTACGCGGTGCAGCGTTATGGGACGAAGTTAAAGACCGTCTTCATGACAGTGCGTTTGGTTTATCAGGTGGTCAGCAGCAGCGTCTAGTTATTGCCCGCTCAATTGCAATCGAACCTGAAGTATTACTGCTAGACGAACCAACATCGGCACTTGACCCGATTTCAACTTTGGTAATCGAAGAGCTGATCAACGACCTGAAAGAAAAGTATACGGTTGTGATTGTAACGCACAATATGCAACAGGCCGCACGTGTTTCTGACCAAACTGCATTCATGTATATGGGTGAGTTGATCGAATACGCTGACACAAACACGCTATTCACAACGCCTTCTAAGAAGAAGACGGAAGACTACATCACAGGTCGTTACGGTTAATAGCGAGCGAGAGGAATAAATCATGGAAAACAATTTAAACAAGCATATCTCTGGCCGCTTTAACGAAGAGCTAGAAAATGTTCGTAACCACGTATTAAGCATGGGTGGCTTAGTTGAGCAGCAGCTTAACCTTGCACTTGATGCAATCAACGACAACGATGCTGAAAAAGCACGTAAGGTCAGCGAGAACGACTACAAAGTTAATGCCATGGAAGTGAACATTGACGAAGAATGTACACGCATCATTGCTAAGCGTCAGCCAGCAGCAAGTGACTTACGTCTAGTAGTTGCGATCGCTAAAACCATCGCTGACCTTGAACGTATTGGTGATGAAGCAGAGCGTATCGCACGTGTTGCACTAGATTCATTTACCAAAGATCAGCAAGATTTATTGGTGAACTTAGAGAATATGGGTCGCCAAGTGTCAAAGATGTTGCATGATGTACTAGATGCTTTCGCCCGTATGGATGCGCAAAGTGCCTTTGAAGTGCATAAAGAAGACGCAAAAGTTGACCGTGAGTATGAAGCGTTAACGCGTCAAATTATGACTTACATGATGGAAGACCCGCGTTCTATTCCTAAAATTATGGATTTAATCTGGTCTGTACGTTCATTAGAGCGCATTGGTGATCGTTGTCAGAATATTGCTGAATACGTTATTTATTTTGTGAACGGTAAAGATATTCGCCATACATCTCAAGAAGATATCGCGAAAACGCTGTAAAAAATATATGCCTCTCTGCGCTGAATTTTTATGATTCAGCGCAGCTTAATTAGCATTTCGGACAAAAATCCGTTCACAACGTCGGCTAATGCTGTAAAATTCACCCCGCAAAGCATATTAATATGATTTAAGGGTCAGTTATGCCTACTAATGCGTTTTTAGGAGTATTTGCTAAGTCTCCTATTAAGCCAATAGAAGAACACATTAAAATCGTACATAAAGCTAGCAGTTCTTTAGTACCGTTTTTTAATCATGTATTCAAATCAGAATGGAAAGAAGCCGAAGCTCTTCGTGTTGACATCCGTAACCTTGAACGTGAAGCAGACGTTTTAAAGCGTGAAGTAAGATTACACTTACCTCGCGGCTTATTTATGCCTGTAGAGCGCACCGATTTATTAGAGTTGATCACTCAGCAAGATAAAATTGCGAATAAAGCGAAAGACATCGCAGGCCGCGTTGTTGGTCGTGAGATGGTGATCCCTCAAACTATCCAAAATGACTTCATTGCTTATCTTGAACGTTGTGTCGATGCAACTAAACAAGCCTCTAAAGCCATCAATGAGTTTGACGAACTACTGGAAACTGGATTCCGTGGTCGTGAAGTGACTCTGGTTGAAAGCATGCTTGAAAAGTTAGACTCAATTGAGCAAGACACGGATGAAATGCAAATCAAGATCCGCCAAGAGCTTCGTGCTATCGAAGGTGAACTTAACCCTGTTGATGTAATGTTCTTATACAAGATCATTGAGTGGGTAGGTGAGCTTGCAGATATTGCAGAGCGTGTTGGTTCTCGACTTGAGCTAATGTTAGCTCGTTAATCGTTTTATTCGTATTTAAAATTTAAGGTTTAACAATGGATATCATTGCTAACTATGGTTCCATGCTGATCCTAATTGCTGCGGCAGTTGGTTTCTTCATGGCATATGGTATTGGTGCAAATGACGTTGCAAACGCCATGGGTACTTCAGTAGGCTCGAAAGCACTTACCATCAAACAAGCGATCATCATTGCGATGATCTTCGAATTCGCCGGTGCATACCTCGCAGGTGGTGAAGTAACATCAACAATCCGTAAGGGTATCATCGACGCAGCGCCTTTCGCTGACATTCCTGAGTTGATGGTATTAGGTATGATCTCTGCACTATTTGCAGCAGGTTCATGGCTACTACTTGCGTCTTTACTGGGTTGGCCGGTTTCAACGACTCACTCTATCATCGGTGCGATTATTGGTTTCGCCTTGGTTGCTGTGGGTAGTGAAGCAATTCAATGGGGTAAAGTTGCCGGTATCGTAGGTAGCTGGATTGTCACCCCAGCCATTTCAGGCTTCATTGCATACTTAATCTTTATGAGTGCGCAAAAGCTTATCTTCGACACAGACTCACCATTACAAAATGCTAAGCGTTACGTGCCTATTTATATGGGTCTAGCTGGCTTTGTTATGTCGCTTGTAACCATCAAGAAAGGCCTTAAGCACATTGGTATTAACCTAGGTGCGGTTGAAGGTTATGCGCTTGCAATCGGTATTGCTGTGGTTGTGGGTATCATTGGTAAAATGGCAATTAACCGTTTGAAAATGGACCCTAAAGCAGACAAGCAAATGCAGTTCAACAACGTTGAAAAAGTATTCGCTATCCTAATGGTACTGACAGCATGTTGTATGGCATTCGCACACGGTTCAAACGACGTAGCAAACGCAATTGGTCCACTTGCAGCAGTTGTGAACATTGTTGAGCACAACGGTGAAATCGCTAAGAAAGCGGCACTTGCTTGGTGGATTTTACCACTAGGTGGTATCGGTATCGTAGTGGGTCTTGCGGTCCTTGGTAAGAAAGTAATTAAAACAATTGGAGAAGGCATCACGCACTTAACACCAAGCCGTGGTTTCGCTGCTGAACTTGCAGCTGCATCAACGGTAGTTATTGCATCAGGTACTGGTCTACCTATCTCTACAACACAAACGCTAGTAGGTGCTGTATTAGGTGTAGGTATGGCGCGTGGTATCGCTGCACTGAACATGGGTGTAATTAGAAATATTGTGGTTTCTTGGGTAATTACATTGCCAGTCGGTGCTGCACTTGCTATTGTTATATTCTACATTCTAAGAACCGCTTTCGGCGTGTAATTAGACTTACAGACTTTTAGCTTGAAAAGACCTCAGCATCACGGTGCTGGGGTCTTTTTATATCCACCACACTTTAAATATCTAATACCAACCCTCAATAATACTTAATCATTTTGAGGGACTAAAGCTGCCGCTAACCACGTTAAAAATTTCTCATTTAGAACAACTAAATAGCAAAATTTTCGCCTCGTTATCGACAAGCTTTCCTTGCCTCAAAAAGGTCACTTAATTAAGAGGATTGGTATAAGCAATTGATCTTATCCGTTTTACTCTGAGTACTTCATCGTTATACTGAATGAAATTTGAGTTTGCTTAGAGAAAACCGTGACAAACCTACCTAGTATTAAACAGCTTCAATATCTTATTGCAGTGCATCAGCATCAACATTTTGGCCGTGCCGCCCAAGCGTGTTTTATCGGTCAATCGACTTTGAGTACCGCAATTCAAACCCTTGAAGAAACCTTAGGCAGTCAACTCATTGAGCGTGAGAACCGAAGCTTAATGTTTACCGAGTTAGGTGAAGAAGTGGTTGCGCGTGCCAAGAAAATTGTTGCCGATACCATGAGCATTAAAGAGTTCACTGAGAGCTTTAAAAACCCGCTGTCAGGCAAGCTAGTCTTGGGATTAATTCCTACTATTGCTAGCTTTATTGCTGCACCACTTTATCAACACTGTCGTGAATCTTTCCCGAATTTAGAGCTGATATTGATTGAAGATACCAGTGATAAGTTATTGGCGCGCCTTGAGCAAGGGCAGATAGATATGGCGATGCTAGCACTGCCTTATCAAACGGAGAAGTTTCACACTAAAGTACTCACTAAAGATGCTTTTTCTTTGGTTTATCACAAAAGCTACCCGTTAAAAGATATCGATGATTACAACTTGCTGCCAGATCAGAGTGTGTTTTTACTTGAAAGAGAACACTGTCTGACTGGCCATGCCCTGAGTGCTTGTCACCTTAACAAACATGAGTGCATCAATCCGTTTGAAGCGAGTAATTTGCACACATTATTGAGCATGGTGGAATATCAGCATGGTGTGACATTCTTACCGCAAATGGCACTCAATGCTGGCATATTGTCTGGTAAAGATTTAGCAGTGAGGAAGTCGGGTACTGATGCGTATCGTGAGATTGGTTTGATCTGGCGTAAAACCACGGGTCGTATTCGAGACTTTCGCTTATTCAGTGAGGGATTATTACCATTCATCACTGAACAATGTGATTGCGAAAAATAAATTTCATTTTTGGCAAACTTTTTTAAAACACCTTTCGACTAACTAAACAGAGATTAATAATTAGGGTTTAAAGGTGTTTTTTCAAAGCCAAGACAAACTCATAAAAAAAGCCCAACAAGGCGACCAAGCTGCGTGGTTAAAGCTTATCAAGCAGCATGAGCAGCAGGTTTATAACCATTGTCTTCGCCTGACTGGCAATAGCCATGATGCACTTGATTTAATGCAAGAAGCCTTTATGAGTGTCTATCGCTCTTTGCATAACTTTCATGGCCAGAGTCAATTTAAGACTTGGCTATTTTCGGTGACCCAAGCGCGCTGTATGGACTTCTTTCGTAAGCAAAGGCAGTCTAGTCCGCTTGAAGAAGTCTCTGAAGCTGCCCATACACCCAGTTGCCCAATTCAATTACAAAGTGATAATCAGCATATTCATGCTGCGCTACAGGCTTTACCGTTCGAGCAGCGACAAATTGTTGAACTGAAGTTTTTCCAGCATTTCACCTTTGAAGAAATCGCTGAGCAGCTGGCTATTTCGCCAAATACCGTTAAATCCCGTTTATATAGTGCGCTTGGAAAAATGAAAGCGCCATTGGAGGTGATCCGTGTCGAATCATGAAATGACCCCCCATGAACTACTCGAAAAGTGGCTTGATGGTGAGCAGCTTACAGAAGCTCAGCAAGCTCAAGTTCTAGCAGATCCAGAAACTAAGCCGCTGTTTGAAAACGCCCAGTCTTGGCAGAGCATGGCCAACAATTATGTAGAGCAAGAGGTTCCGTCTGATACGCACATAGTGATGCCACAGCTTAAACAAGTCAGTCGTTTTCAAGGGCATTGGATGCAGTGGGGCATGGCGGCTTGTGTTGGCTTTTTGAGCCTTCTATCTGTGCAACTGTGGCAACAAAACCAAACACTAGAGCAAGGTCTTGTGGCACAACAAACTCAAATAGCAAAACAGCAAGATACCATGCACAAAATTTTAGCTCAGATGCAAACAAGTCAGAATTTACAAGCTGACCTAACCAATCAAGTGTTACTCACCAATCGTGCAGAACGCCAAGTGGCACTCGATGATTTACTGGCATTTTTGCAAACACAAAGAGCCCAAGATCAAGCGATTCTACGTTTACAACTCAATGAACTTGCAGAGCAAGTGGAACATGCGCCATTGCAAACGATTGCGCATAATGGAGGTCAATAATGAAAACTTTACTCTCTTTATTATCAGTTGCAGTGCTAAGTGCAACATTTTCAACAGCAGCGAAAACAGATCAAGATATCGCTAAATTACAACGAGAAGTGACTATTTTTCAGCGAGTTGTGAGCACGGCATTAAAGCATGATACCAAGGGGCAAGTTCAGAATGTCGAAGGCTACTACTTGGCTGATCAAGGGCTTATTTTTGATGTGAGTTTACGAAATAAAAGTCTGTTTGATTGGCGTAAGCATATTGGGGATATGCAAGATATACATGGCCTTACAGAGATCCAATCACCAGATTTTTCAGCGTTAGAAATGCAAATGTCAGTGCTCGGTGACAACATTGCAGATGTCTCGAAAGAGGCGTATCAAGTAGCTTTAGAAGCGGTGCGCCAAGGCGCGGAGCAAATACGAGAAGTGGCAGAGCAAGAGCGTGAAACACGGCGCGAGTTACATGAATTAGAGCGAGAAAAACATGAACTAGATTACATGTTAAGACGTCAAGAAGAGAAAAACCAAGAGCTGCTTGAGCATCATAAAGAAATCGCTAAAGAAATCGCAAAATTAGAAGCCGAAAAAGTTAAATTGACTGAGAGCAAGGTACAGCTTAAAGAAAAACTGAAGCAGGATAGAGCACAGCGTCAGGCTCAACAGCAAGCGCAACAAGCGTTGCTTAAAACCACTGTGACGGTGAGTTTGGCAAATAGCTTATGTGATTATGGTAATGGCTTACGCAGTGTTAAAGACAGTGAGCATGTAAGTTTCAAGTTTACGCCTTCATACCAGCAAGAAAAGCATATTTTAGTATTTAAAAAGTCGGATATAGAGTCATGTGTTAAAGGGGATATTAACGCAGATAAATTGGCGAAGAGCGCAACACAATATCAATTCTAGTGGCGCTAGATCGCTACATGAAAAGAGGGCTGTCAGCCCTCTTTTTCTTTGTTTATCAAAGGTCTTTTAATTAACCATAGCTCAGGTTAATTACTTGATTGGTGCATGTGTGTTTGCTCGTTGAGGTTTGGCAAAAACAGTAAATACACCCAAACAACCAGATTAAAATAAGGGATCAAACTAAGTAGAGTAAACACAAAAGTAGGATACCCTTTCTTTTGTGTACTTAAGTAACATTGATATGCAATGATGCAGTGTAAGATCAGCAAAAAAGATACTAATAGCAGCATAACGACCTCCTTAACTTTCCTATTGTGATATTTATCAATCCTTGTGATGTCGTGCTAAAAAGTTGAAATCTTAATATTTAGCTGACATCGTTTTTCACATAGGTTTTATTATAGATGAGAAATCGTTAAGTAAAAGTTCAGTTCTGTATTAAATTGTTACGCAACTGTTTTCTCTGGGAAAATAGTTGTAATTTCTTTTTTGAGTAGGTTTATCGGCATTGGCTTAGCAATAAAATACCCTTGCCCGTAATCAATACCAATCTCTTTTAAAGCATCAAATATGTCTTTGCTTTCAACATATTCAGCAACAGAGTGCTTGTCTAATGAATGACTAATATCATTCACGGCCTTCACCAAAGCAAGATCAATGGGATCATTGAGCATGTCGCGAACAAACGATCCATCAATTTTTACATGTTGAGCAGGGAGCTGCTTTAAATAGCTAAAGGTACTGAAGCCTGTGCCAAAGTCATCAATCGAGAAATGGCAGCCCAGTTGATTCAGTTTCTTGATCATCGCCTGAGTCGCTGACAAGTTATTGATACTCGCCGATTCTGTGATTTCAAATATCACTCGACTTGGATTGACTTGATATTGCACTAAGCAATCTTGAATATGGGGTAATAACCTTTCATCTAAAAATGAGTGGGCAGATAGGTTAATTGCAACCTGACTCAATTCAACATGCTCAGAGAGCGCCTTAATGGCATGTTTTACCACACATTGATCCATTAGGAAGGTATCGTTAAGTAACTCTAAAGCAGGAATAAACTGATTTGGGTAAATTAGTTCATCGTTTATTTTTAAACGCAGCAAGGTTTCAAAGTACGCTATATGCGCATGTTTAAAAGACCAAATCGGTTGATAGTGCAGTTCGACTTGTTCGTTTTGTAGTGCTTGGCGTACAGCATGACCCCATTCTAATCCGCCTTGCAGGGTATTATTTTCGGCGTCGTCTTTGTTATAACAATGCACTAAATTACGACCTAAGCTCTTAGCAATATAGAGAGCAATATCTGCCTGTTTTAATGACTCATTGGCATCATGGTTAGAGGCTGTTATCTGAGTTAAGCCGATTGAGCAGCTAATGGAATAGCTATTTTCTTCAGAGTGAAACTCATGCTTATCGATGGCCATACAGATACTTTCGGCAATAATATGCGCATCAAGTAAACTGACTTCTTTTAAGATCACGGCGAACTCATCACCGCCAATTCGGAAGATCAGGTGTTCATCACCTATGTTGTGGCCAAATAGTTGAGCAACTTCTTTAAGAATGATGTCTCCTTGTTGGTGCCCTTTAGAATCATTAATAATTTTAAAATGATCGAGGTCAATATATAGCAGTGCATGTTCAGAAAGTGAGTCTTCACTCATAGTTTTACAGAGACTTTGCAACTGCTGGTCGAAGTAATAGCGGTTGTGCAGCCCGGTTAATGTGTCATGCAGGGCTAAATGACGTAATTGCAATTCAGCCTGTTTACGTTCGTGAATGTTATCTATCGTTGCCGTAATCGTAACATCAGAAGTGGTGTTTTTAATGAGCTGAAAGCGACATTCAACCCAAATAGACGCACCATTTTTTTGAGTGAGTTGTAATTCAAGCTGAGCGTAACGTTGCGTCCCTGTTTTGACTTTGGCGAGCTGCTTATTCAAGGTGTGCTGATCATCTTTATGGATGAACGTTTTTAACGAGACACCTAAACTGGCTTTAATGCCGAATCCTGAGAGTGCTTCCCAAGCTGGGTTAATAAAGCGAATTTTAGCTTCGGTGTCTAACTCCATGACCACGGTATTTAAATGCAATAGAATACGTTGGTGTGCAGAGAATAAGTCTTTGTAGCGACGTTCGCTTTGACTGAGTTGTGATACTTTGTCTGCAAACTCTGCATAACTCACCATAAAATCTTCACGGCGCGCAGCATGATCACAGACTTTGTTTAAAATTGGCAAGTTGTAAGGCGCTCTGACAAAGTCAGTCACACCCATAAGGAGTAGTTGCTCTGCATCATTGACGTCTTTACTGTCGATGATAGTCACAACGGATTGATTTGGCTTATGCTCTAAAATTGCCGCGATTAATTGCTTACTTTCAGAGTAGGTTGTACCAGAGGTGTTAATCAACACAATTGCGTATTGGTTTTGTAAGAATAGCGCTTGTGCATCTTGTAGCGAGTTAACAACGGTACATGCAAAACTGAACTCGAGTTGCTCGCAGATTTCTTCTGCTTGAGTATGATCAGGCTCGAATAATAACAAATCAAGGCGGCTGCTCTTTTCCAATTGTGTAGATAACACATTGGCTAATAACTCAGGAAGTTGCTCATGTTTCTCAAAAGGTAAAACGGCATCAATGCTATAACTTCTGGCGGTAGTTTCAGCAATGCGTTCGCAATAAATAGGCGGAGTGAGCACGATGGGCGTGTGTTTGGGGGTTTCTAATAATCCTGAGCGCACCATACGTGCAAAGCGCCAGCCATCAATTTTTCCAACATCGAGCCCTGTGATAATGAGATCAACGGCTCGTTGTTTTAATAGATGCAAAGCAGCTTGGCTATCTTCACATTCGACGATTTCAAACACTTCTAGTTTATTGAGGGTAAGTGTAATGGTTGCGCGTTCGGACTCGCTGGCATTGACTATGAGCAATGAAAGTTGCCTTGCCATACTTATATTAACCTCAATCGATTTGTTGTCATCGTCTACGATACCTTTGCTTTACCGAGTATGTTTTATTTTAATTATTCTTTTCTAAAATGTCGGTAATTAGCTGTTTCTAAAAACATTGCTTCGAAGACCTAGGTTAATGCTATTTTTGTGCACTTACAAGCACTTGATTAAGTGTTATAGGAACACTAAACTTGGCCGCTGTTTTATAACTTGAGGTGTTGTCATGCGCGTTGCTGACTTTAGTTTTGAACTTCCTGATGAGTTAATCGCTCGTCATCCTATGGCAGATCGTACTGCGAGCCGACTACTGACTCTCGATGGGAATACAGGCGAGTTAGGTCACAAGATCTTCAAAGATCTCATTGATTTCTTAAATCCGAACGATTTAATGATCTTCAACAATACCAAAGTGATCCCAGCCCGTATGTATGGCCAAAAAAGCACAGGTGGTAAAGTTGAAGTGTTGGTTGAACGTGTTGTAGACGAGCATCGAGTGCTTGCCCATGTCCGTTCAAGCAAGTCACCAAAAGAAGGTGCAACACTGATTTTAGAAGGTAAAGCAGAAGCGACTATGATCGCACGTCATGGTGAGTTGTTTGAGCTTGAGTTCAAAGGTGAGAAAACGGTGTTAAACATCTTAGATGACATTGGCCATATGCCTTTACCGCCTTATATTGACCGCCCAGATACGGAAGAAGATAAAGCGCGTTATCAAACCGTATACAACGAAAAGCCAGGTGCAGTGGCGGCGCCGACAGCGGGTTTACACTTTGATGAAGCATTGCTTGAAAAGATCAAAGAAAAAGGCATAGAAACACAGTTCATTACTTTGCATGTAGGTGCGGGCACTTTCCAACCTGTGCGTGTTGATTCAGTAGATGAGCACGTGATGCATTCTGAGTACATTGAAGTGTCTCAAGAAGTGGTTGATGCTATCAAGAAAACCAAAGCCAATGGCGGTCGAGTGATTGCGGTAGGTACGACATCTGTTCGTTCACTGGAGTCTGCGGCGAAAGCGAGCGAAGGTGAATTACAGCCACTTTATGGCGATACAGACATTTTCATCTACCCTGGTTATGAATTTCAGGTAGTCGATGCCATGATCACTAACTTCCACTTACCAGAATCTACTTTGATCATGTTAGTGAGTGCGTTTGCAGGCCAAGATCATATTATCAATGCCTATAAAACGGCAGTGAATGAGCAATATCGCTTCTTCAGCTATGGCGATGCCATGTTTATCACCAAACAAGATAAATAACGACTAAAATTCAATAGCGAATGATATTCTATTAAGGCCCTGAAACTCAGGGCCTTGTTGTTTTAAGCTTTTCTTATTAACTCCTGTCTTTATCCATCTTTAATTTCTTAGTTTTCGCCCCAATAATTAGAATTCACTGTGTAAACAAGGTAGAATCGGACGGTTAAAATCAGCTCTAAAAATAAACGCGATGGCGTTTATAGAACGAGTGTTGGACTGTTTTTCCGACTTTTGAGGTAGCTATGAAATTTGAATTAGATCGCACAGATGGTAAAGCCCGTCGCGGCCGTTTGATTTTTGACCGTGGTGTGGTCGAAACGCCTGCATTTATGCCTGTAGGTACGTACGGTACTGTTAAAGGCATGACGCCTGATGAATTAAAAGACACAGGTGCACATATCTGCTTGGGTAATACCTTTCACTTAATGCTTCGTCCTGGTACTGAAATCATCAAGCAACATGGCGATTTGCATGACTTCATGAACTGGGATAAGCCAATCCTGACTGATTCAGGCGGTTTCCAAGTATTCAGCTTAGGCGCAATGCGCAAAATTTCTGAAGAAGGCGTAATGTTTAAGTCACCAGTGAATGGTGAAAAAATCATGTTATCGCCAGAGAAAGCGATGCAAGTACAGCGTGACTTAGGTTCAGACATCGTCATGATCTTTGACGAATGTACACCTTACCCTGCAACTGAAAAAGAAGCCCGTGACTCAATGGAATTATCACTACGCTGGGCAAAACGCTCGAAAGAAGGTCATGGTGATAACCCTTCAGCGTTATTCGGTATTATTCAAGGTGGTATGTACCCTGAGCTTCGTGCAGAATCACAAAAAGGCCTAGAAGAAATTGGCTTTGATGGTTATGCACTCGGTGGTTTATCAGTGGGCGAGCCAAAAGAAGACATGATCAACATCCTTGATCACTGTGCTTACAAAATGCCAGAAGATAAGCCGCGCTATTTAATGGGCGTTGGTAAACCAGAAGACTTAGTTGAAGCGGTGCGTCGTGGTATCGATATGTTTGACTGTGTAATGCCAACGCGTAATGCGCGTAACGGTCACTTGTTTATCAGTACGGGTGTTATTAAAATCCGTAACGCAGTTCACAAAACAGATACAGGTCCATTAGATCCTGAGTGCGATTGTCATACATGTAAAAACTACTCGCGTGCTTATTTACACCACTTAGATAAGTGTAATGAAATCTTAGGTGCACGTTTAAATACTATCCATAACTTACGTTTCTATCAACGTGTAATGGAAGGTCTAAGAAATGCGATTGCCGAGGGCAAGCTAGACGAATTCGTAGAAGATTTTTACGCTAAACGTGGCCTACCAGTGCCGCCATTAGCTGAAACAGAATAATATAAATTTAAAATATAAGAGGAAGTGTTATGAGTTTATTTATCTCGACTGCGCATGCAAGTGCTGCAGCGCCTGCACCTGCTGGCGGTGGCATGGAAATGCTTATCATGTTAGGTGTATTTGGTTTGGTATTTTATTTCTTAATCTACCGTCCACAAGCTAAGCGTGTAAAAGAGCATAAAGACCTAATGGGTGCATTAGGTAAAGGTGACGAAGTACTTACACAAGGTGGCTTAGTAGGTAAAATCACTAAAGTTGCTGATGACAAAGACTTTGTCGTTATTGCTTTAAATGATCAAACTGAAGTTACAGTACAAAAATCAGCAGTATCAGCTGTGTTGCCTAAAGGCACAATGAAATCGCTGTAATCTAAAAACAAAAATAAAAAGGTAAAGCCTGTGTTAAACAAGTATCCAATGTGGAAGTATTTACTTGTTCTGGCTGTATTAGCGATTGGTATTTTATATGCCACACCAAACCTGTATGGCCGAGATCCGGCCATACAGGTTTCTGGTACTAAAGGTGCCAGCGCTGATCTAAGCGTGCTAGACAAAGTAAATGAGACTCTAAAAGAGAACAACATCACAGTTAAATCTTCAGCATTAGAAAACGATCAAGTATTGGTACGTTTTACGAATGTTGAAGAGCAGTTAAAAGCGCAAGATATTTTGCGTGACAGCCTATCTGACGACTACATTTCAGCAATTAATATGAGCCCAGCACAACCTGATTGGTTGAAAGACATTGGCGGTAATCCAATGAAGCTTGGCCTAGATTTAAGTGGTGGTGTTCACTTCACAATGGAAGTCGACATGGTCACAGCGTTAGACAATGCGTTAGAAACCATGGAGCAAGATTTCAAGAGTGACTTACGTGGTGAAAAACTTCGTTATCGTTCTATTCGCCGTGTCTCGGGTGCTGAACGCGTACAAGTGATCATGCGTAATGATGATGACAAAGATGCGGCAGAGCGCTTCTTAAAGCAGCGTTACCCACTGTATAACTTTGTTGATGATAGCAGCAACAGCTTGGCATTCTTCGCGAGCTTGAGCGATCAGAAGTTCAAAGAGATCCGCGCTTACGCAATCAAACAGAACGAAACCATCATTCGTAACCGTATTAACCAGTTAGGTGTTGCTGAACCAAATGTACAACAGCAAGGTGCTGAACGTATTATTGTGCAACTACCAGGTGTTCAAGACACTGCTCGTGCTAAAGAAATTTTAGGTGCAACGGCTACGCTTGAGTTCCGTGAAGTAGATGAAAACGCGGATGTACGCTCTGCTGCCCAAGGCCGTGTGCCACCGGGCACTGAAGTGATCATGCACAAAGATGGCTACCCAGTAGTACTGAAGAAACGCGTTATTTTAGGCGGCTCTCACATTACTGGCGCACAATCGGGTATGGATGAATACTCACGCCCTCAGGTGAGCATCAACCTTGATAGTAAAGGTGGCGCTAAAATGAGTGCCTTCACTAAACGTGCTGTTGGTAAGCGTATGGCGACCGTATTCATTGAATATAAGCCATCAGGTAAGAAAGACGAAAACGGTAAAGCGCTTCCGCCAATTAAGGTTGAAGAAGTGATTAACGTTGCAACCATTCAAGCTCGTCTGAACAACTCATTCCGTATTACAGGTATTGATAACCCAGCTGAAGCCCATAACCTGAGCTTATTACTTCGTGCTGGTGCCTTAGTTGCGCCAATTCAAATCGTTGAAGAGCGTACAGTAGGTCCAAGCCTAGGTCAGGAAAACATCGAAGCGGGTATGACAGCTGTGGTACTTGGCTTTGCATTTGTACTGGCATTTATGTTGTTGTACTACAAAGGCTTTGGTCTGGTATCTAACATTGCACTTGCTTCTAACCTAGTACTTATTGTTGGCGTTATGTCGATGATCCCAGGTGCGACACTGACATTACCAGGTATTGCCGGTATCGTACTAACGGTAGGTATGGCGGTGGATGCGAACGTACTTATCTTTGAGCGTATTCGTGAAGAATTAGCCGATGGACGTAGCCCTCAGCAAGCGGTTCACCAAGGTTATGACAGTGCGTTTAGCACCATTTTCGATGCCAACATCACTACACTGATTGCAGCCGTTATCTTATTTGCGGTTGGTACAGGTCCAATTGCGGGCTTCGCTGTAACACTTGCAATCGGTATCATCACGTCGATGTTTACGGCCATTGTCGGTACGCGTGCTGTGATCAATTTAGTGATCGGTGGCAAGCGCATTAATAAGCTTTCAATCTAGGAGACGGATATGCAGTTATTAAAATTAAATGACACCATCCGCTTTATGTCAGCGCGCAAGCTTACCATGGCGATTTCTGCGTTATTGATCTTGGCATCAATTGCCTCTATGGCAATTCGTGGATTGAATTTTGGCTTAGACTTTACTGGTGGTACTGCGGTTGAGGTGGGCTTTTCACAGCCAGCTGATCTGGCAAAAATCCGCTCTGTCTTAGCTGAAAATGGTTTTGCTGATGCGTCAGTTCAGTTATTTGGTTCGAGCCAAGATGTACTGGTCCGTTTAGCACCACGCGGCAGCGATGTTAAAGCAGAGACGATTGGTAACCAACTAATCGCTGCGCTTAAACAAGCGGACAGCAGTGTAGAAATGCGTCGTATTGAGTTTGTAGGCCCAAGTGTGGGTGAAGACTTAAAAGAGCAGGGTGGCTTAGCCATGCTCACCGCGCTTATCTGTATCTTGATGTATGTGGCATTTCGATTTGAATATCGTTTTGCCATCGGTGCGGTAGCGGCACTTTTCCACGATGTGATCATCACTATGGGTCTTTTCTCATTATTAGACCTAGAATTTGATCTGACGATCCTTGCAGCAATCTTAGCGGTTATCGGTTACTCACTGAATGACACCATTGTTGTATCTGACCGTATTCGTGAGAACTTCCGTAAAGTGCGTATTGATGACACCATTGAAATTATCAATATCTCACTCACGCAAACACTAAATCGTACGTTAGTTACATCAATCACGACTATTTTAGTATTGATTGCGCTATTCGTATGGGGCGGCCAGACCATTCATGGTTTCGCAACTGCGCTACTATTTGGTGTGTTCATTGGTACTTACTCTTCTGTTTATGTTGCAAGCTCAGTTGCAGTTGCTATGGGTGTAAGCAAAGAAGATTTGATACCGGTAGAAGTTGAAAAAGAAGGTGCGGACTTAGACGCCATGCCTTAAGAAAACCTATGTTTTCTTTGAAAAAACCGCATATGTAAATATGCGGTTTTTTATTGTCTGAAAAGCAACTTTTGAACCTTTCCTTTGTAATTGCATCAAATCAGTTATAATCAAGAAAAGTATTTAAAATAGGTAAATTTATGAAAAGCTTATTGATTGCAGTATTACCTTTGGCCTTTGTCTTATCTGGTTGCAAGGTAAACGAAGGTGAAGCATACGAGAAAGATAAAGCACCTGAAGAACGCGCTGAGTATGTAGGCACAGAAGGGCTTGCACAGGCACAAAAAGATAAACTGTATTTGATGGATAAAGAGCTTAGAGACAAGTGTAACGATGCGAAGATCAGTTACGCGGTGGCGAAATCAAATAACAATGAGAAAGAAGCACAAGCGCAAAAAGCCATTATGGCCAATACCTGTAAAGGTAAGTAAGGCATCTAAAAGTTATCTAAATTCGCTGAATTTAGAAGAATAAAGAAAACCTCATAATTTTATGACAATGATATTTCATTCTTTTCTTTAAAGAGTATAATGAGAATTGTTTTCAATAATAATTACGAGGTTCTCATGAAATCTAGGTTGGCAATTTTACTTACAAGCCTTGCACTAACAGCATGTTCAGAGCAGGTTGAGCAACAAACACAAACGACTGAAGCTGCACCAGCCAAAGTAACCAACTTAGACACCTACAAGCAACAAGCACAAAGCTTACTTGGTGAGATCAGAGCCAACGAAGCATCTCAAAAACTTGAGCAAAGCTCACAGCAACTTGTTGCGACCTCTCGTCAATTATTAGCTGAATTCACCGCTAAGTACCCAGCATGTGACAGCTACCTTTCGGCATTAGACAAAGCTGCTGATGTTATTCCAACGTTGCCACTAGAAGAAATTGAATCTGGTTACCATAAAGACGGTAAGTTACCTAAATACGACTCGCCAGTGTGCTACCACGCAAAAGATTTATTGGTTCACCCTGCAACTGTGCAAGCAATGGCTTCACAAGGTATGCAGTTTGAATCGGCCTATGAAGATGCTGAACTTGAAATTGTCGAAGTGATTGCGCATTTTGACCAAGTTGAAAAAGCACTTCGCTAATTTCTTGCTTCGTTATAAGTTAATGTAAGATCAATAATGGCGCCCATTGGGCGCCATTATTGATCTTACATTAGCCTGAATTTACTTATCTTGGCCTGTGAGTCGCAAAAACTTCTCAGCTAAGGCATCTAAATCTTCTTTGTGATTGGGGTCGGGCTTTATGCAATCGATCGGGCAAACACTTACACACGTGGGCGTGTCGTAATGGCCGACACACTCAGTGCATTTATTTGGATCAATCTCATAAATTTTCTCACCCATATAAATGGCCTCATTCGGACATTCAGGATCGCACATATCACAGTTGATGCACTTTGAATTGATCAACAGCGCCATGATTTAGGCCTTTTTAAATGGGTTACGCGTATCTTCTTGATCGTTCAGATTACGCATCAAAATAGCGTGATCTAAATCGATATTTTCAGGCAATGGAATTTTTACAATGTGACCAGAGCCTTTCGCATCGTCAATTTTCTCGCCCTTTTTGTTTTCCATGTGCTCAAGGTTGAAGCTGATGTTGCCTTGCGGTGTCATCAGCTCAAGACTGTGACCCGTACAGAATTTATTCTTAACATCAATCTCAACCAAGCCATTGTCCAAGCGACCTAATACTTCACCCACAAATTGCTGTTTGTCAGAAACTGAGTGGCCGTATTCATAGTTTTGGTAATCTTGGTGAGCGTGGCGCTTTAAGAAACCTTCGGTATAACCACGGTGTGCTAGGTTCTCAAGAGTGCGCATCAGGTTTGGATCAAACGGTTTACCTGCTACCGCGTCATCAATTGCCTTGCGGTAAACTTGCGCTGTACGTGCTACATAGTAGAAAGATTTAGTACGACCTTCGATCTTCAAGCTGTGCACGCCCATTTTTGTCAGTTGATCCACATACTGCACCGCACGCAAGTCTTTTGAGTTCATGATGTATGTACCATGCTCGTCTTCAAATGCTGGCATGTATTCGCCCGGACGACCTTGCTCTTCTAACATGAAAACTTCGTTGGTCGGTGCGCCCTCGCCCAGTGTAGGGATCACAGATTGTGGGTCGATTTTATGCACTACATCGCCGGTTTCAGTTTCTTTACCTGGCTTAACGTCATATTCCCAACGGCATGCATTGGTACACGTACCTTGATTCGGATCGCGCTTATTGATGTAACCAGATAATAAGCAGCGACCAGAGTAGGCCATGCATAATGCACCGTGAACAAACACTTCTAACTCGGTTTGTGGGCACAGCTCACGAATTTCAGCGATCTCTTCAAGGGATAATTCGCGAGATAAGATCACCCGCTCAATCCCTTGTTTCGCCCAAAACTGAACTGATGCATAGTTAACTGCGTTAGCTTGTACAGAAAGGTGAATAGGCATATCTGGCCATTTATCACGGACTAACATGATTAAACCCGGATCAGACATGATGAGTGCATCGGGCTTCATGGCAATTACAGGTTCAATGTCTTTTAAGTAGGTTTGCACTTTTTTATTGTGTGGCGCGATGTTTGAAACTACATAGAGCTTTTTATTGAGTGCATGGGCTTCGTTAATCCCCAATTCTAAATTGGCTAAATCAAATTCATTGTTACGCACGCGCAAGCTGTAACGTGGTTGGCCTGCATACACGGCATCGGCACCATATGCGAATGCATAACGCATATTTTTTAAACTACCTGCAGGGGATAAAAGCTCTGGAACAAACATAGTAAAAACCTCTTACATTGAACTGAGTGCTGGTCAGCTGTTTCGGTCAAAAGTGACGGTAAAATTTCAGGTGAAATTAAAAAGCGGCGCAGTATAAAGGTTAATGAAATTGTCATGTTTGACGCAGATCATGGTTTTTCGCTGAAATCTGATCTATTCGAAATTTTTAAAGGATCAAGATCTAGTAGGTTTTTAGCGCTAAAACGCGTATAATTCGCGCCCGTAAATATTCAACAATTATTTTGGAGCTAAAAAGATGGCTTTAGAGCGTACTTTTTCAATCATCAAGCCTGATGCGGTAGCTAAAAACCACATCGGTGCAATCTACAACCGTTTCGAATCTGCTGGTCTTAAGATCGTTGCTTCTAAAATGGTTCACCTTTCTCAAGAGAAAGCTGAAGGTTTCTACGCAGAGCACAAAGAGCGTCCTTTCTTTGGTGCACTAGTTTCTTTCATGACTTCTGGCCCAGTAATGGTTCAGGTTCTTGAAGGTGAAAACGCAGTTCTTAAGAACCGTGAAATCATGGGTGCTACTAACCCTGCAGAAGCACTAGCTGGTACTTTACGTGCTGACTACGCTGACAGCATCGACGAGAACGCGGTACACGGTTCTGACGCACCTGAGTCAGCTGCTCGCGAAATCGCTTACTTCTTCGCTGAAGAAGAAATCTGTCCTCGTACTCGCTAATCGCGAATCGAACAGAGTAAAGAAGGGCTCTCGGGCCCTTTTTTAGTCCTTGCTGCTTTTGCAAAGTCAGTTTTTATAGCTATTTTTGCAAAATCATCAACAATGTTTGAGTGTATTGATTGGTTTTTATACAATACGTCGTCTTTTTAATTTCGTACCGTCACTTTATCGAGGTTGCTTCATGGCCACTACAGAGAAAAAAATTAATTTACTTGATTTGAATCGCGAGGGGATGCGTGAGTTGTTCGCTACATTTGGCGAAAAACCGTTCCGCGCGGATCAGGTAATGAAGTGGATTTATCACTTCGGCATCGATAACTTCGACGATATGAGCAACATCAATAAAAAGCTACGTGCTAAGTTACAAGCGCAATGTGAAATTAAAGCGCCTGAGATTTCAGTAAAGCAAGTAGCCAGTGATGGCACCATCAAATACGCAATGATCTTAGAAGGCGGCCAAGAAGTTGAAACTGTTTGGATCCCAGAAAAAGACCGCGCAACTCTATGTGTATCTTCTCAAGTAGGCTGTGCCCTTGAATGTACATTCTGCTCAACGGCGCAGCAGGGCTTCAACCGTAATTTAAAAGTCTCAGAGATCATCGGTCAGGTGTGGCGAGTGGCGACAGATATTGGCTTACACAATGGTGACAGCACTAAGCGGCCAATCACTAACGTGGTTATGATGGGGATGGGTGAGCCATTACTTAACATCAACAATGTCGTTCCTGCGATGGAACTGATGATGGATGACTGGGCGTTTGGTTTATCTAAGCGTCGTGTAACACTCAGTACTTCAGGCGTTGTACCTGCGCTAGATATTCTTAAAGAGAAAATTGATGTGGCACTGGCGATTTCTCTTCACGCGCCAACCAATGAGTTACGTGATGTGTTAGTACCAATTAATAAAAAGTACCCAATTGAAGAGTTCTTAGCGGCATGTCGTCGTTATATTGATGGTTCAAAAGCCAATAAAGACATCACCATTGAATACGTTATGCTTCAAGGCGTAAACGACAGTACAGATCAAGCGCATGAGCTGGTTAAAGTATTAAAAGGTACACCGTCTAAGATCAACTTGATCCCATTTAACCCATTCCCTGGTAATGAATATGGTCGTTCAAGCAATAGTCGTATCGATCGCTTCTCAAAAGTACTCCAGGCAGCGGGTTTAACTTGCATTGTTCGTCGTACCCGTGGTGATGATATTGATGCGGCTTGTGGCCAGCTAGTTGGCGATGTAGTTGACCGTACTAAACGTATTATGAAAAAACAGCAGCGCGAAGATAACGCCATTGCTGTGAATGTGAGTAACTAACTTTTAGTAACTAAGTTTAGGCAATTATTTATTGCTGAAGTTATTTACATAAAATAGATGAAAGATAGGGGCTTTTAGGTAATATAGGTCCCTATTATTTCATACTATCAAGGTGGTACATGCGTTCTTATTGGGTAATTCCATTTGCGTTATTAGGCTTAAGTGGCTGTGTAACAGAAACACACAGCGTTACTAAAAATAGCCCTGTGGTGAATTCAGAAATGAATAACCAAGAAGCTGCAAGAACGCGTATCAGCTTGGCATTAGAATATCTAAAAGCGGGTAACAATACGCAAGCTAAGTTTAATCTTGAACGAGCAGCTAAATTTGCTCCTAAATTACCTGAAGTACACTACACGCTGGCTTATTACTTCGAGCAAGTGAAAGAGTTCCAACAGGCTAAAGCGTCTTATCAAACCGCACTCAAGCTAGTACCAAACGATCCAAATACCCTGAACAACTATGGCACGTTTTTATGCCGTATCGGCGAGTATGATGAAGCGAGGGCGCAATTATTAAAAGCGATAGATACTCGCGGTTATCTACGTGTTTCGCAAAGTTATGAAAATCTGGCTTTATGTGCGGTGAAGCAAGATAAGTTTGAGTTAGCCCTCGATTATTTAAATAGTGCAGTGCAACACGATGGCCAAAGTAAAAGTGCTTTAATATCTCTAGCTGGTTTATATTATGCCAAGAGTGACTTGCATCAGGCATTGCGGGTGTTAGAACGTTACACTGACAATGGCTTCATTTCATCGCGTAGTTTGTTTTTAGAGTACTTGTTACACCAAGAGATGGGGCATTTAGAGCAGTCTCAGAAAATCGCCACGACGTTAGTGCAGACTTATCCGCAATCTTACCAAGCACAAGCGATTATTAAAGAAGAATACAATAATAGCGAATTTGATGTATTGCGTGAGCAATATAGAAAAGCCAAGGTGGCAGAAATCACTGAGCAGTCACCGACGGTTTATAACGCTCAGCCTAAGATAAAAATTACCCGTAAGAAAGCCCCTAAACGAGAAAGTAATCACAATAGTGAAATAGTTCAGCCAACTTCTGTAATAAGCACACATAGTGCAAGTACAAGTGAGGTAGTGTCACTGCGTGGCGGTTTACAAACCTCTTCTGTGGTTGAAACTCAACCTCAGTCAAATCAGCCTACCAGCACGTTAAGCGCACCTGTAGCTGAAGAGAAAACCCAAGCGACGACTCCGCTTACTGAAACGCCAAATAATCAGGTGAGAGTGGTGTCGTTTGGTGAAAAAACGTCAGTGCAACCAGCTCAAGGTCAAGTGCAATTCTATCAGCCAGATCCAAGTCAGGTTAGGTTCAGAGAAATAGCAGAGAATAATGCCCCAGTTCGTACTGCTAAACCTTCATCAACGAGTGCGCCTTTGCTAAATCCAGAAGTGAATCTACCAAATGTGCCTGTGCATACAGTTGGGTTGGGTGAAAACTTATTTAGTTTATCGGTTAAATATGATGTCAAAATGGCGAGTCTGTTAAAATGGAACAAGCTGAAAGAATCAGACCGTTTACAGATTGGCCAGCAGGTGTATTTAAATAATCCGCTTACTACCCACGTTATTCGAGATGGGGATAGCTTGTATAATATCGCCACCGATTACCAATTACAGATTGGTGATTTGATGCGATGGAACAAATTAACACCAGACGTTGAACTTGCGGCTGGACATAGTTTACTGATTGTAGATCCGAGTAGTTATACTTTATGAATGAAATGAGCCCAGAATCAACTGAGCAACAAGCGTCTTTGGGGCAAGTACTAGCAAGCGCAAGAAAAGATGCGAATTTAACCATTGAAGCCGTGGCGGATAGGTTAAAGCTAAGCCCTAAGCATATCACCAAACTTGAGCAAGATGATTATACGTCACTTGGTCCAATCACCTTCGTTAAAGGCTACATCAAGGCTTACTGTACGCTATTGCAATTAGATCAAGGGCAAACCTTGGCACTGTTTCAGGCTCCTGAAAGCGTGGCTGAAAATAAGAGTATGCAAAGCTTTTCACGTCGCACAGAAAAAGAAGCCAACGATAGCCGTTTAATGCTAGTTAGTTATGTGATTTTGGCCATAGTGTTGGGATCGTCAGGTTTTATGTATTGGCAAACCACATCAAATGAAAATGATGTTATCGTGCCTGAAGTGCAGAGTGCTGTACCTGAAAGCGAAGCCACGGTTGTAGAAAATAGTAAAGAAAATGACACGCCTTCTGATCTTGTATCAACCGCTGAGGATGCGGTTGAACCGGCCGTGGAAAAAGCCGAATCTGACAAACCAGTTTTAGATGTAGTAGAAGCCGAACAAGCACCAGTCGAAGAGACAAGCAGTACACCTGATTTAAATACGATTGTGATGCATTTCAAAGACGATTCTTGGGTAGAGATCTTTGATGCTTCATCAGAGCGTATTGCTTTTGGCGTTAAAAAAGCCGGATACACCATGACAGTGCAGGGCGTTGCACCGTTTTCTGTGGTGTTAGGCCGTCATCAGCAGGTTGATGTAGAGCTAGATGGTCAATCAGTTGATTTATCATCATTGCCACGCAATCGTTCAGCTAAATTTAAATTACCCTTAACAGAGTAACCGTCATGTTTTCAGAATCTCCAATTAAACGTAGAAAGTCGACCCGTATTTATGTAGGTGACGTGCCTATTGGTGATGGCGCACCAATTGCCGTACAGTCAATGACGAACACCAATACCATGGACATCGATGCGACCGTTGCGCAGATCCGCGCCATTCAAGATGCTGGAGCAGATATCGTTCGTGTATCAGTGCCAACTATGGATGCAGCCGAAGCTTTCAAGAGCATTAAAGAGCAAGTTGATATTCCACTTGTTACCGATATTCACTTTGACTACCGTATCGCACTAAAAGTGGCACAGTACGGCGCAGATTGTTTACGTATCAACCCGGGTAACATTGGTAGTGAAGATCGTATTCGTGCCGTGGTAGATGCGGCGGGTGAACGTAATATTCCAATTCGTATCGGTGTGAATGGCGGTTCGTTAGAGCGTGATTTACAGGAAAAGTACGGTGAACCAACACCAGAAGCCTTACTTGAATCAGCGATGCGCCATGTTGAAATCTTACAGCGTTTGAACTTTGACCAGTTCAAAGTCTCTGTAAAAGCGTCAGATGTATTCTTAGCGGTTGGTGCGTATCGTTTACTGGCAAAAGAAATTGATCAACCCCTTCACCTTGGCATTACAGAGGCGGGCGGCTTCCGCTCTGGCTCAGTTAAATCAGCGGTTGGCTTAGGGATGTTATTAGCCGAAGGCATTGGTGATACCTTACGTGTCTCGTTAGCTGCCGATCCTGTACAAGAGATCAAAGTAGGCTTTGATATCTTAAAATCACTGCGTATTCGTTCTCGTGGTATCAACTTCATTGCTTGCCCGAGTTGCTCTCGTCAAGAGTTCGATGTGGTCAACACCATGAACCAACTTGAAGAGCGCCTTGAAGACATCATTGAGCCAATTTCAGTGTCAGTGATTGGCTGTGTTGTGAATGGCCCAGGTGAAGCACTGGTCAGTGACATCGGTCTTGCTGGTGCGAACCGCCGTTCTGGTTTGTATATCAATGGTGAGCGTCAAAAGATGCGTATTGATAACGACAATATTGTCGAGCAACTTGAAGAGCAGGTGCGTGATTTTGTTGCTAAGAAGCAAGCGCAGCCGGCGATCGACATTAAAATCGTCGAATAATTTTTAAAAAATACCGACAGAGCAAAGAATATCCTGCAGATCTTTTGCTCTGTCGTTTACGTTTTACGCGAGCTGGGTATAATACTTGACTCCTTTACCCACAATGCGCACTGTGTGTGGCACTCGCATTTAGCAAATAGATTGATTTAGGATTTTCAGTGGCAAAACAAATTCAGGCAGTTCGTGGTATGAACGATTGTCTGCCAGGTGATACGCAAGTTTGGCAGAAAGTAGAAGCAGTATTACGTGATACGGTGGCGTCTTATGGTTATCAAGAGATCCGTTTCCCAATTGTTGAATCTACCGACTTATTTAAGCGCTCTATTGGTGAAGTAACCGATATCGTTGAAAAAGAAATGTACACCTTTGAAGATCGTAACGGCGATAGCTTAACACTGCGCCCTGAAGGTACAGCAGTGTGTGTACGTGCGGGTAACCAAGGCGGCTTATTGTATAACCAAGAGCAGCGTCTTTGGTACATGGGCCCTATGTTCCGTCACGAGCGTCCACAAAAAGGTCGTTACCGTCAATTCCACCAATTTGGCCTTGAAGCGTTTGGTATTGCGACTGCTGATATCGATGCTGAAGTGATTTTACTTACTGCGCGCTTGTGGAAAGCATTTGGCATTTCAGATCATGTTCGTCTAGAGCTGAACTCTTTAGGCTCAAATGAAGCACGAGCAGAGTACCGCGATGCACTTGTGGCGTTTTTAGAGCAGCATATTGATAAGTTAGACGAAGACTCTAAACGTCGTATGTACTCAAACCCACTGCGTGTTCTAGACAGCAAAAACCCTGATGTACAGGCTATCTTAGTTGATGCGCCTAAGTTATCTGAACACTTAGATGAAGAATCAAAAGCACATTTTGCAAATTTATGTGAACGTTTAGACGCAGCTGGCGTCGAATACCAAGTTAATGAAAAGCTAGTACGTGGCTTAGACTACTACAACCGCACTGTATTTGAGTGGGTAACGGAAAGTCTAGGTGCGCAAGGCACAGTATGTGCTGGTGGTCGTTACGACGGTCTAGTTGAGCAGCTGGGTGGTAAAGCAACCCCAGCGGTTGGTTTTGCAATGGGTATGGAACGTTTAGTTCTATTACTTCAAGCGCTAGAAAGTGTAGGTGAAATTCGCCGCAATGCTGACGTGTATGTTGCAGCTATGGGTGATGCCGCAAGTATTCAAGCGCCAGTGATTGCAGAGCAATTAAGAACAGAAGTAGCCGGCCTTCGTGTGCAAGTGCACTGTGGTGGCGGTAACTTTAAGAAACAATTAAAACGTGCAGATAAGAGCGACGCGCTAGTTGCGCTAATTTTAGGTGAAAGCGAACTTGCTGAAGGCAAGGTAACCGTGAAATATCTGCGAGAAGAAAAAGAACAAGTCACAGTGAGCCTGGAAGAGGTAAAAACACTGTTAGCAGACTTAGCAGTATAAGAGGACTGTATGGAAATTTACTCAACAGAAGAACAACAAGCAGAAGCAATAAAACGATTTTTCCGTGAAAACGGCGTTTCACTTGCGTTAGGTATCGTTATTGGTCTTGGTGGCTTATACGGTTGGAAATACTATAACCAAAGCAAAATCACATCTGCTGAAACTGCTTCAAACGCTTACAACGAGTTAGTTGAAAGTGGCGAAGTTCTGACTAAGTCTGACTCATTCATTGCTGAAAATGGCGACTCAAATTATGCGGCGCTAGCGGCATTTGTTGCGGCTAAAGAAGCAGTTGAGAAAGGGGAGTTTGAAACAGCGGTAACTAAACTTACTTGGTTACAAGACAATGTTCAAAACCCAGAACTAAAAGCCACAGCCATATTACGTTTAGCGCGTGTACAAGCACAGCTTACACAATATGATGCAGCGCTAAAAACATTATCACAAACAACACCTGATGCTTTTAAAGCACAAGTTGCTGAAGTAAAAGGTGATGTATACCTTGCAAAAGGTGACAAAGACAGCGCTCGCTCTGAATATGAAGCTGCGCTTGCTGAGTCAACAGAAGGCAATAACAGCCTACTACAGATTAAGTTGGACAATTTAGCCACAGCCCAGCCAGCAGCTTAGGAGTAGTTCCGATGAGAAAGCTAAGTATGGCCACATTGGCGTTGTGTATGGCGTCTTTGCTAGGTTGTTCATCGAGCGATGATGAAGAAGAAATTGTTTTACCTGAAATCGTAAACCAATTCGAAACGCAAGTTGACTGGACGAACGGTGTGGGTGATGGCGTAGAGCATTACTTTTCTCGTTTAACGCCTGTTGTCCATAAAGACATTGTATTTGTGGCAGCTAGAAATGGTGAAGTCGAAGCAATTTCAACCGAATCGGGCAAGACCCTGTGGGAAACTGATATTCGTAAAAACGTCAATTTCTGGCCTTGGGCAGATAATGACAGTGCTAAATTATCCGGCGGTATTTTACAGGCTTATGGCAAACTATACATCGGCTCTGAGCATGGTGAAGTAATTGCACTTGACCGTGAAAGCGGTGAGATTGTTTGGCGTAAGGCCGTACCGGGTGAAGCATTATCATCTCCAGCAGCGGGTGATGGTCTTGTTTATGTAAATCTGGGTTCCGGTAAACTGTTGGCACTTCACCCTGATACAGGTGAAGAGCGCTGGCGTCATGAGCAAGAAGTACCAGCATTAACACTTCGTGGTTTGAGTTCACCAACATCTGCCAATGGCGGTGTGTTATTCGGTGAAGAAAGCGGTAAGCTAACGGTTCTAATTGCAGAAAATGGTTACACTGCATGGAGCGCAGAAGTTGCAACTGCAAAAGGTGCGTCTGAATTTGAGCGCTTAGTGGATGTTGATACTAAACCTATCGTTGTTGGCGCATTTGCGTACGCTATCGCCTATAATGGTAACTTAGCAGCGGTTGATGTTCGCAGTGGTAATGTAGTTTGGAAACGTGAGTACAGTAGTTACCGCGATTTAAGCATTGAAGCCAATGTGATTTATGTTGTCGACAGTGACGGCATTATTTACGCGTTAGACAAAGACTCAGGTATTGAACGCTGGAGTCAGTCAGGTCTTCGTGGATGGTACCTAACAGCACCGGCTGTTGCTGGTAATTACTTGGCTGTAGGTGATCAAGAAGGCAACTTGCACTGGTTAGATAAGCAGACTGGTGAGTTAGTTTCTCGAGAAAGTTTTGATAGCTCAGGCTTTTATGTAGAGCCTGTTGTAGCAGAAGATAAATTAATTGTGGTAACCCGAGACGGTGAAGTTAGCGCGGTTAAGATCCCGTAACAGTTAATTTATTCATGCATTTTTTCAAGGCTTCGCATTGCGAAGCCTTTTGTTGTTTATTGATGAGGTAGTCTATGCTTCCGGTGATCGCTCTTGTTGGGCGACCTAATGTGGGTAAATCCACACTTTTTAACCGTTTAACACGCACTCGCGATGCGTTAGTAGCGGACTTTCCTGGCCTAACGCGGGACCGTAAATATGGTCAAGCGAACTATGATGGCTATGAGTTTATCGTTGTTGATACGGGTGGTATCGATGGTAGCGAAGAAGGGATTGAAACCGAAATGGCAGAGCAGTCACTGCTAGCCATTGAAGAAGCGGATATTGTTTTATTCTTAGTAGATGCCCGTGCGGGTATGAATGCTGCAGACCAAGCGATTGCGCAGCATTTACGTAAGCAAGAGAAAAAGTGCTTTATCGTAGCGAATAAAACCGATGGTATTGATGCAGACTCTCATTGTGCTGAATTTTATCAATTATCATTGGGTGATGTTCATCAAATCGCGGCAGCGCATGGTCGTGGTGTCACTCAGTTATTAGATCACACCTTACAGCCTGTTATCGCAGAACTTGCGGCCGAAGCTGAAGAGCTTGAGCAAGATGACGAAAGCTTAGCTGAACTTTATCTTGAAGGTGAAGATGGCGAGAAGCTGGAAGACGGTAAAACAGGTTTTGAAGATAAGCCGGTTAAGCTAGCCATTATTGGTCGCCCTAACGTAGGTAAATCAACGCTTACAAACCGTATTTTAGGTGAAGAGCGTGTGATTGTTTACGATATGCCGGGCACGACACGTGACTCTGTTTATATCCCGATGACGCGCAATGACAAAGAATACGTACTGATCGACACCGCGGGTGTACGTAAGCGTAAAAAAGTCAGCGATGTCGTCGAAAAATTCTCAGTGATCAAAACGCTTAAAGCCATTGAAGATGCCAATGTAGTATTATTGGTGGTTGATGCGCGCGAAGGCATTTCTGATCAAGACTTAAGCTTATTAGGCTTCACGTTAAACGCGGGTCGTTCACTGGTCATTGCCATCAATAAGTGGGATGGCTTAGACGAGTATGTGAAAGAGCGCATCAAAACTGAGCTAGACCGTCGTTTAGGTTTCATCGATTTTGCTCGTTTACACTTTATCTCAGCACTACACGGTACGGGTGTAGGTCACTTATTTGAGTCTGTTGACGAAGCCTATGAGTCGGCGACTAAGCGTATCAGTACAGCAATGCTGCGTCGTATCATGGATATGGCACAAGCAGATCACCAGCCGCCGCTAGTACGTGGTCGTCGTGTGAAGTTAAAGTATGCGCACGCCGGTGGTTACAACCCGCCACGTATTGTTATTCACGGTAACCAGGTACATGACTTACCTGACAGCTACAAGCGTTACTTAATGAATTACTACCGTAAAGCGCTTGGCGTCATGGGGACACCGATTAAGATTGAATTTAAAGAAGGTGATAACCCGTATGCAGGTCGTAGCAACAAGATGACCTTATCGCAAAAGCGTAAGTTACGTGCTTTCTCTAAAGAGAGTCGTAATAAAGATAGTTAATACCTATCTGGATTGTAGATATTAAAAAAGGAGCTTTATGCTCCTTTTTTGTTATTTGCCTGCAACAAATCTACTCATTGAGTAGGTGTGCGTATTTTTGACTAAACTTTGCCACTTTAGGGGCTACAACCACACTACAATAGCCCTGATTTGGGTTTTCATTAAAGTAGTCTTGGTGATACTGCTCAGCAGAGTAGAAAGCGACTGCAGGTGTTACTTCAGTGACAATTTTCTCGGCTAAATGAGGCTGTAACTGTTTGATGGCTTGTTCTGTGAGTTCAGCTTGTGCGTCATCGTGATAGAAAACCGCACTTCGATACTGCGTGCCCACGTCATTACCTTGACGGTTTAATTGAGTCGGGTCGTGCAAAGTAAAAAACATATCTAATAGCTGGCTGTAGCTGATGACATCAGCGTCGAAGCTAAGCTGAACGACTTCAGCATGGCCGGTCATGCCTGTACAGATATCTTTGTAGGTAGGAGCATCGGTTTGTCCTCCCATGTAGCCAGATTCAACTTTTTGCACACCTTTGACGCGGCGAAACGCTGCATCAATGCACCAGAAACAGCCACCGGCAAAGGTTGCCGTTGCAATGTTAGCCATGATTTTTCTCCTCTAAAGCACGTGCTTGTTCAGCAATTTTTTGGCTTAAGAACTCAGGTGATTGAGTCTTACGCGCCAGTAATGAGTAAGCGCAAGGAATAATAAATAGCGTCAGTATAGTTGCCACGCTTACACCTGCAAAAATAACCACACCAATAACCATGCGACTTTCTGAGCCTGGGCCTGTCGCAAATACGAGCGGGATCGCACTCATTACCGTCGTCAGTGAAGTCATGATAATAGGGCGCAGGCGTTGAACGGCTGCATCAACTAAAGCTTGCTCAAATTCGATGCCTTTGTCGCGTAACTGGTTGGCAAACTCAACAATCAAAATACCATTTTTAGCACTCAAACCAATCAGCATTACAATACCTATTTGGCTGTAGATATTAAGACTACTGTCGGTGATGAATAAACCGTACATAGCGCCAACCAGTCCAAGCGGTACGGTTAACATGATCACCAATGGGTGTACAAAACTTTCAAACTGAGCAGCAAGCACTAAGAAAGTGACGGTTAAAGCGAGTATGAATACGTAAGTCATGGCTGACTCACCTTCATAAAACAGCTTAGATTCACCTTTATAATCAACAGCACCATCTATGTGGTTTTCTTCAGCAGCAACCGTGTTTAAGAAATCTAAAGCTTCGGCTAGCGTGTAGCCATCAGCAAGGTTTGCAGTGATGGTGATTGCACGCATACGGTTATAGCGATTTAAACGTGAAGCTGTGGCTTCTTCAGTCACTGTGATCAAGCTATCTAGTGGGATCAATTCACCTGTACGAGACTTAACAAAAATATCAGCAATGTCATTAGGCGCAGCGAAATCTGCTTTAGTCCCTTTCAAAATAACATCGTATTCTTCACCGCGGTCAATAAAGGTGGTAACGCGGCGTTGGCCCAACATGGTTTCAAGGGTGCGACCAATATCACTTACAGACACTCCTAAGTCTGCCGCTTTCAATTTATCAATGCTGACCAAAAACTGTGGGAATGTTTCTTTGTAATCATGATCTAAACGCACTAGTCCTTTATTCTGGCGAGCTTTGGCTAAGATTTTATCTCGCCATTCGACTAGCTCTTCGTAATCGTTACCTTGCAGTACAAACTCGATAGGACGTGACTGACCGCCGCCGCCAATGCCTCGGCGCATGATAGCAAAAGCACGCACATCGGTGACTTCACGCATCTTGCCACTGATCTCTCCCATAACTTGCCAAGTTGAACGCTTGCGCTCGTCCCAATCTGGCATACCTACGATGGCAACACCACCACGACCACCCCAACCAGGAACACGCACTAGCACTCGGCTGAGTTCACCCGCTTCAACATATGGCAGTAGTCGCTCTTCAATCTTTGCCATATTTTCAGCGTTGTTTTCGTAACTCGCGCCTTCAGGGCCATTCATCATCACAAAGAAGGTACCACGGTCTTCTCTAGGTGTAAGTTCAGATGGAATTTGTTTCATGAGGGTATATGTCGCAAAACCTGCTAATACCAGTACCGCCAATAAGCTGAAGCGTCTGTTTAAGTTATCTTGTAGTACTTTACGATAACCATTTTCAAGTTTAGTGAATTGCTTATCCATCCACTGAGTAAAGCGACTTTCACTGCTACTAGGCTTAAGTACTTTAGAGCATAAAGCCGGAGAAAGAGTTAATGCAGTAACACTAGAGAAGACCACTGCGGCACTGGTTGCCATGGCAAACTCAGTAAAGAGCGCGCCAATTCGCCCATCCATAAACACTAAGGGCACAAACACGGAAACGAGTACAAGTGTTGTTGCTATGATGGCAAAACCAACTTCACGTGCGCCTCTAAATGCCGCTAAAAGTGGCGGCTCACCAAGCTCAATGCGGCGGTAGATGTTCTCGAGCATAACAATGGCATCGTCCACGACTAAACCGATGGCCAATACCAGTGCCAATAGAGTGAGTAAGTTGATTGAATAACCCATTGAGAGCAAGAACATAAAGGTAGCGATAAGCGCGACAGGTACTGTAACCGCTGGAATTAAAGTCGCTCGAATATTACCTAAGAAGATAAAGATCACCACCACAACTAAGCCCATAGCAATCGCAAGTGTACGGTAAACTTCAGTAATTGATTCGCGAATAAAGATGGAAGAGTCGTAGCTATCCTGAATCGTCGTGCCTTCAGGTAGGTTACGTTTGATTTTCTCTAATTCTTTACGAGCATTATCGACCACTTCTAGGGTATTGGCTTTTGCTTGCTTCACAATGCCCATACCGACCATATTTTTACCATTACCGCGGAAGGTACTTTCGTTGTCAGCGGCTTCGAGTAACACATTAGCCACTTCCCCAAGGCGAATTAAGTAGCCTTGTTCGCCTCGTTTAATGACAAGGTTATTGAAGTCTTCTTGGGTTTTATAGCTACGGGTAATACGAACAGAAAAATCTCTGTCAAGAGACTCTATTTCCCCAGCAGGGAGTTCCACATTTTCACGGCGTAAAACCTGTTCTATATCGCTTGACGTAATGCCGCGTGCCGCCATGGCTTTTCTGTCTAGCCAAATCTTCATGGCATATTGGCGTTCACCGCCAATGCGCACGTTAGAAACACCATCAACCACCGCTAGACGGTCGACAATATAGCGCTGAGCGTAGTCAGACAATTCTAGTGTGTTCATGGAGGTACTGTTGAGGACAAACCAAGCAATTGGGCTCTCATCTGAATTTGATTTAGATACCTCAGGTGGGCGCACTTGTTCTGGAAGCCTATCTAGTGCGCGCGATACACGTTCGCGAACATCATTGGCAGCCGCATCAATATCCCGGTCAATATTAAATTCAATGGTGATGTTTGAGCGACCATTGCGAGAGGATGAGGTAATGCTTTTTATGCCTTCAATACCTGAAATACGATTTTCGAGCACTTGCGTGATTTTCGTTTCTACCACTTCACTTGAAGCGCCAGTATAGCTTGTAGAGACGCTGACGATTGGCGTTTCAATGTCCGGATATTCACGTAGTGGTAACATGGTAAATGCCACAATGCCAAACGTGAGTAATAGTAGGTTGATTACAATTGCAAAAACGGGGCGTTTTACCGCAGTATCTGTAATTCTCACTCGATCACCCCTGTGTTGTTACTGAAGAGCCAGGACGAATTTTAATGGTGCCTTCGGTGATCACTTGCTGGCCCGCTTCTAAACCACTTTTAATGGCGACCCAACCATGAAAACGTTCAAGTAGCTCAACTTTGACTTGCTGTGCTTTATTTTCAGCATCGATGATATATACAAAGTGGTTATCTTGGCGTGGAATAATGCTTTTTTCTGGCACCATGAGCGCTTCGATACGGCCTAACTCGAGCGCTACTTGCATCAGCATACCTGGGCGCAATAAATTGGCTTCATTCTCAAAACTCGCAGTGACAGATACGCTGCGAGTTGCTTGGTTGATACGCGGTTCGATATGCGTCACTTCACCGGTAAACGGAGTGTTAGGGTAAGCATCAGAAATTGCAGAGACCAGCATACCTTGAGTCAATTGAGCCAGATATTTTTCAGGTATCTGAAAGTCTACTTTGATAACGCTGATGTCATCTAATGTTGTGAAAGGGGTGTTACTATTTACGAAGCTTCCTATATCGACTAAACGCTTGCCTAGCACGCCAGAAAAGGGGGCTTTAATAATCATCTCCTGCAGTTTTGACTCTGCATTAGCGAGTTTAGCTTGCAGTGCATCTACCTCAGAGGCTTGCTCTTCTAACTGAGACTGCGCTGCTGACTGAGAGCGAGCAAGTTCCTGCAAGCGTTTTAACTGACGCTGTTGCTCTTTTAAATTAATTTTCAGCTCTTTGACGGTTAAGCGTTCTTGTTTGTCGCGAAGGGTGGCAAGCACTTGTCCCGCTTTTACAAACTCACCATCTTTGAAAGTAAGAGACTCTATATAATCACTTTGCGCACTGATGATGTTGATGGCTTGGTTTGCTCGTGCTGTACCTACAGCATCAATATTGATACTTTTGATGTCAGTACTGACAGTATGCGCAGCAACTTGGGTTGCAGGACGAGACGAAGGTCCAGTTTTACTATGGCTTACTGGTAAATAAAAATAACCACTAATTGCGATTAGAATTAAAATTAAAACGGGAAAAAGAACTTTACCTGATTGCTTGTTATACATGTTGTTCGACCACTGCTAATGATGAGCTCAGTTTACAAGCTTTATACGATCGAAAAATGATTATGGTCGTATTAATTTGTGTGTTGAACGAAAATTAAATCTTAGTTATGTGCTTGTACCGATTATGTTTTATGGATGTAAAGATGAAACCAGATAAAAAGTGTCCACGATGTGAGAAAATTAGAAAACTTGTTGTTTGGACAGTTTTGATGTTCATCTTTTATTTTGGTTTCTACAATGGCTGAATCAACGAAACATGTTTTTTTAAGGGCTTCTGCCAACCGATTTAGTATCGAGTTTATGCTCGTAGGTGGTGTTGCCATCGCCATCGTTATGCTGTTTGTGACGCTCAGAGCAACGCCCATTAGTATTATCGAGATCGTATTTGTGGCTACTGCGATTATGGCGGTGATCTTAGGCTTTTTAAAAAGCCGGGAGCCTTTCTATAGCTTTCAGTTGGATCATAGAAAAATTACCTACTATCATAAAGTTGGTGAGTGGAGTGTCGATACATCTAACCTATCATCCATTGGAGTTCCTGTAGCAACTGATGGCTTTGAACAAGCTGAATTAAATGCTGTGGGTATAAAGCTTAAAGATGAATCAAGTTTCTTAAACGACTTACACCCACGTTTAGCGTGCAAATTATTAATTGAACAGCGGCATATTTTTTTACAAGCTGTTAAAATGCATTGCAAATCCGGCTCCTGCCCATCAAAATGGCTTGTTGAACCCAGTGAGTTCCAAGCGGGCTCGGGTCAAATTTATACTGGTTTAATCGCCATGTTCGCAAATCGGATGCAACATTTACACACGCTAACAGGCTACCACTTATTGTTGCCCGCAAATGTGTTAGACAGGGATATATGGGATTTTTCAAACCTATTGAACCACTGGAAATTAAATCCAGAAATGGTGGTCCAAGAATTGCTTGATAAACAGGCCACCGTTGCAAGAAGTAACAGGAACGATTCATGAGTACAGAAAGAGCCTTTATTAAAAGTGGTCGTAACACCATTATTCATAAAGAAAAGAAGCTCGACCTAGTAATTGTAAATGGTGAGGCACACCCAAAAATTAAAGTAACAGCGAATGGACTGGTGCCATTTAAAGAAGAACTGCCAAGAAATCGACGCGAAGGTAAAGAGCGTTATTTGGAGGTTGTTCAAGTCGCAAGTGCGGATGTTTTTGGGGAAGTAAAACGTTTGTTGTTTATCCAAGCGCTTGATGGCCGCGAATACAAAATCGATTATAGTAAGGTCGGAACAAAGTTATTTGTGCGTATACATCAAGATAGCTATCTCTAATTTTATTAGGAGCGTCTATGTTGCGTCGAGCATCTCTAAGTGTTGTAGCAAGTTTTTTACTTTTAGGATGTGGCGGTGGAGGCTCCGACTCCAATGATACCGTTGAAAATGCCAGTGTTAACGCTGGCAATGATTTTAGTGTTGAAGAAAAAGCTGAGTTTACGCTTTCAGCCATAGGATCACCTGCTGGAGGTACATATACTTGGCAAGTGATCGAAGGCCCTTCTATGGAGGGGTTTCCGCAAGAAGGCAAAGAGCTAAAACTTGCTGCGCCAGATGTAAAAACAGACACCTCGGCGACCTTAAAAGTTGAGTATCTTGCGCCAAGTGGTGCTCTGGTTAGTGACAGCATTAAAATAGCAATCGGTTCTAGAAACCAGTTGCCTGTCCCCCTCATCGAGCAAATTGCACCTGAAAATGATGTATTACAGTACAAAGACGAAGTGATTCTGAGTGCTGAAGGCTCAGTAGATCCCGATGAGAATGGTAAGATCATCGAATATCTATGGGATCAAGTCAGTGGCCCACAATTGACTTTCGAGCGAAATGATCAAGTCACATTAAAATTCATTCACCCATTGTTATCAAGTAATGAAACTGCACGTTTTAAGTTAACTCTAGTAGATGATGAAGACGGGCAAAGTAGCACTGAGTTCTCTTTGACACTTTATAAAAATGCTCAAGTTGTATTTGCTGATGCAGGCCAAGATTTAAAAGTCATCGAGTTTAATAAAGGTGAGTTAGATGCGACGGCGAGTTTATCGTCATCAGGAGAGTATTCTTGTTTATGGGAGCAGCTTGAAAGACCAAAAACTCAGCTAGAAGATTTAATTGCTGACCCCACTCTATGTAAAACAACATTCACAGCGCCAGATGTCGATACTGCATCATTATTGAAGTTTCAAGTTACTGTTTCAGAACCTGGTGGTTTTACAGATAAAGACGTTATGGAAGTTAGCGTACAAAGACGTGCTGTTGGAGAGAATTTAAATGACACGGGTCAACAACGCTGTTTTGATAGCGAAACGGTTATAGATTGCGAAAGTGATGCTTTTCCTAAGCAAGATGCTGAGCTAGGCCGAGATAGTTTTATACAGAATGAGGGAAAAACGGGGGCAGGCCTTGCTTCTTTTGATTTTACTAAGCTAGATGACAATGCTCGACCGATTATCGATAGTTCAAGTAGTGATTTTAGCTGTGTCAAAGACAACAACACAGGGCTGATTTGGGAAGTAAAGCAACCTAATATTGCTACACCACCAAATGCACCACTGCGAGATACAAGAAATACTTATACTTGGTTCCTAACGAATTACCCGAATGGTTTCCGAGGGACTGATGCATCAACTTGCCTTAATAACCGCTATTGTGATGCACAGCAGTATATTGATGATGTTAATGAGACCAACTATTGTGGTGGTCGAAACTGGCGTTTGCCTACTTTCACTGAATTTATGGGAATTTTTAATTATGGAGAAGTGTCTAGTAGCTCTTATGTACTAGATCCTAATTATTTCCCTGCCATTGCTAGCCCACAGTGGAATAACAACAGCTTTTACTGGACTTCACAATTAAGTATTGAAGGGGCGACTGACAATTCAAATTTAATCGAAGCGTATGCTTTCGATATGCAAACAGGTGAAACAGTAGAGTTAGAACACACAACGAAAGCTTATATTCGATTAGTGAGAGAGGTGTCGAGCAATGGTAACTAAACACACACTATTTCTGCCGTTCTTACTTTTAAGTGTAGGTGTATCGGCCCAAGTATGCTTCAGTGATGCAGCCAATCCAGTTGGTTTTGTTGACCCGAGTGAACGTTTTGAAATTAATGAAACGGATGGCATTGTACTAGACAGAAGCACAGGCCTCATGTGGCAACAATGTGAAGTTGGGCTTAATTATAATGCTGATAATAAAACCTGTATTGGCAGTACACAGAAACTCACTTGGCAACAAGCACTACTAGAGGCTAACGATAATAGCCATGCTGGCTTTACAGACTGGCATGTGCCTAACATTAAAGAGTTAGCAAGTATTATTGATCACAGTTGTGTATCGCCTGCGTTGCCTCAACTTGAGCTAGGCGTATTTCTTTTTAGCAACGAATTAATCAGTGGTGAAGAGGGCGATTACTGGTCTAGCACGACGGTGACACTGGAGCCTCAATATGCCTGGACGTTCCAAGTTTCTGACGGTAAGAACAGGTATCTCAAAAAAACGCAGACTGGTCGATTAAGGCTGGTGCGTTACGCAAAATAGATTTAGCTTCATAAGAGAATTTGCTAATCTGTGCGCCTTAATTTGATGGGGCTTTATTTTGCGACACTTGTTTAAATCACTTTTATTAACAACGCTGTTTACTGGCTCAGTTTGGGCCAGTGATAAATGTGATGTTGAGCTTGATCATGGCTTGATCATCACTGACTCAGTGATCCGCATCGTCGATAAAGGCCAAACTCGTGTGCAAATCAATAACGACGAACAGTTGCTCATTAAAGGCTACTATATTCAACTCAGTGATGAAGAAACCAAGGTCTTGAAAGAATACGCACTGGGTATACGCGATACCGTGCCAGAGCTTGTGAGTCTTGCTACAGATGGTGTAAACCTGGGGTTAAGTGCCATTGAACAAATTGTCGAAGGCATGTCAGAAAAAGAGCCGGAAGTATTAAAGACTCAGCTGCAATATGTCGAACGTGCGCTAATGGACAAGTTCAAACGCGGAGATGACTTCTTTTTTATTGCGCCTCAGTCACTGTCTAAAATTGACGACTTCTTTACTCAAGAGATCAGTCAAAAGATCCATTCTGCAATTCATGGCTCACTAGGCTCAATTCTAGTGTCACTCGGTGATGCTTTTAAATCTCGCGAAGGTAATATTGAAGATCGCATTACAGACATGGGTCAGCGTATGGAGATCATCTCCAAAGAAATCGATAAATCTTTAAAAAAGAAAGCGAAACAGCTTGAAGATAAAGCCGAAGAGTACTGTGAGTGCTTAAACTCATTAGATGAAACGGAAGCACGCTTACAGGCCATTGTGCCTAGTTTAAAGGCCTATGACTTAGTTAGGATCAGAGCGTCTAAATAAATTGCCAACATAGGGTAGCTTGATTTTGATTAGCCGAAATAAAAGCGCTCGGCATTCGCAAAGCTGAGTTTGCGCCAAAGCGTTGAGTCGTTCACTAACAGTTTATAACCTTGCCACACTTTTAAATAACACTCTCGCATTAAACAAACTGGATAATTAGAAGCAAACATCACTCTATCTTCGCCAAAGTATTCTAATAAGAGCGTTAATTTAGCCTTTGAGTCTAAAGCATCTGCGCAGTGTTCCTGACCAGAAAACTTAATAAAGATGTTATTTGTATCTCTTAATAATGAGAGCGCGTTTGTGTAATCACACAGGTTATCAATAAAGCCAGCGTGATTAATAACAATCTTAAAATTAGGATGCAGTGTGGCACTTTTGAGCAATGCTTTTACTGCATCAAGATGGCAAAGCTCAAATTGCGCTTCAAAAACTAAGCCGTGTTCAGCGAGCGTGTTCAAGTTTGTTTTGGTGTTATCAGACAATAACCTAAGATAATCTTGGCCTTCGGTAATATCACGAATACCAATAAAGTTAGGTGCTGATAGTAACTCAGTTAACTGTTGTTGAAAGATGTCAGATTCACTGTCTATTTGAATGTAGCTGATGGCTTTAAAAGGGATGTGTTCAGGCGTACTACTTGCAAGCCACTCAAGTTCAGCGTCAGGCTTTGCATTATTAAACCCCGCCTCTATATGCACAAAGCTATGTACTGCAAATTCAGTATTGGCTAAATCGGCATAATGGTGGTTTTGCTTAATTTTATCTAGATTCGGCCAGTTTGGACCAGAGCCTTGAGTGAGCCAATGATATTGACCCAAACTTAAGTCAAAAAAGTGTAAGTGTGGATCAATTATCTGCATCATTGTGCCGTATAGCCCCCATCGATGCTTTGTAGGCTGCCTGTGATAAAGCTTGCATCATCAGACAGTAAAAATGCGGTGAGTGCAGCAACTTCATGAGCTTGGCCTAAGCGGCCTAATGGCTGTAGTTGCGCTTCTTCAGCCACGATTTCTGCTTTATTGGCACCACTTTTGGCGCAGTACTTATCAATGGCATGATGGAATAGCGGCGTTTCTATGGTGCCTGGGCACACGGCATTAGCGCGAATGTTAAACTTAGCGTAATCAAGCGCCGTGGTTTTTGCCATTGAAGCCAATGACGACTTAGTCAGGTTATACGCAAACGAGCTCGGTTTACCTATGATGGCTTGGTCTGATGCCATTAACACAATCGCGCCATTATTTTGTGCTTTCATGCTGGGTAAAACAGCTTGAATGGCTGCGTAAGCGCCTTTTACATTCAAGTTAAATAATGCGTCTAACGTGGCTTCATCGGTATCTTCAATGGTGGCACTTAAATGCTTGCCTGCATTAGAAACTAGGGCGTCAACACGACCTGTTTGTGAAATAATTTCAGCAATGCACTGTTTTACTGTAGCGACACAACTGACATCACACTCTACGAAAACGCCAACCTCAGAAGGGGCAATATCGAGATTATAGACTTGGTAGTTTTCTGATAGCAGCTTTTCAACAACGGCGAGGCCGATGCCAAAGCTGCCACCTGTTACGATGGCAACTTTATTCATAATAAGTTATTCAATCTAAAATTAGTGACCGCAGCCGCCTGCACCGTGAACGTGGCCGTGAGATAACTCTTCAGCCGTCGCTTCACGTACAGACACCACTTCAACATCAAATGTCAGTGTTTTACCTGCAAAAGGGTGGTTTAAATCGCAGTCAGCGTTAAAACGGCCAACTTTTACAATACTTACCTGGTGGCGACCTTGGTTTGACTCAACAATGGCACTCATGCCTGGCTTCCATACTTTGTTGTTACCTAGGCCCTGTAAGTGTTTAATTGGAATGCGCTGAATTAACCCTTCTTGATATTCACCGTAGCTGTCTTTTGGCTCAAGTGTCACACTGAATTTGTCGCCTGCGGCTTTGCCTTCAAGCGCTGCTTCTAGACCTGGTAGCATGCCTTCAGTACCGTGAAGGTAAGTTAATGGCTCAGCATTTGTGCTTGTTTCAATTTGCTCACCTGCTTCACTTAACGTGTAGTGAAACTCAACAGCCGTATCTTTAGTAATTTGCATGTTTTTCTCTCTTATCTCAGTTTGGTGGTCATTTTACGTGAGCGAACCATGAAGTGCGAGTGTTAAGGAGAAGTATTCGGCTTTACGAGTTGCTCTAGCTCAGAAAGAAACTTTTTCGGTTCAGGCTTTTTAGGTGTTTGTGCAGGTCTGGGTAAATGCAGTAATAGCTTTTTACCAGGTTTTAGCAAGCTAGTGCTTTTTAGGTTATTCCATGTCAGTAAATCTTTGACGGGTACATTGAATTTTTTGCTGATCTCCCAAAGAGAATCGCCATTTTGAATGATGTATTCATGCTCCATGGTTAACACTGGCTGTTTTTCTTCTTGGGCCAGATAAGGGCTTACTTGATATTCAAGCATTAAGTTGTCGAGTGGCTGTGCTTTTTTTATTTTTAGTACTTCACCCACTTTTAAAAGACTCGTTTGCTTATTGTTGAGCGCCATTAGTGTATTGACCGAGGTATTGAAGCGGCGTGCTAAACCATAAAAGGTGTCATTTTTAACCACGGTATAAGTTTGGCTAAAGTAGTTTTGAAAAAAGTCACTTTGCCACAGTTGTTTTTCGGTCAGGGGTAACAATACTTTATGAGGACCTTCAGGGGCACTTTGGTGTTGTAGGTAGCCTGGGTTTAGCTGGTGGAGTTGTTTTTTACTAACCCCTGTGAGTGAGGCCAGAACCGAAAAATCAAAACGCTGAGCAAAGTCAACTTCACTGGTTAAGGCATAATTGGGCAGCTTTGGCACCTTAAACTTAGGGTGCTTGGCCTGAAGCAAATAGCTTAAAGCGAGTAGTTTAGGTACGTAATCGGCGGTCTCAGAAGGGAGTTTGAGTTGCCAAAAGTAGCCTTGTTTGCCTTGTTTTTTACTTTTTCGAATCGCTTTTTTTACTCGACCTTCTCCGGTGTTATAGGCTGCGAGCGCATGTAACCAATCACCGTTAAAGCGTTGGTAAAGATAAACTAAATAATCAAGGGCGGCATCGGTTGAGGCTAACACGTCTTGTCTTCCGTCGTACCATTCATCGGTTGTTACACCAAAGTGATAGGCGGTGCTATCCATTAGCTGCCAAATACCCACAGCACTTTGACTAGAATGCACCTTAGGACGAAAGTCACTCTCAACAAAAGGCAGTAACACCATATCCATGGGTAAGCCTTTTTGCTTTATTTTTTCAGCAATATGAAACAGGTAAGGCTTTGCACGTTTATTTACTTTCAACAAGTAATCGGGTTGTTTCAAATACCAATCAATGCGTTTTTGTAAGTGAGGTGTCGGCACTATGTCAAAGGCTAAGCTGGCAATTATTTCTTGCCAAAGATCGTCGTAAACGACAGGACTAACTTCGGGTGTAATGCTGGAGTGTATGTCTTCTTGTATTTTATTATCTGCTTTATATGGCTTATATTCAGGTGTGGACTGATTTAATAGCGCCGAAATTTCATGAGGTTCAGCTGGGCCGTTTTGATCAGGTGAAGAGGTAATTTGGCATGCTGTTAATACTAGCAACCCGATACACAATAAAATGCTTCTAAAATGTATATTCATACCCATACTCCCTGACAAATTATAGCACTGTCCCTTGCTTTTGCATTTTTTGCGCTTGTTTGGTTTTAGCCAGCTCATACATCAACCTCAGCCGAGTTTGTGTGAGCTCATCCATTTTGTACATTGTCTGCAATGCTTCTGGCATCGCCATCGAGTCGCTGTTGATTGCGGCCTCTAAAAAGGAAATTGGCTTTTCTAATGCTTTGAGCTTATATGGCTTCCCTTGTGCAGGTAGTAACCAAGTCACTTTTTCAGCATGATATAGTTTTTTAACTGTTGTTAACCAAGCCACTACATCACTCTCCTGCACATAGGGGATAGGGTTCGTGGTTAAGCCTGCAAACAATCCGAGATTATGACGGCTTAATATACTTAGGTCGCCTTGTGTCGCCCCTTCGATTTCTTCTACGACAAGAGAATGCTCACCTAAATCTAGAATCACTTGAGCAGCCTTTAATAAAGTAGGGGAAGAAAATGCTGTACTTTGCCACTTCTCAATACGCGACTTAGCTTTACTTAGCCGTTGTTGTATCTGAGCGTTAGAGTGTGTTTCTAATCGAGATTGACTGAGCTGTAGGCTTTTTTCGAATCGAGAGAGTTTATCTTTTAAGGCGCTTTGGTATTCATTGAAATACTGTGAAACATGACGCGGTGCATGCCATGTCGCATCAGGGAATTCATTCGCGAGTAGCATCATCCCTAAGATTTGTTCTTCATCACTGCTGGTGCTGAACAAATGGCAAATAGGTTGGGGAATGCGTTTTTTTACTTCTCTTGCAAAATTTTCTAGTGCGCTAAAGTCTCCATGGGCATCAATTATGGCTGCACATTTTTGACCGACTAAAACAGCCTGATTACTTGTGAGGTATCGGGCGTCAGACGGAGGGGCTATCAAAAAAGTCTTGTCATCGAACTTTAGCCATTGTGTTGCAGAAGTTGAACTTGAGATAAAAATAAAAAACAGGGCGAAGAAAAATCGCATAATCAAATAGAACATTACTGTGCAATTTAAGGTTGCTCGTAATTTAACCGATTATGCGAGTTGATGAAAGAGAATTACTCTTCGCTGCTAGTTAGATGAGAAGAAAGTTTTGTGATTAAGCTTTCTTGCGCAGTTTTCTGTGCTTGTAAGTCATGACACAGATGCAGCGCGGCCATAAGTAATGCGTTGTGCTCAGTGCGTATAGAACTGCGCTGCTTCATTTCTTCTACCGTGCTATTAAGCAAGGCTGCAGCATCGAGGAGCGCGGCTTCTTGCCCCTCAGTGCAGGCAAATTGATGTGTTTTGCCAAGCAGGCTCACTTCAACTTGATTGGTTTTTTGCGACATTAGCTAGCCTGAGTTGCACTCTGTAGCTTGCTCAACAGGCCTGATAAAGTTTGGCTTGTCTCTTTTTGCTTTTCTTCGCTTTCAAGTACTTCTAGCTGTAGAGTTTCGTTTTCATCAACTAGTTTTTCATTTTGAGCTTTAAGCTCTGAAAGTTCGTTATTTAAACGATTATTTTGGTTGATCAGTTCATCAATCAATTGTTCGAGTTTTGGGAGAGTTTCGTTGTTCATAAAGGCGCTCTATTGACTGTTATTTATGGTACAAATGTAAAACAAACTGACTAAGGATGCTAGCAAATACCTAGCTTTGCTGTGCATTTTGTCATTATTTAGTCATATTTAGGAAAATTCAGCTCGAATACATGTAATAAATACTATTTTAAAAAGTTGGGCCCTTCTTAATTTTATATTTCTCTAAGCTGTGTCGTTTATATCTGAGGGTAATTAGGCGATAATGCAAACTGTTATCTTAAAACCTGAGTAAGTGCTCAGGCAAACACTTTTGGGCGCAATTATGCTGAGTTATCGACATTCATTTCATGCGGGTAATCCTGCTGACATCATCAAACATCTTGTTCTGGCACAAGTGCTGGAATACATGACTAAAAAAGACAAACCGTTTGATTACATTGATACGCATTCTGGTGCTGGTTTTTTTGAATTAGCAGGCGCTGATTCGCAAAAGACACAAGAGTATCAAGATGGCATCGGTAAGCTTTGGCACTACCAAGGCCAAAATCAAGCAATTCTAGATTTTGTCGAACTGGTTAAGGGTATGAACGAAGCGTCATTGGCGTTTTATCCTGGTTCTCCAAAAGTGGCAGAGCAATTTTTACGTCGCCAAGACAAGGGCTGGTTCTTTGAATTGCACCCACAAGATCTAGCTTTACTTGAGAAAAATACTCAGCATAAAAAATCTTTGCGTGTAAAAGGCGAAGATGGTTTTAAAGGTTTACAAGGTTTAGTGCCGCCAGCTTCAAGAAGAGCTTGTGTGTTAATGGATCCGCCTTATGAAATTAAAACTGATTATCAGCATGCCGTTAAGATGATAATTAAAGCGCATAAAAAGTTTAGCTCTGGCACCTATATGATTTGGTATCCGGTTGTAGATAGAGAGCGTATTGATTTAATGGAGCAAACTTTAAAAGAATCAGGCGTTAGAAACATTCAATTATTTGAGCTGGCAACCAGCGCCGATACTGATGTTCATGGAATGACGGCTTCAGGTATGATGGTTATCAACCCGCCTTGGACATTAAAAAAGACCATGGATGAAGTGTTGCCGGAACTGGTTGATTTATTGTCTGATGAAGATGGCTTTTTCAGAAGTGAGCAGCTAGTCGAAGAATAATTTGTGTCTTCGATGTAAAAAGACAAAGTAAAAAGAAAAAATAAAGCGGCATAATGCCGCTAAAAAACTTAGCCCATAGTTTGCTAGCTTTCCTATTTAGAAAGCTAGCTATGGACAAGTCGGGAGTTTAGAACACGTATTTCACAGACATTTGAATACGGTTTAAATCACCATCTACACCACTTTCAGTTTCACGAGTACCTACTTTATATTCAGCACCAAAAGTCAGCTTTTTCACTGGAGAGTAAAGTAAGTTAGCGCTGTAGCTCATGCTTGATTTAGTTGGGTTATAGCCCGCACCAAGTACATCAGTTACATTATCCGCTTCGAAGAATGAATATAAGAAAGTTGAGCGGAATTTGTCATTCCAGTGATGCTGATAAGCAACAAAACCTGATGTAGAGTCGATGGTATGTAGGTTAGAGCCGTCATATACCGCGCCATTTGCAACGTTCAAACCAACATAACGGCCAAGGCCAGCACCTTGAGTTAGCATAAACTTCAGGTTATTTTTACCAAAGTTTACACGACCAGATGCACTTACACCGAATGATGTTTCACTCTCATCAGCCGCGCCAATTTTGTATGTGATTTGACGTGCAAGCGCTGTAAGTACAAAGTTACCCCAATCCGCTTTGTGCGTATAACGCGCTGTGAAATCAGGCATAGATGCATCATCTGTTACCTCACGGTTTTTGTCAGCTGTGGTTACTGTGCTTTCTGGATTTTCTACTGAGAATGAGAAGTTACCGCTCGTATATTTCGCCATAGCTTGACGAACGAACACTGTACCTTCCGCAGGGCCTACGAAGTCAAGTGTTTCAGGTAGTGCACCGACGTTTTGGAAGTTTGACCAAGCTTGACCAAATAACCAGCCTTTGTAGGTAACAAATGCTTGACGAATACGCGGAGAGTAAGAGTTACTCACTCGCTCATTACCACCCGTTGAGGCAATAAAGTCTAGCTCGATTTTCGTTTTAATGGTGCTACCATCTTCAAGTTTAGTGGCGGTGCCAAAGTTAAAACGTGATTGGCGAGCGTGCATGTCGAATACCGCATCTTCACTGCTAGAAGCAGATACAGGTGTTGTACCCGGTACATAGAAGTCACGGCCAATGTGTTGTGCGCCTAAGGTGCCGTCAGAAAAGTCACTCCAGATAGCGTCGAGCTTAACGTAACCGCCATAGCTCACTTTGGTGTCTTCGATGGTACCTGCTAGAGCGGGTAGGCTTAGAGCGCTTGATACTGCTAGTGCTGTAAGGGTTTTAATTGCTACACTTTTAGTTGTCATAGTTGATGTTCCTTAAAGCTACGTTGTTCATTGCAACGACGCTGTCATGAATAAGAGTTCATACCCACTGTTGTTGATGGTCGCTTTTTGCTCAATTAGCCTTTGGTCTATACGACTAAGGTGGAATAATAAACAAACAGTTCACAGACCATTAATAATTCGTGGCAGTATTTCGTCTATAAAAATAGTGGTTAATCGTATTTTACGCTGTATTTTTCATTTATTTAATATAGGGTTGTACTGTTTGGTTCTATTTTGGGCACTTTATTGCAAAAATTGATCTGTGTTTGTTTTTTAACCTTTATACAACTAAGGTCTAATTCTTAAACTGCAACGCCTGAGTGATCCTTGATGAAAGCCCAAGGGCAAGTAAATTAATATGGAGATGACTATGTCACAAAGCATTTATCCGGTTCCTGAAGCTATCAAGAACAATGCATTAGTTAATAACGACCAGTATGAAACTTTATATCAACAGTCTATCGATAACCCTGAAGCATTTTGGGCTGAACACGGTAAACGCCTTGATTGGTCAACCCCTTATACTAAAGTTAAAAACACTTCTTTCGATAAAGGTCACATCAGCATCAATTGGTATGAAGATGGTGAGCTAAACGCTTCTTATAACTGTATCGACCGCCACCTTAAAGACAAAGCCGATAAAGTTGCGCTAATTTGGGAAGGCGACAGCCCAGAGCATAGCGAAAATATTACGTTCCAACAGCTTCATGACGAAGTGGCTAAACTTGCCAACGGCCTTAAAAAGCTAGGTGTTGAAAAGGGCGATCGCGTTGCGATTTATATGCCGATGACGCCATTTGCAATTTATGCAATGCAAGCTTGTGCGCGTATTGGTGCTATTCATTCAGTGGTATTCGGTGGTTTCTCACCATCAGCTATTGCAGACCGTATTAAAGATTCTGGCGCAAAAGTAGTGATTACTTCTGATGAAGGCCGCCGCGGTGGTAACACAGTTCCGCTTAAAGCTAATGTTGACGAAGCGGTTTCTCAAGATGGCGTGACTACGGTTGAGCATGTTGTTGTGCATCAACTAACCGGTGGTGAAGTTGATTGGCAAGGTCATGACGTATGGTGGCATGAGTTAACAGCTGATGTACCAGCTGAATGTGAACCAACACCAATGAATGCCGAAGACCCATTATTCATTCTTTATACTTCTGGTTCGACTGGCACGCCAAAAGGTGTTGTACATACAACCGGAGGTTACCTTGTTTATTCATCAATGACCCATGAATATGTGTTCGATATTAAAGAAGACGATGTTTACTGGTGTACAGCCGATGTAGGTTGGATCACAGGTCACAGCTATATGGCATACGGCCCACTAGCTAATGGTTGTACGCAGGTTGTATTCGAAGGTGTACCAACTTACCCAAGCGCAGGTCGTATTGGTGAGGTGGTTGATAAGCACAATGTAACCATTCTTTATACTGCGCCAACGGCTATTCGCGCACTAATGGCGAAAGGTGATGAGCCAACAGCGAGTTCAAAGCGTGATTCACTGCGTATCATGGGTTCAGTCGGTGAGCCAATCAACCCTGAAGCGTGGACTTGGTACCACGAGCGCATTGGTAACAGCAAATGCCCAATCGTAGATACTTGGTGGCAAACTGAAACGGGTGGCATCATGATCACACCACTGCCTGGTGCGACAGATATGAAGCCAGGCTCGGCAACACGTCCATTCTTTGGTATTGCCCCAGCTCTATTTGATGCTGCAGGTGAAACATTACAAGGCGCAACAGAAGGTAACCTAGTTATTCTTGATAGCTGGCCGTCACAAGCGCGTACAGTGTATGGTGACCATGAGCGTTTTGAGCAAACTTACTTCTCTGCTTACCCAGGCGTTTACTTCACAGGTGATGGTTGTCGTCGTGATGAAGATGGTTATTACTGGATCACAGGTCGTGTAGATGACGTACTAAATGTATCTGGCCACCGCCTAGGTACTGCTGAAATTGAAAGTGCCCTAGTTGCGCACGAAGCAGTTGCAGAAGCTGCGGTAGTTGGTTACCCACATGACATCAAAGGCCAAGGTATTTATGTATATGTGACACCGAATGAAGGTGTTCAGGTAAGTGATGAGCTAACGAAAGAAGTGCGTAACTGGGTTCGTAAAGAGCTAAGCCCAATTGCTTCTCCAGATATGATCCAATGGTCTCCGGGTCTACCTAAGACACGCTCTGGTAAGATTATGCGCCGTATTTTACGTAAGATCGCCGCAAATGAGCACCAACAGCTGGGTGATACGTCAACACTGGCCGATCCTACTGTAGTAGATGAGTTAATAGAAAATCGTTTAAATCGTTAATAGAACGCTAAAAACTTGAATTTCATTAAATTCTAATCGTACTATATCGGCTGTCCTCTTTCAGATGACAGCCGAATTTTTAGGAGAAAAGCATGAATCAGTTTTTAATTGCGGATGATCACCCTTTATTTAGGGAAGCTTTAAAAGGCGCATTGCAAAGTCAGTTTGAAGATTTAACCGTTTTCGAATCTGAAAGTTTTGACAGTACCCTTGCTGTGTTATCAGAGCAAGACGAGTTAGATTTACTTTTACTTGATCTACATATGCCCGGCAGCGGTGATTTATACGGCCTTATCCGTATTCGTGAAGATTACCCAAGCCTGCCTATTGTGGTTGTGTCAGGCAGTGAAGACCTGAGTATCATTTCTAAGGTAATGGCTTACGGTGCCATGGGCTTCATTCCGAAGGCTTCCTCAACGCAAGATATCGCGCAAGGCATCGAAACCGTGCTCGAAGGAGAAACTTGGTTACCAGAAAATATAAAAGACAAAGTAGCCAATGTTGAAAATGAAGACAGAGAGCTCGCGCAACAAGTTGCTTCACTCACGCCACAACAATACAAAGTTTTACAGTACCTTCATGAAGGTTTACTGAATAAGCAAATTGCCTATGAATTACATATTTCTGAAGCGACAGTAAAGGCACACATTACTGCTATCTTTAGAAAGTTAGGCGTTTATAACCGTACTCAAGCTGTACTGATTGCTTCAAAACTACAACTAGAACCCGTAGAAGCAGTGAGTTAAATATAGCGGTTATGCGATAGAATATTTTTAGTGCACCAGGCAAGGAATGTCTTGGTGCTGCGTCCCCAAAAAAGCTTGTCACAGTGGACAATACTCAGCCGTAACAAGCTCTTCAATATTCTAGCTAATCTGAGTTTTGGTTAGCTAAATACCACAGTCCGATTGCCGTTGATAAACAACTTGTGCTCAGAAGCGAGCTGTAAGGCATTACAGAACACAGTCTTCTCGATATCTCGACCAATCTTTGCCATGGCTTCAGCATTGTGTATGTGGGTCACTGGCGTCACATTCTGTGCAATGATAGGCCCTTCATCGAGTTCATTATTCACAAAGTGTGCGGTCGCACCGACAATCTTTACGCCGCGCTCAAATGCTTGATGATACGGCTTGGCGCCAATAAACGCAGGCAAGAAAGAGTGGTGGATATTAATCACTTTGTTCTCAAAGCGTGCAACAAACTCAGGTGACAAAATACGCATATATTTTGCAAGACCAATAATATCAGGTTGATACTGTGCAATAGCATCCCCAACGAGTTTATCGTGCTCAGCACGGCTTAACCCTTCATTTGAAATACAATGAAAAGGAATATCAAAACCAGACACCAGCTTTTCTAAATCTGGATAATTGGCAATGACAGCCAGTACTTCGATGTTTAGCGCTTGCTCGTATTGTTTAAGTAGCACACCACCTAGGCAATGAGCCTCTTTTGTTGCCAGTAATACCACCTTTCTTTTTGACTCGTCAAAAAGCTCAACTTTGGCGCCTGATGGCAACTGACTTTTTAATTGCTCAAGAAAAGCCTTACTGGGTTCACCGGTTAATTCGGTGCGCATAAAAAAGCGTTTTGCTTCTTTATCAACAAATTCGTTGTTGCGGGTGATATTAAGATTGTGCTCATAACAGAGCCCAGTAATTTTTGCGATCAGACCTACATCGTCATCACATTGCGTGGTTAGTATTGTTTGCATTTCCTCATTCCTCTGCAAAGTCGAATAGTCACTCTAGCTTTATTACAGAGGAATGAAAATAGCTAACTCATGCTTATTAACGGCCAAAATTCATTAATGCTTTCAATTTTGCCGGTTTTACCGGTTTTGATAGATAATGAATGTCCAAAGCTTTCACTTCTGCTTTCACTTCTTGGTCGCGTACAGCAGTAATGAGCACTGCAGGCACTTGTGATTGCCATATCTCTCTCAAAGTTTTGATTAAGGTGATGCCATCACATTCAGTGCCTAATTGATAATCCATGAGGATTAAATCAGGGGCCTTATTTGATTTAGCATGCGCCAGTACCGAATCAACATCATTAAATAGGTCGTAGTTAGTTTGCCATTTGGCCAATAAACTCGACATGGCCTCTAGGTTTTTAGGGTCGTCGTCAACGGCGATAATATTGAGCTTAGCGTTATTATCTCCAAGTGGCATGCTGGAGGTTGTGGGGGTTTTCTTTGCCACCAAATTAGCATCACCATAAGGGATTAACACGCTAAAACGGCTCCCTTTGCCGGGGATAGATTTCACATCTAAGACAATTGAAAGCAGGTCACATAGACGTTTCACCACCCCTAAGCCTAAACCTACGCCTTTGTTGTCATTTGAGTGTATGCGGTAGAAGTCGTTAAATATTTTTGCTTGTTCGTATTCGCTGATCCCAGGGCCGGTATCGTACACTTCGACCAATAAACCATGCTTTCGCTTTCGGGTTGCAATCAATACTTTGCCTGAGTCTGTGTATTTTACGGCATTCGACACTAAATTTTGGATCACTCGGCGTAGGTAAGTGGTATCGCTATGTACAATATTTTGATTGCTTCTGACTTTTAATTTAAGACCTTTTTCACTCGATAAAATCGCGTACTCATTGGCAAGTGGGCAGAGGATATCATCGATACTAAAATGTCTTGGAGTTGGCTGCATTGCCCCTTGTTCTAGTTTGGCAATATCAAGTAAAGATGACATCAGGTGAACGGTAGAGTCAAGCGAGTCGTTGAGCTTATCGAAGCTGCCTCTGTCTTGAGAGGATAAGTGATTAGGGTCAATCGCTGCTGAGTATAGTCTGGCGGCATTGAGTGGCTGCAAAATATCATGGCTGGCGAGTGCTAAGAAGCGGGTTTTACTGTCATTGGCTTTTTCTGCTTCTTTTTTTGCTGCGATTAAGGCGTGCTCGGTTTCAATTCGCGAGTCTATTTGTGCCTCTAAATCTTTATTAATATTTCGGATCTCTTGTGTACGCGCTTCGATGCGGTTTTCAAGATCCATGTTAATTTCTTCAAGGGCATTCTGTGTGGCGATGTGCATGGTGACGTCGCTAAAACTGGTCACGAATCCGCCTTCAGGTAATGGGTTACCTGTCATTTCAAACACCTGGCCATCACGACGGTGGCGAATAAAGTGATGCGGTGTACCATTTCTCAAGTGTTGAACACGTTTTTCCACAAGGCGGTCAATTTCACCCGGGCCACATTCGCCACGCTGAGCGTTAAAACGAATGACTTCTTCAATCGGCTGGCCGACTTCTAAAAAGCCCTCTGGGTAGTTAAACATCTCGGCATAGCGTTTGTTCCAAGCAACGAGGTTAAGGTCTTTATCTACAACAGAAATACCATGAGAGAGGTTCTCGAGCGAGGTATAGAGTAAGTTTTGGTTAAACTGAAGCGCTTGTGTAGTTTCATCAAAGAAATTAACGACTTCTTCAAATGCCATTTGTTTGCCCGAGGCAACGGTATGAATAAGCGCTTGAGCAGACGAGGCACCCAAAACCCCGGTGAGAGCGCGTTCACAATAGGCGATAAACTCAGGGTCTGGATAGGCGTTATTGTCATCAATATCATGCAATAACGTATAATGGCCCAGCAGTTGTTGTGAGCGTTGAACACCTAAGAAAGTCTGTAATAGCACTTTAAAATCATACACGGTTGCTTTGACGTTTTTGTTCATGCGTTTAATCAAAGCCGCTTCTTCACGCGGATTGACAAAAGCTGCGGCTTGGATTTTATCGATTAAGCGCTCATGGGCACCTAATGAAAAACTGATGTAACAACTAATATTCGCAAATAGGGCGATTAAGGTGCCCTGAGTGATAAGCTGCTGTCTTGCTTCGAAGTTGAGAGAGAATCCCATATCGACCATGGGCATCATTAAAAACAGCGTCCAACAAATAAACCCAGCTAATAAACCCGCATAGACACCATAGGCATGACCTTTACGCCAGTACAAGCCGCCAACAATGGCAGGTAATAATTGGGTTACTAATGAAAATGCCACAAGACCCATACTTGCCAACGACTCACCATGGCCAAAATGTTGTTGGTATAAATAAGCCAATAATAAAATGGCGGCGATGATAAAGCGGCGGATCAAGAGAATAGAAGACTTATAGTTACCCAGAGCAGGGGCGCGGTGAAAACGGCGTTTTAATACCAGCGGCAATACTACATCATTCGACAACATCGTACTGAGTGTGAGTGTTGCTACAACAATCATAGCGGTTGCCGAAGATAGCCCACCGATAAAAACAAAGGTCGTGAGAATGGGGTGTCCGGTTGAAATCGGCAATGCCAGTACAAAGCTGTCTGCCGCCAAATGAGAGCCAATATTAGGATGAATAGCAGCAGTCGCAATCGGGATGATCATCGCTGCAGTTAACATAAGGTATAGAGGAAAAGCCCATCTTGCTGTAAGTAAGTGCTTTCTATCTTGGTTGTCTACAACAGTCACATGAAACTGTCTGGGCAGGCAGATAATAGCCGCAGCCGCGATCAGGCTCTGACCAATAAAATTGAAGCTACTAAAGTTAAAGTCTTGCCAGTGGGTGAGTAAATTTAAGCTATGTTTTGGCTGATTATAGAGTGCGATTAATGCTAAAGCCGCCACAGCAACCAGTGCTAACAACTTAATAATAGACTCAAACGCAATGGCTAACATTAAGCCTGAACGGTATTCGGTGACGTCGACTTTACGAGTACCAAAAAAGATAGCAAACAGGGCGATGATCAAGGTACCCGTAAGCGCTAAGACAGTACCTGAGAGTTGCTCATCTTGTTGCAATAATAAAAAACTAGAACTCAGCGCTTTAAGCTGTAGCGCAATATAAGGAATGGTCGCTAATAAAGCGATCATAGTGACCATAACGGCTGTAGTTTGTCGTTTGCCGTAGCGGGCAGAAATAAAGTCGGCAATGGTGGTGATATTTTGTTTTTTACTGACCAATACCAGTTTTCTTAAAAAACCTTGTCCGAATAAAAATAATAAAGCGGGGCCTAATAAGATAGGCAAATAATGCCAACTACTCGCTGCAGCAGTGCCCACGGCACCATAGTAAGTCCATGAGGTACAGTAAATGCCGAGTGCTAATGCGTACACAAAAGGGTGATGGCTAAACTTTAGCGCACGGGGGGTGGTTTTATCTCCCCAGTTTGCCAGCCAAAATAAAACCCCTATATAACAAAGAGAAACAAATATCAGTGCAGCGCTCATAGTCTTATCTTTTTTATTGTCGACCAAATAACCTTACCACATTTGCTCTTTTTGTAATCCTTTTTGTATTGTAATTCAATGTTTAACTAACTGTTTATTATAGATTTTGTCTTTATTGCTCTGACCAAATTAGACTAATGTCTTATACCACCCCAAAAATGCCCTTTTTGCTCAAAATGCGAACGTTTAATTTGCTAAGTGTTTGTTAAATATAATTAAACCTGATGTTTTTAGTGTGTCAATCTGCGGTTTACGTAAACGTTAACTTTGTGTTACGACTAAGGTAGCAATTCCAACTTGTAAGGGCGTTGCTAATGTAGATAGTGACGATTAACACCAACACAGCCAATTCATTGGCAAGTGATAGGGGACAACAAAAATGGCTTTTAAAGACGAAGAACAAGCAAAAGCATATTGGTCAGAAAATCTGAGCCTCATGTTTAAGCTATTAACAATATGGTTTGTAGTGTCATTTGGTTTTGGCATTTTACTGGTAGATGTACTTAATGAGATCCGCTTCTTTGGGTTCAAATTAGGGTTTTGGTTTTCACAGCAAGGCGCAATTTACACCTTTGTGGCTTTGATTTTTGTCTACGTGTTCAAAATGGATACGCTTGATAAAAAATACGGCGTAGATGAATAAGGAGCACGAAGATGGATGTTAAGATTCTTACCTTTATTATTGTTGGCTTGAGCTTTGCGCTCTATGTCGGCATCGCAATTTGGGCTCGTGCGGGTTCAACAAAAGAATTCTATGTTGCTGGCGGTGGCGTACCACCTGTAGCAAACGGCATGGCAACAGCCGCAGACTGGATGAGTGCAGCATCATTCATTTCAATGGCGGGTATTATTTCTTTCGCCGGTTACGACGGTGGTGTTTACCTAATGGGTTGGACTGGTGGTTATGTACTACTGGCGCTTTGTTTAGCACCTTATCTTCGTAAGTTTGGTAAATTTACGGTACCAGATTTCATAGGAGATCGTTATTACTCTCAAGTTGCCCGTGTAGTAGCTATCTTGTGTGCAATCTTTATCTGTTTCACTTACATTGCCGGTCAGATGCGTGGTGTAGGTGTTGTATTCTCTCGCTTCTTAGAAGTAGATATTGAGACTGGTGTTTACATCGGTATGGTTATCGTATTCTTCTATGCTGTATTAGGTGGTATGAAAGGTATCACGTATACACAGGTTGCTCAGTATTGTGTATTAGTATTTGCTTATCTAGTACCTGCTATCTTCATCTCACTGATGATGACAGGCCATTTATTACCGCAAACTGGTTTTGGTGCAACTTTAGCCGATGGCTCGGGTGTGTATATGCTCGATAAACTCGATGGACTGAGTACCGAATTGGGTTTCTCGCAATATACCGAAGGCTCTAAGAGCATGATCGATGTATTCGCTATCACTGCCGCTCTTATGGTTGGTACAGCGGGTCTGCCTCACGTAATCGTTCGTTTCTTCACAGTACCAAAAGTAAAAGATACGCGCATCTCAGCAGCATGGACGCTTGTATTCATCGCGATTGTTTATACCACAGCACCTGCGGTTGCATCATTTGCGCGTGTAAACATGATTGACACAATCAATGGTAAAGACGGTAGCGGTACGTTGTATGAAGAAGCACCAGCTTGGGTTAAAAACTGGGAAAGAACAGGCCTTATCACATTCGAAGATAAGAATGGCGATGGCAAGATGCAGTACTCTGCAGGTAAGATCTCAGATCCAAACAGTGCTAACGAAGTAAACATTGACCGTGACATCATGGTACTGGCGAACCCTGAGATTGCGAATCTGCCAGCTTGGGTTATCGCATTAGTCGCAGCGGGTGGTATTGCAGCAGCACTATCAACCACAGCGGGTCTACTGCTGGTAATTTCAACTTCGGTATCGCACGATTTACTTAAGCGTACGCTGAAACCAGATATCAGTGATAAACAAGAGCTACTAGCTGCGCGTTTAGCGGCGATGATAGCGATTGCAATTTCAGCTTACTTCGGTATTAACCCGCCAGGATTTGTGGCTTCAGTTGTGGCATTTGCATTCGGCCTAGCAGCAGCGAGCTTCTTCCCAGCAATCATCATGGGTATCTTCTCTAAGAAGATGAATAAAGAAGGTGCGATTGCAGGTATGGTAACAGGTATTGGCTTCACTGCGGCTTATATCATTTACTTCAAGTTCATCAGCCCTGAGCTTAATGCACCAGCAAACTGGTTATTTGGTATCTCTCCAGAAGGTATTGGTATCATCGGTATGCTAGTGAACTTCATCGTTGCTGCGGTTGTTCTTAAACTAACTGCTGAAACACCAAAAGAAGTTCAAGACATGGTTGACAGTATTCGTAACCCTAAAGGCTCAGGTGAGGCACACGCCCACTAATATTTGAGCGAATAAGCACAAAGCTCAGCCGATAAGGCTGGGCTTTTATTCGTTTTAGCAAAGTGCTGTTTTTGTATTTCTATAAATTCGGTTTTATAGCTGTATTTTGCTAAAACGATTCATACCTAAGCGTAAACACTAACATTCCTCTCTTTTATTGTAGTTGTTTATAGGCGGGTGACTTAGGAGTAGAGCATGACCCCAGAAGTTGCTGAAGTCGCAAAATTTGTTGCCTTACAGGCACCATTTAGCCAATTACCAGAAGCGGCGACCCACTATTTTGTGTCCCATTTAGAAATTGTTTACTTAAACAAGGACAATCAGTCACAGTGGCTAAAATCTACTGAGCCAAATTTATACTTAGTCCGCTCAGGCCAATATGATTTGGTCAATGCTAAAGAAGAAGTGATCACGCAAATCGCGGAAGGTGATTATTTTGGCTTTCCGTCTTTACTCACCGGCGATGCCATACAAAATCGCATCGAAGTGTCGACCCCCGGCTTAATTTATATCTTAAATCAAAGCAGCTTTGACTATTTACGTCGTGAATATAAGGCATTCGAACAACACTTTGTGCGCGCCCATGCTAATCGCTTACTGTCATCTCATTATCAGCAAAAAAGTGATAACTGGTCTGAGAAAAAAATCAGTGAGCTATTGACCAGAAAGGCAATAACACTCGGGCCAGATGCATCAATCCGTGATGCCGCGGTTAAAATGAGTGATCATGGGGTCTCTTCAATTATGGTTACCGAGCAAGAGAGTCTTATCGGTGTACTCACAGATAGAGACTTGCGTAATCGGGTTCTGGCCAAAGATGTAGACCCTAATATGGCAATAAACCAGGTCATGACGGGCAAGCCAAAATTTATCTTCGAAAATAATCGGGTGTTTTCTGCTTTGCATTTAATGCTTAAACACAACATACATCATTTGCCTGTGCTCGATGAAAATTACACGCCACTTGGCATGTTGACCAGTACAGACTTGTTACGCCAGCAAAAAAGCGATCCGGTACAACTTATTGGCCGCATCTACAAAGCAACATCGGTTCAGCAGTTACGTCTTTATGCGCAAGAGATCCCTGCATTATTAAAGAGTTTCTCTCATAACATTGATGATATCTCGGTTATGGGCAAACTATTAAGTGGCCTGACCGATGCATTGACTAGTCGATTAATTCGTATTTATCAGCAAGAGCATGGTACAGCGCCATGTGCGTTTAGTTTTATTTGCTTTGGTTCACAAGCCCGTGAAGAGCAAACTCTGCATTCAGATCAAGACAATGGCTTATTACTACCGAACAATTTAACCGAGGAGCAAAGATCTTATTTCAAAGGGATGGGCGAATTTGTCTGTGAGCAGCTGGTGGAATGCGGTATCAAACGTTGCCCGGGTAATATTATGGCAAGCAACCCAGAGTGTTGCGGCACTTTAAATGAGTGGTCAGAGCGATTTTTTAAGTGGATCAAATCCCCTACGCCACAGGCCATGTTGAATTGTAAGATCTTTTTTGATCTGCGCTTTATTGATGGTTCGAATGAACTATATAGCGATTTATGTATGTCGTTGGAACGAATAAGTAAAAATGAGCTTTTCTTTGCGGCCATGGCCACAGATATTAACGCGAACTCAGTACCGATTGGTTTGTTTCAGCAATTTAAACTTGAGAAGAGTGAGTCTAAGCATAAGTATTTAGATCTGAAAAAGCGTGGGGTTGTGATCATCAATGATATTGCAAGGCTCTATGCGCTAAAAGCTGGAGTAAGGCGGGCCAATACCCTTGAGCGTCTGGATGCGCTGACCAAATTTAATCTCATAAGCGCTAAAGATATTTATAACCTCAAAGATTGTTGGCGCTACCTGACGCAATTGCGACTCAAAACCCAATTGAATAAAGAGGGTTTACCGGGCAATTGTATTGATCCAGAAATGCTTACCTCTTTAGAAAAACATCAATTAAAAGAAGCGTTTTATCTGATTAAGCAAGCACAGCAAGCCTGTGCGTTTAAGTTCGCCAGAGGCAGTTTGTAAATGCAGAAGTTAGTTCAAAAAGCGCTTCGCTATTTAAAAGCCAAAGGCAAGTCACTTGATGAAGTGGAGTTTGTGGTTTTAGATCTTGAACTCACAGGGCTCGATCCTAAAGCACATGAAATTGTATCTGCAGCTTGGGTAACAATGCGAAGTGACAGAATTCAATTAAAAAGCGCGAGGCACATCATTAATAGTGATGTGAAGCAGTTAGATCAGAGTCCGGTTTTTCATGGTATCGATGAGCAAACGCTTAATGAAGGGGTATCTCTTAAGGCGTTAATGACTGAGCTATGTGATGTTTTGCACGGTAAGGTATTAGTGTGTCACAACGCTTATTTAGATTGGGGATTTATCCGATTAAATTGCAAAGCGTTAGGTTTAGAGGCACTCCCTTTGGCCATAGTCGACACCATGCAAATTGAGAAAAGACGTCAGTTAAAGCAAAACACTGAATTACATCAAGACAGCCTGACTTTGGCGAATTGTCGCACTCGTTATCAACTGCCGGACTATGAGGTGCACAATGCACTCACCGATGCCTTAGCAACTGCTGAGTTGTTGTTAGTTTTAATAAATAAAATTGGGGCGGGTAAGCCACTTAAACTTTCAGCCTTGATGTAGGATTTTTTTTCGCGCAAGTGTATACATAATTTGCCTATGTCGATTACAATAGCGCCATCTTTTAGGAAGTTACTTTCCTGTCTCTGCATTTAGCTAGGTCCACAACTTAATGGCAATAAAACTGGCAATAAATGGGTTTGGTCGTATTGGACGCAATGTTGTGCGTGCATTATATGAATCAGGCCGCCATCAAGATATTGAAATCGTGGCTATTAACGAATTAGCCGATCCCAAAGCCGTTGCGCATTTACTTAAATATGATACCTCTCACGGTCGTTTTGCTTACTCGGTTTCGCATGATGCACCTTTCTTAGAAGTAAATGGCGATAAGATCCAATTGTTTAGTGAGTCAGATCCGGCTCATTTACCTTGGCAGGCTTTGCAAGTTGATGTGGTACTTGAGTGTACTGGTGTGTTCCACAGTCGCTTAGACGCTCAAAAACACCTAAATGCAGGCGCTAAAAAAGTTTTATTCTCACAACCTGCCGATGCAGATGTTGATGCAACCATAGTGTATGGCATTAACGAAGAAGAGCTTAAAGCTGAGCACACAATTGTTTCTAATGGTTCTTGTACAACCAACTGTATTGTACCTGTGATCAAGGTCCTTGATGATGCTTTTGGAATTGAATCGGGTGCTATTACTACGATCCATGCGTCAATGCACGACCAGCAAGTGATCGATGCATATCACAGTGATTTACGTCGTACTCGTGCAGCGAGTCAGTCAATTATTCCAGTCGACACTAAATTAGCCCGTGGCATTGAGCGTATCTTGCCTAAATTTGAAGGTCGCTTTGAAGCCATCGCTGTACGTGTTCCGACGATAAATGTGACGGCCATGGATTTAAGTGTTACGCTAAATCAAGATGTTGATTTAGATAAAATAAATCAGGCAATTCAGGCTAATACACAAGGCCGATTAGAAAATATTTTAAGTTACACCGAAGAGCCTTTGGTGTCGGTAGATTTTAACCATGATGCACATTCTTGTATCATTGACGGCACGCAAACACGTGTAAGTCATAAAAGGTTAGTAAAACTTTTAGTATGGTGTGATAACGAGTGGGGGTTTGCGAACCGTATGCTCGACACCGCTGAGGCCATGATGGCCGCTAAATAACAACAAAGCTATTACCCAGTATCGTTCTTAAAGGAGACATCAATGTCAGTCATCAAAATGGCGGATCTAGATTTATCAGGCAAGCGTGTTTTAATTCGTGAAGATTTAAACGTGCCAGTAAAAGACGGCAAAGTAACGTCTGATGCGCGTATTCGCGCTTCACTTCCGACTATTAAACTTGCACTTGAAAAAGGTGCAAAAGTGATGGTGATGTCTCACCTTGGTCGTCCAACTGAGGGCGAATACAATGAAGAATTCTCACTTCAGCCAGTGGTTGACTACCTAAACGAAGCGTTAGAGCAAAACGTGCGTTTAGAAAAAGATTACCTTAATGGTGTTGAAGTTGCCGACAATGAAGTGGTTGTATTTGAAAACGTACGCTTCAATGTCGGTGAAAAGAAAGACGACGAGGCACTAGCTAAACAGCTTGCTGCATTATGTGACGTATACGTGATGGATGCATTCGGTACGGCTCACCGTGCTCAAGCGTCTACGCATGGTGTTGGCCTATTCGCTGAAGTTGCTTGTGCGGGCCCACTTTTAGCGGCTGAATTAGATGCACTAGGTAAAGCACTTGATAACCCAGCACGTCCACTTGTGGCGATTGTAGGTGGCTCTAAAGTATCAACTAAACTGACTGTACTTGATTCACTATCAACTGTGGTTGATCAATTAGTTGCTGGTGGCGGCATCGCGAATACTTTTGTAGCGGCAGCCGGTCACCCAGTTGGTAAGTCGCTTTTTGAGGCTGACTTAATAGACGAAGCAAACAAATTAACCGCAGCAGCGCGTGCAAACGATGGTGACATTCCTGTACCAACAGATGTTGTTGTGGGGACTGAGTTCTCTGAATCAGCAGTAGCGACTATCAAAGATGTGACTGAAGTATCTGATGAAGACATGATCTTCGATATCGGTCCAGATACAGCACAAACGCTAGCTAAAATCATTGAAAATGCAGGCACGGTTGTGTGGAATGGCCCTGTAGGTGTTTTTGAATTTGACCAGTTTGGTAATGGCACAGAAGCGATTGCTAATGCAATTGCAAAGTCTAATGCCTTCTCAATTGCAGGTGGTGGCGACACGCTAGCAGCAATCGACAAATATGGCGTTGCAGATGAAATTTCTTACATTTCAACGGGCGGTGGTGCTTTCTTAGAGTTCTTAGAAGGGAAAAAACTACCAGCTGTTGCTATGCTTGAGAAAAGAGCAAACGCGTAACAGTTTCTCAGGCCAGCTTTTGCTGGCCTTTTTATCTTAATCACTCTCACTCAGATTAAGGTAAATAAAAAATTAGTAGCAACAAGCGAAAGGCTACTTTCGATATATCCGTTCAAACTAGATAGCAAAGGCTATCGACTATTGGAGAAAGCAAAATGGCTTTAATCAGTATGCGTCAACTTCTTGATCATGCAGCAGAGCATGGTTACGGCGTTCCAGCGTTCAACGTTAACAACCAAGAGCAGATGCGTGCCATCATGGAAGCGGCTGATAAAACAAACAGCCCAGTGATCGTTCAAGGCTCTGCAGGCGCACGTGCTTATGCAGGCGCACCTTTCATTCGTCATATGATTTTAGCGGCTGTTGAAGAATGGCCACATATCCCAGTTGTTATGCACCAAGACCATGGTACATCTCCAGGTGTATGTCAGCGTTCTATCCAATTAGGTTTCTCATCAGTGATGATGGATGGTTCATTAATGGAAGATGGTAAAACACCTTCTTCATATGAGTACAACGTAGACGTAACACGTCGTACAGTTGAAATGGCGCATGCATGTGGTGTGTCTGTTGAGGGTGAGCTAGGTGTACTTGGTTCACTAGAAACTGGTGAAGCTGGCGAAGAAGACGGTATTGGTGCTGAAGGTAAGCTAACTGAAGATCAACTATTAACTGATCCTGAAGAAGCGGCTGACTTCGTTAAGAAAACAGGCGTAGATGCACTAGCAATCGCGTGTGGTACATCACACGGTGCTTACAAGTTCACACGTCCACCAACAGGAGACATCTTAGCAATCAACCGCATCAAAGAAATCCACGCACGTATCCCAGATACACACTTAGTTATGCACGGTTCTTCTTCTGTACCGCAAGAGTGGTTAGCGGTTATCAATGAGTTTGGTGGTGAGATCCCTGAAACTTACGGTGTGCCAGTTGATCAAATCGTTGAAGGCATCAAGTATGGTGTACGTAAAGTAAACATCGATACAGACTTACGTTTAGCATCAACAGGTGCTATCCGTCGTCACTTAGCACATAACCCGTCTAACTTTGACCCACGTAAATTCTTAGCTGAAGCGACAAAAGCAATGACTGAGATCTGTGTTGCGCGTTATGAAGCGTTTGGCACTGCGGGTAATGCAGCGAAGATCAAACCAATTTCACTAGACGACATGCACCTGAAATATTTATCAGGTGAGCTTGATCCACAGATCAAGTAATAACCAAGTCTAGCTGATTTTATATTAAGCCCCAGTATTGGGGCTTTTTTGGATCAGTATTTTACTAATTCAGATCTGAATTCCCGATATTTAGGATCAAGATCTTACCAACTTATGCGATCAGGGATCGATTTCTTACTAACTTACCGAGTGATTTGCACTCAAAACAGCCCCAAACTTGCGTATCAAGATCCAAATTTAGATCCTTAATATGGCTGCTCTTGGTATAAAACTGATCTCTCAGTGCGCTACTTAGTCAAAAGTTGATCTCTATTTAATCAGTGCGTATTTGCGTGATCCGATCAACTCAGCTTGGTGTTAAGTAAATAGATGTAAAAATAGCCGTGATTTAAATATTTCTAAAATAGCGGGGACTTATTAGTTCAATTTCTATAAATTATTGTTCTTTATGGAATAATGTATTTTGTCATTTATATGACCTGATAAATATTTCTTTTTAAGATCGGATTATTTTTTCATAAAACTGTCATACTAAGTCATAATAATGAAACCAACTTGGGTAAATCGAAGAGAACTGTGGGAATGTCACGTAAAGTACTTGTAGTTGATGATGAAGCACCAATCAGAGAAATGTTGGTTTTCGTATTGGAGCAAAATGGATTTCAGGCAATAGAAGCTGAAGATTATGATTCGGCTATGGCTGCAATGGTAGAGCCATACCCTGATATGGTTTTATTAGACTGGATGCTTCCGGGCGGCAGTGGTATTCAAATTGCGAAAAAGTTTAAGCAAAGCGAATTTACACGTCAGATCCCTATCATCATGTTAACTGCACGCGGTGAAGAAGAAGACAAAGTAAAAGGACTTGAGGTAGGTGCAGACGATTATGTGACTAAACCTTTCTCTCCTAAAGAATTAATGGCACGTATTAAGGCGGTTATTCGTCGTGTGTCTCCAACCTCACTTGAAGAAGCCATTGAAGTGCACGGTTTACGCTTAGATCCTATTTCTCACCGAGTCACATCGGCGGGTAATGAATTAGACATGGGTCCAACAGAATTCCGTTTATTACACTTCTTTATGACGCACCCTGAGCGTGTTTACAGTCGTGAGCAATTATTAGATCATGTTTGGGGCACTAATGTGTATGTTGAAGATCGCACCGTTGATGTACATATTCGACGCCTGCGTAAGGCTATTGCACCGTTAGGTCATGATAGACTAGTGCAAACAGTTCGCGGTGCTGGTTACCGCTTTTCTAGTAAAATGTAAGCTCACAGCTTTGGATACACTGTATTTATGTATCGAGTAATAAATAAACAGGCGTTAGTTAAACGCCTGTTTTTGTATTTTATACCACTGGCTTTAGTGGGCGTTTTAATTGGCGCACCTTTCATCTTGCTGTTTTTAGGCGCGCTCGCGCTGTTACTTTGGCATTATCATCAACTCTACCGACTCAGTGATTGGTTGCTCAATCAGCGTAGCTTTAACCCGCCGGAAGGAGAGGGCGCATGGGAGCAGATCTTTGAAGGGATCTATCATCTTCAGCATCGTAACCGTAAAAAACGTAATGAATTGGCTGAGCTGATCCGTCGTTTTCGTGAAGGTGCTGAAGCGGTACCTGACGCAGTCGTCGTATTGCAAACTGATTTAAGCATTATTTGGTGTAATCAGCTTGCGCTGAAAGTGTTGGGACTGCAATGGCCAACCGATCATGGTCAGCGCTTAGATAATCTAGTGCGGGATCCAAAATTTGCAAAATATATGAACAAGCAAAAGTTCGATGAGCCATTAGAACTAGAGGTATCGCATAATCAAGAGCAAACTCTTGAATTTAGAGTAATGCCTTATGCTGGCCAGCTTATGATGGTGGTGCGTGATATCTCTCGGCTGAAACAGTTAGAGCAGATGCGCAAAGATTTTGTCGCTAATGTATCCCATGAACTTCGTACGCCGCTAACGGTGGTGACTGGCTACCTAGAAATGATGGACGAAGAGAATTTACCACCACCGTCAATGTGGTCAAAAGCACATCAAACCATGATTGAGCAATGTCATCGTATGGATAGCTTAGTTAATCAGTTACTGTCACTTTCTCGAATAGAGGGGGCGCGTAAATACGATAATGACAAACCGGTTAGAGTGCCTGATATGTTGGCACTGATTGCGACCGAAGCGAATTCACTCAATAAAGAGAAAGGGCACGAGATCAGTTTTGATGTTGATCCAGATCTTGATATTGTCGGTGCGCCGGATGAATTACGCAGCGCGTTTTCTAATTTGGTGTTTAATGCGGTTCACTACACTAAGCCAAACGGCAATATTCATGTGCAATGGCAAATGAAAGGTGATCAAGCGCTCTTTTCTGTAACTGATAATGGTGATGGCATAGCCCCTGAGCATATTAATCGACTGACTGAGCGCTTTTATCGAGTTGATAAGGCAAGGAGTCGTAAAACCGGCGGCTCAGGCTTAGGTTTAGCCATCACTAAGCATGTATTAACGCGCCATGATTCACATCTAGATATCAGCAGTGAAGTAGGTAAAGGTTCTTGTTTTTCTTTTGCTTTTCCAAAAACACGTATTGCTGATTATGACAATAAATAAAACAGTGGTCATAAAAGTGTCATTTTTAAGTAATTTAACTGTCATTTAATCGCTGCAAAATGAACCTCGTTAACTAATTGGGACGAACAACTGGAGAAACCCAAATGAAATTTAAAAGTTTAGTAGCTGCAATGGGTGTAGCGGTAACAACTCTTTTATCAACACCAGCATCAGCTTTAGATGAAAAGCTACCTATGTACAATAAAACAAGTGGCATCTCAGGTAACTTCTCATCTGTAGGTTCTGATACGCTTGCAAACATGATGACTTTTTGGGCTGAAGAATATAAGCGTATTTACCCTAACGTAAATATCCAAATTCAAGCAGCGGGTTCTTCAACTGCGCCACCGGCATTAACTGAAGCGACTGCAAACTTCGGTCCTATGAGCCGTAAGATGAAATCTAAAGAAATCGAAGCGTTCGAAAAGCGCTACGGTTACAAGCCAACTGAAGTACGTGTAGCAATCGATGCACTAGCAGTATTCGTACACAAAGATAACCCAATCAAAGGTCTACGTATTGACCAAGTTGATGCAATCTTCTCTTCAACACGTAAGTGTGGTGCTGACGGTGAAATCAACCGTTGGGGTGATGTAGGTCTTAACGGTGACTGGTCTGGTAAAGACGTACAGCTTTATGGTCGTAACTCAGTATCGGGTACTTACGGTTACTTCAAGAAGAAAGCACTATGTAAAGGTGACTTCCGTAACAACGTAAACGAGCAACCAGGTTCTGCATCAGTAGTACAGTCTATCTCTTCTTCAATCAATGCAATTGGTTATTCAGGCATTGGTTATAAGACTTCAGGTGTTCGTACTGTACCACTAGCGAAAAAAGGTGATAAATTCGTAGATGCAACTTTAGATAATGTTTCTAAGGGCAAATACCCACTATCACGTTTCCTATACGTTTACGTGAATAAGCACCCTAACAAGCCGCTTTCACCAATCGAAGCTGAATTCTTAAAGATGGTACTTTCTCAAGAAGGTCAGCAAATCGTAGAGAAAGATGGTTATGTACCACTTCCTAGCAAGGTTGCTGCTGCTGAAATGAAGAAGTTAGGTCTTCTTTAATTTAGGCAAATAGAGTAAAAATAAAAAACCGCTGACGTTCAGCGGTTTTTTTGTGTTTGAACAATTAATTTAAAGTTTTATTTAGTAAAGCTTCGGTTTCGGCCTTACAGCTGTTGTAATCGTCAATACACTCATTGCTACAGATCTGATGCCCTAAGGTATTTTCTGTATGACGCTGTGCACAGTTACTTTCACATTGATAGTTTTGTTGTGCACATTGATTGAGTTCACTGCTGGTTGCCCCACAGCCCACTAACAAAACAGAGACGGCAATAAGCAAAGCTTTCATTTTTAATTATCCTTCTACGCAGAAACTTGTAAGTTATCGATCAGTCTCACTTTACCTAAGAAAGCGGCCGCAAGAATAACAAACTCTTTAGTTTCAAGTGTAGCAGGTTTTAAATTGTCTTTTTCAGCAATGGCAAAGTAATCAGGTTTCAAACCGGCCTGTTCAAGTGCTTGTTTTGCTTCTAGTTCAATCGCATCGAACGCTTTGTTACCTTGCTCAAGTGATTGACCTGCATTTAATAGCGTTTGATACAACACTTTGGCCGTGTTTTTCTCTTGCTCAGATAAGTAACCATTACGAGAGCTCATCGCCAGTCCAGATACTTCTCGCTGTGTTGGTACACCAATGATTTCAATTGGCATAGACAGGTCTCGAACCATAGCGCGAATGACTTGTAACTGTTGAAAGTCTTTCTCGCCAAAGCAAGCAAAGTCTGGCTGTACCATGTTGAACAGTTTGGTGACGACGGTTGCTACGCCTTTGAAATGACCAGGGCGCGTACCACCGCAATAACCCATAGAAATATCAGGTACGTCTACATAACTTTGTGCTGCTAGGCCATTGGGATACATAACATCAACGGTTGGAGTAAATACGAGCGCAGTACCAATTTCAGCAAGGCCTTGTTTGTCGGCGTCTAACGTTCTTGGGTAGCTGTCTAAATCTTCGTTGGCACCAAATTGCATTGGATTGACGAAAATACTCACAACCACTTTATCCGCGAGCGTTTTCGCTTTTTCAACAAGTGAAAAGTGACCTTGATGGAGGTTACCCATAGTTGGCACAAATGCAATGCTTAAGCCTTGTTGACGCCAAGCCTTAATTTGGCTGCGAAGCGATTTTATTTCACTGACTGACTGCATTAGTTAAACTCGTGCTCACTACTTGGGAAGGCACCTGACTTAACGTCATCACAGTATTTTTTAACTGCATCGTGCATGTTGCCTGTTTCGGCTAAGAAGTTTTTCGAAAACTTAGGAATGTAACCCGCAGAAATGCCAACAAGGTCATGCATCACTAAGATTTGGCCATCGGTGTCTTTGCCTGCACCAATACCAATCACAGGAATGTTTACAGAGTCAGTGATGCGCTTAGCTAGCGCAGAAGGAATACACTCAATGACGAGTAGTTGTGCGCCAGCAGCTTCTAGTGCTTGCGCGTCTGCAACCATTTTATCTGCTTGCTCAGACTCACGGCCCTGAATTTTAAAACCACCGAATACGTGAACAGACTGCGGTGTTAGACCTAAATGACCACAAACTGGTATGCCTTGTTGAGTAAGCGCACTTATGCTGTCGTGTAACCACTCACCGCCTTCTAACTTCACCATGTTTGCACCCGCACGCATCAGCTGTGCAGCATTGTTGCACGCTTGCTCTACGTTGGCATAGCTCATAAATGGCATATCTGCGATCACAAATAAATCTTTTGAACCTGCGCGAACGCACTTGGTGTGATAGGCAATATCATCAGTAGTAACAGCAAGCGTGTCATCACCGCCTTGCAAAACCATACCCAGTGAATCACCAACCAAAACAACATCAACACCTTGGTTGTGAAAAAGCTGAGAGAAACTCGCATCATAAGCCGTTAATGCGGTAATTTTTTGTTTTTCTTGTTTCATTTTAGCCAGTGTAGAGACGGTCACTTTAGCCATGTTGTTCCTCTTGGGGTTAATTTAATTCAACTCTAATGGCGTTAAACCATTGAGTGGCACTTGCTGAGCAATGTCAGCCAGTGTGTTGCCATTAGGCAGCTTTAGCTCAGGTGAGACTTCTAATAGTGGATATACCACAAACTCACGTTCACACAGACCATAGTGCGGCACGGTTAAGCGCTCTGTACTTATGGTTTGCTCGCCAAATAGCAAAATATCTAAATCTAGGGTTCTTGGGCCCCAGCGTTCATCTTTACGCTGACGACCTTGTTCAAGTTCAATACGTTGTAATTCATCAAGCAGAGCTTCTGGTGCAAGCGTGGTATTGAGTAATGCGACGGCATTAACATAATCAGGCTGGTCTTGTGGCCCCATAGGCTTAGATGAATAAAACTGTGAGACTTTTTTAAGCTCACAGTCAGCAAGTGCACTTAGGGCTTTAACCGCGTTGTGCAGCTGTGCAACAGGTGCTTCAAGGTTGGCGCCTAAGCCAATATAAACAGGGATCATGCATCACCTGTTTTTTTCTTTGGCTTTCTGCGGTAACGGCGACGCGGCTTTTTGCCATCAGATTGACCTAAGTTTTTGACAAGCTCTTTTTGACCGGTGACATCTGATTGTAAGTATTCAGTCCACCAATCAGCTAACGTTTGTTGAGTGTCTTCGCCGCTTTCTACACGCAGTAGTAAGAAATCATAAGCGGCTTTGAAGCGAGGCTGCAGGCTTAAACGATAAGCGCGTTGGCCTGAGCGTTTGTCTAAACGCATTTGAATATGCCAGATATCACGTGCACCTAACGTAAAGCGTTTTGGCACAGATACGTGCTGGGCGTTTTGGCTTAAAACTTGGTTCATTGCCTGATTGAAGGCGTCAAATTCTGACATGCCTTGTTGCTCGATGATCTGCTGAGTACGTTGTTGCAGTGGGAACCAAAGTAGCGCGGCATAGACAAACGCCGGTGTGACTTTTTTATCTTGATTAATGCGCGTATCGGTATTGGCAAACATTTGCTCAATGAAGCGCGCTTCAAAGCCGGTTTCGCTTTGCTCTAAGATTTCATCTAGTGCAGGGAATAGCTGTTTGAATAAGCCAAACTCGCGAAGCTGTAAGTAGTTTTCAACCGCTTTACCATTTAAGAATAATTTTAGTGTTTCTTCGAATAAGCGGGCAGGCGGAATATTACCCAGTAAATCAGCAAGCTCATAAATAGGCTTTTTCGTGCCTGGCGCAATTTCCATGTCGAGCTTGGTTGCAAAGCGAACCGCGCGTAGCATGCGCACCGGATCTTCACGATAACGAGTTTCAGGGTCGCCAATCAGTTCAATTTTACGCGCTTTGATAGCTTCGACACCACGTGCAAAATCATGGATGCTAAAGTCATTAATCGAGTAGTACAGGGCGTTTATAGAGAAGTCACGACGCTGAGCGTCTTCTTCAATGGTGCCGTATACATTGTCACGGAGCAGTTGGCCATGTTCGCTTGATTGGCTGGTCGCATTTTTGCGCTCATCGGCTTCATGGTGACCACGCATGGTGGCGACTTCAATGATTTCACGACCAAAAACGATGTGCGCTAGACGGAATCTGCGGCCGATCAGGCGACAATTCCTGAATAATTTTTTGATTTCTTCTGGCGTCGCATTGGTAACAACGTCGAAATCTTTTGGCTGGATCCCCATTAGAATATCACGAATACAACCACCAACTAGGTAAGCGTCATAGCCACCATCTTTCAAGCGATACAAAACTTTGATGGCATTCGGGCTAAATTGCTTGCGCGAGATACCATGCTCGGCACGAGTGATTAATGCGGGTGTTGCCGAGGTTGTATGGTGTGCATCTGCAGAGTCTGGCTTGACCCACTTTTTGCACATGTTAATTAGCTTGGAAATAATGACCCGTCTCCTAAAACGCTCAGTTGGTAACCTATTTAATAACCTGAGCTCTGGATAATAAATTTATCTCCAGCGGTTACTTTTAACGCTAACTACGTTGAATTTACTTGCAATAGGCCTGCTATTGACGCGTAAATTCGCCTTGTTATCCCTAAAAGTTTCCGGCTGTAGACTTTAAAAAACGTTTACTAATTCAATATCAATAAATTAGTAAATCTCTTAACCACAGCTCAGCTTGAATAGGTAAAATCAAAGTGGCTAATAATATACTAGCGTCACTAAAAAATTAAGCTAGGAGTAGAAATAAACTGATCTAAAAATGGCTTTAGTGTGTCGTTATCTGGTGTGAATATACTTGATGTGCGTCTAGCTATAGTGTGATGCGCTTTTCAAGCACTTGTGGAATAGCGGTAAGAGAAAACTGTGTGCTTGCCCAAGTCAAAACTTCTTCAACATTACTGAGTTTCATATCATCAGTGATGTTTATTCCTAAAAAGCTTAACGCGCGCAATAATTCAGGGAGCGGATCATCGATATTGATGGCAGGGGCATGGTTCTGTTTCGAGAGTTTAAAGCCAGGCTCTGTGACAGCTAAAGGCACATGGGCATACTCAGGTACTGTGTGACCGAGCTGTTTAAACAAGCTAATTTGTCTTGCTGTGGGCTCTAACAAATCGGCACCACGCACAACGCGACTGATCTTTTGCTCAATATCATCAACCACGACCACTAACTGATAGGCAAATAAGCCATCGCGACGTTTTACAATATAGTCTTCGTCGGCCAAATCGTGAGGTACATTTACCTGACCTTGTAGTAAATCAGTAAATTGATAAACCGGGTGCGTTTGCGTTAAACGAATAGCATGCTCATTAAAATCCAGAGCCAGTGATTTACAATGACCTTGATACAGTCCACCCGCTTGTTTGATCATTTTACGCGTGCAGTTACAGGCGTAAAGGTCGGGCTTAAGCTGTGCTAGGGTGTCTTGATAAAGCGCGTGACGCTGACTTTGGTATTCGATTTGTTCGTCCCAATGCAAACCAAACTTTTCAAGCGCAGTTAAGATTGCACTGTCAGCACCTTGCACGACACGAGGCGTATCTATGTCTTCCATACGTACAAGCCAAGCGCCTTGATGTACTTTTGCGTCAAGATAACTTGCTAGGGCGGCAACGAGAGAGCCGAAGTGAAGGGGGCCCGAAGGCGAAGGGGCAAATCGGCCTCGATAGCCCCTTGAATTGGACAATGCTTCTTTATGCATGTGCCGTATTAAGCGCGGCCGATCTGTTTTTCTTTGATCTCAGCCAGCGTCTTACAGTCTACGCATAGGTCGGCAGTTGGACGAGCTTCAAGACGGCGAATACCAATCTCAATGCCGCACGATTCACAATAACCAAAGTCGTCTTCTTCGATTAAGTTAAGTGTTTTTTCGATTTTCTTGATGAGTTTTCTTTCTCTATCACGGGTACGCAACTCTAAAGAGAATTCTTCTTCTTGCGCAGCACGGTCAACCGGATCAGGGAAGTTTGCGGCTTCATCCTGCATATGGTTCATCGTTCTGTCTACTTCGTTGCGTAGGTCTGAACGCCATGCTTCTAAAATCTTTTTGAAATGCGCACGTTGTGCGTCATTCATGTATTCTTCGCCCGGTTGTTCTTGGTATGGTTGTAAACCGGCTTGAGCCAATAACCCTAATTTTTTTTGGTCTGGCATAGCATTCTCCTAAATCCTTAATATAACGGCGGCTGACGCCGGCGGCTATAAATAGCAAAATATGCTCCCCTAAGCAAACACTTTTTTTACTGTGGATTGGCTAAAATACAGCAGGTGCCAAATTAAGAGAACAACTTAATATTGGCTGCTATATGAGGGCATAGATGACTAATTCAAGAGCTAAGTACGGGAATTTTGTGATTTAGGATTATTTCCTGTGGGCTTATTTGGCAATTATAGGCGATAATTTCTACGCCGGCTGTCTGTGCTTCACTCAGTAATTGCGCGTATTTCGGGTCAAGGTGGGCAGCAGCCTTTACCGACTCTATACCCGTATGCATCACCATAAATAGTAGTACAGCGCGATGTCCCTGCTGAACGATATCGATTAATTCTCTAAGATGTTTTTGACCGCGTACCGTTTGAGTATCTGGAAAGTAACCTTGTCCGTCTTCTAATAAAGTGACTGATTTTACTTCAACATAGCAAAGTGGCTTGTGTTCATCTTTAAGCAAAATATCAATGCGACTATTTTCTTGTCCGTATTTCACTTCGGGTTGCAAATGTGTATAGCCTTGCAATTCAGAAATTGTACCTTGTTCTATGCCTTCAATCGCCAGCTTGTTGGCAATCGCAGTGTTCACGCAAATAAGGTCGCCCGCTGAATTCTCTGTGAGTTCCAGTGAGTGCGCATATTTTCGTTTTGGATTATCACTGGTTGAGTAGTAAGCATTAAAGCCCGGATCAGCACAGCCGGTCATTTTGCCTGTATTGGCACAATGAACAGTAAATGCTTGATTAGGTGTTTCTAGGTCGACTAAAAAGCGTTTATAGCGCTTTATTAAAGTGGCTTTTTCGAGCTTTGGCGTGAACTTCATTGTTTAATCGCAATAGGTTGGGTGATACTCGGTGCTAGTGTACACTTAATGCCACTAATAAGCGTATAAGAGAACACAATCTATGTCTGATAAATTCATTGTTCGTATCAGTGAACAAGCACCGACAGCGCCTTGGAGTGCTGATGCATTGCTATCGTTTGATCAACTTGGTGCCATTGTTCACCTGCAGCAAAACGAAACACTTAAGTTAGTACAAAAAGCTGCGCGTAGCCTTTCTCAACAAGGTGTTAAGCAAGTGGTATTACAGGGCGATGCTTGGTGTACTGAGTCACAGTGGGCGTTCTATCAAGGTTTTGTCACTGCTAAGCAACTTGATGGTGTTGAGTTTGTTGACAATGAACAGTCAGATTTAGCTGAACTTGCTGCATTAAAAAATGCAGCAACTTGGACGCGCCAGATGATCAACGGCACGGCTGAAGATGTTTACCCTGAGAGCCTAGCTAGCAAAGCGGCTGAGTTTATTCAATCTCTAGCCCCTGAGCATGTAAGTTACAATATCATCAAAGGCAACGCACTACTTGAACAACAGTGGATCGGTATCCACGAAGTAGGTCGTGGTAGCGAACGTCCACCTGTATTACTTGAGCTTGATTACAACCCAACAGGCGACGAAAATGCGCCTGTAAGCGCTGCGCTTGTAGGTAAAGGTATTACATTTGATTCAGGTGGTTACTCAATCAAACCTAGCGAAGGCATGTTATCAATGAAGTGCGACATGGGTGGTGCTGCGACTGTGACTGCGGGCCTTGCGATTGCTATTCAGCGCGGCATCGACAAACGCATCAAGTTATTCTTATGTTGCGCAGAAAACTTAATTTCAGGTCATGCTTATAAGCTAGGTGATATTCTAACTTATAAAAATGGCACAACAGTTGAGATCGTAAATACGGACGCTGAAGGCCGTTTAGTTCTGGCTGATGGTCTAATGGCGGCAGGTGAAACGGGTGCGCCATTAATTATTGATGCGGCAACGCTAACGGGGGCAGCCCTGGTTGCAGTAGGTCAAGAGTACAATGCTTTATTTGGTCTTGATAAAGCATTGGTGTCAGAAGTTCAGCAGTTCGCTGAAGAGGAGTTCGAAGCGGCTTGGCCACTACCCCTTGAAAAGTGGCACCAAAACAACTGTCCTTCACCTTACGCTGACACTGCTAACAGCCGTGCACAAAAAGGTGGTGGCTACGGCGGTGCATCGAATGCTGCGGGTTTCTTATCGCGCTTTGTACCAAATGAAGGTCAAGGTTGGGTACACATCGATCTAGCCGCTTCATTCCAAAACAGCGCTGGTAGTTTATGGTCTGCTGGTGCAACAACACTAGGTATGCGTACTGTAGCAAGAACACTTCAAGCAAAAGCGTAAGCTTTTTTTAAGCTAAGCTACATAAATTTTAAAAGGAGGCGAAGCCTCCTTTTTTGTATTTGCTTTATAACTGATTTAATTAAGAGCTCAGGTTAGATATTAAGACAAAAGAGCCGCTGCAAGTCTAACAAAATCAGATGAAGTTAAAATCCCCAATAGTTTTCCATCTTCGTCGACGACAGGCATACAACCATGGCGGTTTTCGACAAAAAACTGTGCCACTTCACTAAGAGACTGTTCTGGTCGAATACTGGCAAAATCGGTTGCCATAATGTCTTGGGCAATGCTTTGTTTTTCCTTCCTTTCAATTGCATTTGGGCCATAGGTTGCCATGATTTTCATCACTTGTGCGACCATGATCTTTTGTGTCAGCATACCTTTTAAAATACCTTGATCATCGATCACTGGAATGTGGCGAATGTTTTTTTCGCGCATCAAGTCGTGCACTTCTTTAACGGTTGATTGATGGTGCACTGCAAATGGATCGGCAGTCATGAGATCAGAAACAATATGAAGCATATTAAACAGTCCTAATTTGGATCAATGTATAAATTTATAACCCATTTTATTCGAGCTTGCTTAAATCGAGATCAAAGTTTTATTTTTCAGCGATGCTTGGTACGACTGTCCCTGTGTTTTTGGCGAGTTGAATGTATCGAGAGCGAACGAGTTGTGATAGGGGAACGAGCTCGTAACCTTGTTCAAGTAGAAGCGGGATCTGTGCATGTAAAAATGCCACAGTTTCAGGGTATGGGTGCGCGATGAGTACGCTTTGGCCACTTCTTAACGCGATACTTTTTGCTTCATTTAATTGTTGAGTAAAGTAGGTCTCTTGTTTCTCGTTATCGAGAAAAACCTGGCGTGCAATATTCGCTACACCATATAAGTCAGCCACGGTTTGCGCTTGTGATTCATTGGTCGTTCGGCTATCAAGAAAATATAAACCGCGTTTGCGTAAGACTTCCATCGTCCATTTCATCGGATCGCTATATTGAGTCAGTGCCGATCCCATATGATTATTCACGCCACTGACTTGAGGTAAACTGGCTAGCGCGTGACCCAGTGTCATTTGTAGCGTTTGTTTATCCATGTTTAAAGTTAGTGCGCCTGGTCCGAGCGCTTTGTCTTCAATTGCTTGCATAGGTACATGCAAAAGTAGCTCTTTACTCTGTTGGCTGGCTAGGTATGCGAATTTTTGAGAATAGGGAGTATGCGGCAAAATGGCAAAAGTCAGCTCACCGGGGAGGGAAAGTAAATTGAGATCGCGCTGGTGGTTTCCCACATCGTCGATCACAATGGCAATTTGTTTAGCATGTAAAGGTATTGCTAAGTAAAAAACACTTAGCAATAACCATAATAATGAGCGCACAGTGTATTCTTCTATTTATAAGCCTGTAGCTTGAGAGTGAGTACTCTCTTATTTAATTTTTATCTTTATAATAACTTTTCGCGTCGACTAAATGCTTGTCTAGCAAGGCTAAATTAGCCATGTTGTTCGAAAGTTCACCAGCCATTATAGCGCGTTTATTTAAATGTGAAAGCCCTTGTTCTGCCAGTAAAATATTAGGTTTAATCCCGACACCATCGATAGAACGACCAGAAGGCGTAAAGTATTTTGCGGTTGTGAGTTTCAGTGCGGTAGTGCCATCGCCGATGGGGATCAGTGACTGGACTGAACCTTTACCGTACGACTTGCTGCCAACGACGATTGCGCGTTGGTTATCTTGTAAAGCACCAGCTAAGATCTCTGCCGCAGAAGCCGACTGTTCGTTGATTAAAACCACAATCGGCGCGCCATTTAAAATATCACCATGCTGTGCGACAAATTGTTGGTTAGCATCATAAAAGCGTCCTTTGGTGGTGACTATGGTGCCAGCTTGCAAAAACAAATCTGAAATCGCTACCGCGCTGCTTAAAGTGCCTCCTGGATTATCACGCAGGTCGATGATCAGTCCTGAAAGTGGTCCACCATTATTTGAAGTCAGTTTATTGATGTGACGTGCAACGTCATGGTAGCTATGATTATTAAAGCTCTGAAGCGAAATGTAGGCATTTTGGTTGATTAAGAGCTGACTAAAGACACTCTCTACATTAATTTCTTCGCGCCTTAAAGCCAAAGTAAGTTCACTTTTAGCGCGCTCGACAGTGATGTAAATGGTTTTTAGCGCCGCTTCTTTGAGTAACTTCGACACGTGGGCGATGTCTCTTTTTGTGACATCTTCAGAATTTATCGCTACCAGTTTATCGCCGCCTTCAATGCCTGCTTGTTCAGCGGGTGAGCCGGGTAATGTCCCTAAGATCACAATGCGATCATCGACTTCTTCTACCTCAATACCAATGCCTGTATAACGGCCATTCGCGGCACTGAACAAGCTTTCAAGTTCACTTTCGCTCAAATACTTTGAGTAAGGATCAAGTTGATCAAAGACATCGGTTAAGTTGCTTTTGTGATACTGACTTAATGGCACATCATCCACATAATAGGTGTGAATATGGTAGAGAATTTCGTTGGTTTGTTGCTGAGTAAATTGTGTTGTTGATGCAATAGCTGTAAAGCTGATATATAAACTCAGCACCGTAAACACGCATAAAAAAATAAATTTAGATTTAAGGCAATCTAACGGTTTTGAATTGATTAAGAATGAATTCATATGCTGCTCCTAGTCAGGTGCAGCAAGGTTATTCTCTTAACTTATTTGCACCACTTTACTGGATCGACAGCGCTTCCTTTATGCCGTAACTCAAAGTATAGACCAGGATCAGCTTGTCCGCCGCTCTGACCTACTAATGCAATACTTTCACCGCTACGAACTTGATCACCGACGTCTTTTAAAAGCGTTTGTGCGTGACCATATAAACTCATGTAGCCAAGACCATGATCGATGACAATGACCCATCCAAAACCATTGAGCCAATCGGCAAAAACCACTTGGCCTTGCTGCACTGCTTTAACGTTATCTCCTGTTTTTGCAGCAATAAATACACCTTTCCAATTCATGCCAGCATGTTTACGTTGGCCAAAGCGGTGTTTTAAGCGGCCTTTACTCGGCCAAGGCAATTTACCTTTTTTACTGCGTAACCCAATTAATTCAACAGGCACCAATGACTCGCTTTGCTGTTCATTTAATTGCGAGAGCGTGGTGATTAAGGTTTGCTCATTCTCTTTTAAGTAGGCAATCGCACTTTGAGTTTGTTTTAGAGCGCTATTAAGTTGCGATAAGCTGTTTTGACGTTGTTCTTTGGTGGCTTTAAGTGCGGCTAAACGCTCTGTTTGTTGCGTAAATAAATCATTGAGTTGCTGTTGTTTCTGTTCAAGCGATTGTTGGTTTTCAGCTAGTTGTTCTATGACTTTCTTTAACGCTTCAATTTGTGTGATACGGGCTTTATTGAAGTAATCGTAATAACTTAAAGTACGCTCAAGTGTTGCACTATGTTCTTGATTGAGTAGCATTTTTGAATAGTCATGACTGCCAGTCATGTAGGCGCTTTTTAATTGTCCTGCGAGTAGCGTTTGTAGCTTACTTTTTTGTTGTTCTAAGCGCTTGTTTTCACTTTCGAGGGTGTATTGTTGCTGGCGATTTTCATTGATCCCTTGCTCGGTCAATGACAGTGCTTTAGCGTGCTGTGCAATTTGTAACTCGAAGTCACGTAATTTGCGTTTGAGTTTATTGAATCTTTCGCTTTGCTGTTGATAGTTTTTTTGGCTTTTCTCTAGTTCTTTTTGTACTGCGTCTAAATCTTGCTTAGTACGAGACTCGTTGGCATTGGCAAAAGCCAATACCAACATAGTCGTTATGCCGAAAATAATGCGTAAGCTTGTGCGCATTACTTAATGGTCATAATAGGTGAACCTGTCATTTCTGCAGGTTGTTCCATACCAAGTAGGTGTAGCATAGTTGGCGCTACATCACTTAATGTTTTACCTGCGTGCGGTTGTGCCTCACGACCTACATAAATGAATGGTACCGGCTCGCTAGTGTGGGCTGTATGAGCTTGACCCGTTTTTGCATTGGTCATTTGTTCAGCGTTACCGTGATCAGCTGTGATCAGTGCTTCACCACCGACTTTTTCTAACGCTTCAACAACACGACCAATACATGCATCAACGGCTTCACAGGCTTTTACTGCCGCTTCAAATACGCCAGAGTGACCAACCATGTCGCCATTCGGATAGTTACAGATGATCACATCGTGTTCACCGCTTTCAACTGCTTCAACCAGCTTGTCAGTCAACATCGTTGAATTCATCTCTGGTTGAAGGTCATAAGTGGCAACTTGTGGAGAAGGGATCAGCTCACGCTTTTCACCAGCAAATAACTCTTCACGACCACCACTGAAGAAGAAGGTCACATGTGCGTATTTTTCTGTTTCAGAAATACGTAGTTGTGTCTTATCGTGTTTTGCTAACCACTCACCAAGCACGTTATGCAGTTTTTCAGGTGCGAAGGCGATTGGTGCGTTAATGTCTGCAGCATACTCAGTCATCATCACAAAGGCGCTTAATTCAGGTGTTTGTTTCTTTTCGAACCCTGCAAAATCAGCATCGACAAACGCACGTGTCATTTGACGGGCACGGTCAGCACGGAAGTTCATGAAAATAACCGTGTCACCATCATTAATGGTTGAAGCAGGCGCTGCATCAGGCTGAACCAGTGATGCTGCAACAAACTCGTCGTTTTCATCACGGTCGTAAGCGGCTAACAACGCTTCAACGCCATTGCTGAAAGTATATTGACCTTCAGCACACACCATTAGGTTGTAAGCTGATTCTACACGCTCCCAGCGGTTATCGCGGTCCATTGCATAATAACGACCCACAATTGAAGCTAGACGGCCACAGTTTAACTCTGCGAATAGCGCCTCGATTTTTTCGATTGAAGCTTGTGCACTGCGAGGTGGTGTATCACGACCATCTAAGAAGGCATGGAAGTAAACAGCTTTTGCACCACGCTTTGCTGCAAGCTTAATGGCCGCAATAATATGATCTTCGTGGCTATGCACACCACCTGGGCTTAATAGACCCATTAAATGTACAGCTTTACCATCGTTAACGGCTTTATCGATGTTTTCTACTAACACTGGATTGTGTTCAAATTCGCCATCGTCGATTGCTTTAGTAATGCGGGTAAAGTCTTGATAAACAATACGGCCAGCACCTAAATTTACGTGACCGACTTCAGAGTTACCCATCTGTCCATCTGGTAGACCCACATCTAAACCTGAACCTGAAATGAGTGTACGAGGGCGGGTGGCCCATAAGTTATCTAACACGGGCGTGTTTGCAGCTAAAATTGCGTTGCTTTCGCTTTCTTCTCTGTATCCCCAACCATCTAAAATCATTAGAACAAGTGGTTTTTTCTGTGCAGTCATTTGGGCTCCTAAACTAAGGCACGAACTCTGCGCGTAGCATACCGTGTTTTGTATGAATATTCAGCCCTTTGAAACGGAATAATCTTCATATTAGCGTGAAGTAAATAACGCTTTTATAAAAGGGTATACCCAAACAATTGCAAACGGTATACTGCCGTGTCATTGAACATTAAGACAAGATCTAAATCATTAGATCCAAAGTAGTTGGAATTTTCATGGAACAATATATTGAATTTATCGGCAATAATGCTGTGCTAAGCATTATTTGGTTAGCCCTTGTTGCGATGATTGTAATGAGCTGGTTTAAAAGCAAATTTTCTGCAATTCGCCAAATTAACCCACAGCAACTGACACTGTTGGTTAATAAAGAAGATGGTCAAGTTGTTGATATTCGTCCGGCAAAAGAGTTTAACGCAGGCCGTATTGCGGGTGCTGTTCAACTGAGCGCTGAAAAAGCCAAACAAAGTGACTTTGCAGGCCTTGAAAAGTTTAAATCTAAGCCCATTATATTGGTATGTACAACAGGCATGACAGCAAATGGCATCGCAAACAACGTGTTAAAAGCGGGTTTCGAGCATGTTTATGTACTAAGCGGTGGTATGGGCGCATGGCAAAATGCTAACCTGCCTGTAGCAACCGGTAAATAATCAAGAGGATTTTATGAGCAACGTTGTTATTTATACTAAAGATTACTGCCCGTATTGCCACAGAGCAAAGGCATTATTGGACAGTAAAGGTGTAACATACACTGAATACGATATTGCTGCTCAGCCTGAATTACGCGACGAAATGATTGAAAAAGCAAACGGTGGCACGACAGTTCCACAGATCTTTATCAACAACACGCATATTGGCGGTTGCGATGATATGATGGCAATCGAAGCGCAGGGTAAACTAGATACCCTATTGAACGCATAATAATTACATTAAGAAATACAAGTTTTAGGAACACTCATGACAGAACAAGCAAATCAAGCTGCAGCTCCGCAGGAAGGCCCACAATTCACAATTCAGCGTATTTACACAAAAGACGTATCTTTTGAAACGCCTAACTCTCCTGCTATTTTCCAAAAAGAGTGGACGCCTGAAGTAAAATTAGACATGGATACACGTTCTAACAAATTAGACGAAGGTATCTTTGAAGTTGTACTAGCACTGACTGTAACCGCTTCTATCGGTGAAGAAACAGCATTCCTATGTGAAATTCAGCAAGCGGGTATTTTCCAAATCGCTGAACTTGAAGAACTACAAATGGCACACATGCTAGGTGCATTCTGCCCGAACATTCTGTTCCCATATGCACGTGAAGCAGTAGCAGGTTTAGTGAACAAGGGTACTTTCCCACAACTTAACCTAGCGCCAGTAAACTTTGACGCGCTATTTGCTCAGTACATGCAGCAACGTGCAGCACAAGCAGAGCAACCAGCTGACGCATAATTATATGAAAACAGAACAATCAGTTGTATCTGTACTAGGGGCGGGGTCGTATGGCACCGCCCTTGCTATTAGTTTTGCCCGAAATGGACACGCAGTAACCTTATGGGGTCGAAACGCCGATGATGTTGAGACGCTAGCAACTGAGCGTAAAAATCAACGTTATCTTCCCGATATTACTTTCCCTGAAACTTTAAAGCTTGAGAGTGATTTAGCAAAAGCAGTTAAGGCTAGTCAGATCATCTTAGTGGTTGTGCCAAGCCATGCTTTTGCAAAAACATTAGAGCAAATTCAACCTATGCTCAATGCGGGTGCTAAAGTGGTGTGGGCGACAAAAGGGTTAGAGCCGAATACCGGGCGCTTGCTTCAAGAAGTTGCAGTTGAAAAGCTTGGTGAAACAGTGCCTTTAGCTGTGCTATCTGGCCCAACGTTTGCCAAAGAAATGGCGGCAGGCTTGCCGACGGCTATTTCGGTGTCTGCAACTGAAACTGAGTTTGCTAGTGATTTAGCTAAATTACTTCACTGTGGTCGTTCATTTCGTGTCTACAGCAATGATGACTTTATTGGTATTCAATTGGGTGGGGCAGTAAAAAATGTCATCGCCATAGGTGCCGGTATGTCAGATGGTTTTGGCTTTGGCGCAAACACACGTACAGCTTTAATCACCCGTGGTCTTGCTGAGCTTTGCCGTTTAGGTTGCGCACTGGGTGCAAAATCTGAAACCTTTATGGGTATGGCGGGTTTGGGAGATTTGATCCTTACCTGTACAGACAACCAATCTCGTAACCGTCGCTTCGGTCTTGCCTTAGGCAAAGGGTTAGGTGTTGATGAGGCGATGGAAAGTATAGGGCAGGTTGTTGAAGGTTACCGTAATACCAAAGAAGTGTATTTATTGGCTCAACGCAGCGGTATTGAAATGCCAATCTGTGAGCAAATCTACCAAGTACTTTATGAAAATAAAGATGTAAAAGAGGCAGCCATGGCGCTGTTAGGTAGAGAGCAAAAGTCTGAGTAACACTCAAAGAAGTCATAACAAAAAACGGCGCTTAATAGCGCCGTTTTTTATGTGTTATAAGTTTAATAAGGTGCGCACGCTAGCTTAGCGTTGCGGTTTCTTCGAGCGCATTTTCTAACAGTTGAGTTGCTTTATCAGCTGGAAGCGGCTTAGAGAAATAATACCCCTGCAAAATACCACAACCCATGACGTTTAATAGATAAGCTTGTCTTTCATTTTCGACCCCTTCAGCGACTACAGTAATGTTGAGGTATTTGGCCAAGCGAATGATGGTGGCGGTGATATTTCTATCTTGATCTGATTGCTCAATATCCATGATAAACGAGCGATCGATTTTGAGGATATCAATCGGAAAGCGTTTTAAGTAGCCAAGTGATGAATGGCCAGTCCCAAAGTCATCAAGTGCAATCGTCACGCCCAGCGCTTTAAGGCGATGCATAATTTTAAGGGCTTGCTCAGGGTCGGCCATCATCGCGCTTTCAGTGATCTCAAGCTCTAAACATTGCGCTGGTATATGATGCCTTAGCAGGCATTCACGGACTGTGTCGACTAAAAAGTCACTTTCAAAATGCTTAGCTGAAATATTGATCGCCACATGATTACCAGAAAGCCCCATCATGCGCCAATGACTGATTTGCTTACAAGCAACATCCAATAAGTAATTCGTCATAGGAATAATCGCGCTGCATTCCTCAGCAAAAGGAATAAAATTAGCAGGGCTTTCTATGCTGCCATCGTCCTGCTGCCACCTAACTAACCCTTCAAAACCTACAAGTTTTCTACTTTCTGCTTGATATTTAGGCTGATAAAAAAGTTTAAATTGCTGATCGTCTATGGCCCTCAACAGGGCAGATTCTCGGGATAAGATAGTGGGATCTAATTGATGACGCTGTTTATCAAAAAACTGGTAACTGTTATTACCTTTGTGTTTTGCATGATCTAATGCAGAGTCTGCACAGCGGATCAGATGCTCACTATCAATTGCATCGTCAGGATAGATAGCTAGACCACAAGAAGCGCTGACTGAGGTCTCTACGCCTTGATGCGTAAAAGGATGATTAATACATTTTAAAATGTCATCAGCGAGTTTCTTTGCAAAGAAAATCGTCATACCAGAGAACAGGTAAGGCGGTATCAGTACAGCAAATTCATCACTACTGACACGTGCCAGTGTAAAGCCTTTATCAAGGTGTTGAGATAAACGATTAGCGACTTCTTTTAGCAGTGCATCACCACTTTCATGACCCATCAGGTCGTTAATTTTTCTGAAGTGGTCGATATCGATCAACACCAGTAGTAGGGATGGAAACGCCTTATTACAGCTCGCTATAGCTTGATTAAGTGATTCAATAAAGAGTGTGCGATTAGCGAGTCCTGTAATTGAATCTCGAGTAGATAAATTAAGTAGTGCCTTTTCATTGGCTTTACGCTCTGAAATGTTTGTCAGTACACCAAGATAAAATACCTCTGAAGGATGATCTTCATGGGTCAACTTAGTCACTGTTACATCGAGCGCGAGTTTTTGATGATTGGCGCCAAGCGTCCAGATTTCGCCAGTCCAATAATCGTTTAACTGGCTCTCTGCAACGATATGTTGCTCAAGTCTACGGTCTCTGCCTTGCTCGGTATAAATTTTTGGTTTATGACCTACTAATGCATCAGCAGAGTAGCCTGTAATATCACTATATGCTTGGTTCACTTTGAGTACATTAAAGTGTTCATCGGCAAGCCAAATTGCATCTTTTGAATGGGTCATGAGCATGTCGCTGAAATGCTCTGTCAATTTTGATTTTGAAGTACGCAGCTGCTTGTTTAGCAACCAGTAAACACAGCCTGCACTCATGACTAAGGCTAACACCCAGTGCCACCAAACTTGCTTTGGTTTTGAGGCTGTTACCGTCAACGCTTTCGACATACTTTGACTCGACGCGACCACTTCTAATGCCGACATTTCAGCGGGAGTCAGGGTGAGTTTATTGTTTTCAAGTAATCGCCATGGTGCATCTTCAGATAAACGATAGCTTAGCTGGCAGCTTTCGCAGGTGTTAAACCATAAACTAAAGCGCTTTACATCCGCTTCTATGGTAAGCGGCAATTTGGGTGAAAATGACTCAGTGATTTTATCTCGATAATGGTAGCGCACATGCGACAGCGCAAGTGTTGGAGATTGAATATGTGCTTGTTCAGCGATAAGAGAGAAACTGTCATTCAATAGCATCAGCTTTTGTCTAAAACTCAGCACTTGGCGTTGTGCTTGAAATGGCGCAATCAAGCGTTTGGTGACGCGATTTTTATAATGCGCGATCCCTTGTTTATCAAATTGCCAAATCCCTTCTTCTGCGTGGGCTAAATATTTACCGGCAAATTGATTACGCTGGATGAAGCCTGTTATTTGTTTATTGACCAAAGTCAGCGCAAACAAGCCCGATTCGGTACTAAGCAGGAGTGTATTATTATGCTTAGTGTAGAGCACATCATGGAATGTCAGGCTTTTAAAAGGTAATGACAATTTTTGTGCAGAGCCCTGTTCAAGCAACCATAATGCATTGGTTGTCGAAGCGATAAACTGATTATCTGATAACTGTGTGATGCTATGGATACTTTCAATATCATAGCGGTGTAGCAGCGTTTTGCTGCCCATATCAAACTGGCTTAAGCTACTGTTGTCTCTGACCCATAAATTGCCATCATGGGTAAAATAGAGCGCTTGTGTATTTTGCTTATCAATAAAAGGGGAGAAACTCCCTTTCTCACCGCTAAATATAAAAATTTGTTGTTCAGTTGCGACTGCCCAGCGTCCACCATCAATATAACGTACTGCATTAACGGGCTGACTTTTAGCAAATTGCTGAAAAGCCCGCATACCTATTTGGTAAAGCTTTAATTCTTCAGAATTTTCAATATCGGTTTGTAAGTTTAATTGAGTAGGTTGAAACTTGTGCCATTCACCCAGTTGAGAAAGCCAGATTGACTTGTTTGACACTTTTAAATCATCAATCGGCAAGTTATTAACTTGGTATTGGTACTGGGTCTGTGTGTTTAGATTGTAGCTGTTGATAAAGCTACCTTTGAAACTCAATAATTTAGAATCAAAAACAACAAGGTTGTCAGCTGAAAAAAGAGGCTGAGTTTGTAAAGTGTTATCAAACAAAAACACCTCGCTAGCTAAAGATTTTAAGATGACTTTATCTTGATGGAGTAATAAGGTGTCAGCGTCAAATGGTAAGGTTGCGAGTTGTTGCTTGCCACTCATCATGTCCCAACGCATTAGGGCGTTGTCTTCAGAGACATAGACCACGCCTTTTGGTGAGGTTTGCCAGAGTTGCTGTTTTAAATCGATAGGTAAAACCGATAAAGTCGTATTCACCAGTTGATAAAGGCGTTCATTGCTTTGAAAAATGATGCCATTGTTTGTTTGGCTGATTTTTGTGACTGGGGTTTGTAGCCAGGTGCGTGTTTCACCTGTCACTGTATTGATCTTAGTTAGGCCATTTTGATGACCTACCCAAAGAAAAGGCGCTTGACTTAAAATACTTAAAAACGGTGCTGTGAGGTCATGAGTGAGTTGCTGAGCATTAAACTCGTTATGGCCGTCGAATTTAATAAGATCATCAGCATATAAAAACCAATGCTGATTATTGGCCTGACTTGCTATGGCTTGGGTAGTGCGCTGCGATGCAAAAACTGAGTTGCACAATATTACGAGACACAACAGCAATGAATGCCATAACTTCATAATATTTAATATCCTCCTCAGTCCTTTTAATATTTAATATTAGTGAATTATTCATCGCTGTGCGAGTAAAATGTTAAAAAACGGCTAACTATTTTGAGTTTGGAAAGCCGAGTTGACGCCATGACTCGTAAACGAATACTGATACCGCATTTGATAGGTTCATACTGCGACTGTCAGGCTTCATCGGAATACGCACTCTTTGCTCTGCAGGCAGAGAAAAGATGATGTCTTCGGGTAACCCGCGTGTTTCAGGCCCAAACATTAAACAATCACCGGCTTGGTACTCTGGCTCATGATGATATGTGCTGCCTTTGGTGGTGCATGCAAATACGCGTTTAGGTTGCTCAGTCTCTAAATAACTTTCAAAGGAAGGGTGGCGTTTTACTTCACTGAATTCATGATAATCAAGACCTGCACGACGAATACGCTTATCATCCCACTCAAAGCCCAGCGGCTCTATTAAGTGTAATGTGTAGCCGGTATTAGCACATAAACGAATGATATTTCCCGTATTTGGTGGGATCTCAGGTTGGTATAAAACAATATCTAACATAATCACCTCTAAAGTTATTGAGCTAAGTATACCGAAAAGTATACTGAGCAATAAGTCATTTAGGTGTCTATACCCAATGAGAACCAATTAAGGAGTGAGTTTATGACGCGTCAGTACGATGTGCTAGTACGTTTTTCAAGCCTATTTACCATGGCAGTCGTGAGTATCATGATAGCGGCAAAGGCTTGGGCTTGGTTAGCATCTGGTAGCGCGGCTATGCTTGGCTCGCTGACAGACTCCTTGTTAGATATTTCGGCATCAATGATGAGCTTTTTGGTTTTAAGCTACGCACTCAGACCTGCTGATGACGACCATCGCTTTGGGCATGGAAAAGCAGAGGCCTTGGCAGGACTAGGTCAAGCCGCGTTTATTTCCGGTTCTGCATGCTTTTTGGCATTTCATGGTATTGAGCGTTTAATTAATCCCGTTCCTTTACCTCACTCCATGTTGGGCGTTTGGGTCAGTGGTTTCGCAATACTGTGCACATTATTGGTCGTGGCGGTTCAGCAATATGTGGTGAAGCATACTGAGTCTATCGCTGTAAAAGCGGATTCACTGCACTACAAAGGAGACCTATTATTAAATGCTGCGGTGCTAGTAGGTATTTACTTAGCATCAATAGGTTATTTATTTGCAGATTCCGTGTTTGCCATCGGTGTGGCGTTTTACCTGTTATTCAACTGCTGGGAAATTGCCAAAGAAAGTGCCAATCATCTAATGGATAAAGAAATATCTGACGAAGAGAAAGTCCGCCTAGTTTCTATAATTTCAAAACACCCCGACGTACAGGGGGTGCATGATTTAAGAACACGGCAAAGTGGCAAACTAAAATTTGTGCAATTTCATATTGAACTCGATAAGCAGCTAAGCTTACAGCAAGCACATGCGATCTCCGCTGAAGTTTGCGAAAAAATTCGCGCGGTATTTGGCGAGCACATCGATATTATGGTGCATCAAGATCCGGTTGCCTTAAATGAGCGGTGTGAATCACAAAACCCATAAAACTGCTGCATAAGTGGGTGACGAATAGAATCAATCTCATTTAGCAGTTCGTGTTTCGCCATGGGAAATTCAGAAATACCGATGTTTTTTTGTTGTTGCGCCCACTTTTTTGTTGCTAGGTTATCAACAATACTGTCTTGCTCTGCAAGTGCAATATGGATCGGCGTAGGGTTTAGAAGTTCAGGCAATAAAAAAGTCCAATTGAGTGCCGCTTGTAACCACGCAAAGCTTACTCCACCTAATTGAAGATGGGCTTGATTTGCATAGAGTGCTCTAAAATGCGTATATCTTTCAGCGCTATTGGTTAACTCGTTTTCAGAAAAGGGCTTTTCTGCATAACTAGCTTGGCCAAACGCATAACGCTGTGAAAAACCTAGGCGACATGCTGAGCGTGCGACCCAGAGAGCGACTTTACTTGGAAAAGGTGCGGTGTTTATTCCCAGCATAGGCGCACATATAAAGGCACCTTGTGCGTTTACCGGGTATCTCGCCATATAATCACAGCAAATCGCGCCACCCATAGAGTGCGCCAACAAAAAATAATCGCAGTTAATGTGAGGTTTTACGATGCTTTCAATGAAGAGGTGTAAATCGTCAGCAAAGTCTTCAAACTGTTCAATATATCCTAGCTGTTGATCTGCTGTGAGACGTGCAGATTGCCCTTGCCCAATATGGTCACAGCAGTACACGGCAATATTGTTCTGATTGAGCTCCCAGATTAACTCTCTATATTTATGACTTGCTTCAATGCGCCCAGAAATCAGCACCACCACATAATCAATGTGTTCAGGCTGATGAATGGTGTAAAACAAATTGCCATGTTTACCAGCAAATTGGCTATGTGTTCCCGACTGCCAATGCTGCTCTATGGTATTGATATTGTTGTTAAGTTGATCTGAATAGCTGTAAAACGTCATAGTGGTAATGTAATTGTGACCGTTAACCCATGTGGCTGGTGGTTAGCAAAGTGAATATCACCTTGGTGGGCGAACAGTGCCCGCTTAGCAATGGCTAAACCTAAACCAATCCCACCAGATTGTCGAGCTCGAGCACTATCGGTGCGGTAAAACGCATTACCAAGTTCAGTCAATGACGCATCATCAACGCCTTGACCGTCATCCTTAATGCGAATGATCAACTTATCTGTTTGCTGCATGATGTCGAACTCAATACAAGAATCGGCATATTTAATGGCGTTTCTGGTGATATTTTCAATTGCCGATGTCAGCAAGGCAGCATCACAATTTAGTTCTATATTGGGGATTACATTGTTCGACAGAGTCTTATTGTGTTGCTGCGCTTCAAATTTGGCATTTTGAAGTAATTCTTGTAGCAAGCTAGAGAGTGGTATTGGCTCAATGTTAAGTTGATGATCAGCATATTCTAATCGCGACAAAGTCAGTACATCAGCGAGCATTTTATCTAAACATTGAGACTCTTTTTCTATGCGGGCTAAATAGCTTTGCGTTGCATCTCCGGCACTATCTTGTGCCATGGCGTTAGCGAGATTTAAACGCGTCAGCGGTGTGCGTAATTCATGGGAGACATCGGCCAGTAACTGTTTATGTGCTTGAATGCTATTAGTGAGCTTATCTGCCATAAAGTTAAAGTCATGAATGAGCTGAGCGACTTCATCTTTGCGCTCTGAGTCAGCTGGTGCACGCACATTAAGCTCGCCTTGTGCAAGGCGTCTTGCACTTCGACTGAGGGTATTTAATGGTGTAATTAAATAAATGGTTAAGAAGATGCTCAAAACCACAGAAGGAATAAATACTGCGAGTAATTTCATCCACACAGGTAGCATACGAATAGAATGAAAAAGCATAGGCCTACGCAGAGGCTTAATTTGATATAAACGGTATGCTTCTTGGTTAAGTGAAATATCAACAGGTCCGTAAGCGACATAGCGCTCAGTTCTAATTTGGCTCGGCACATTTTCATCGCCAAGATCGTTTAATACCGATAAGTTTAAATTACGGTCGTTATTTCCGGTCGCAATGGTTTTATCGATATTGTCATGCACCAATAAAATCATACTGTGGCGCGATAAACGCGGGTGGTCCACGGCTTGTTGTAGCGTTTTATTATGTTCTTCAACCAGCCTGACAATATTTCGCTTTAAATGATTAAGACTGTCTAACTGTCTGCCATGAAGCGGATCATTGTCTAACAACTCGCCTTGCAGGCGGGTGAATAAAACCAATAATAAAAAGATACAAACTATGGTCAGCCAGAATCCTGCGAATGCTTTATAAAATAGCCGGCTACTCAGGACTTGCTTAAAGTTGGTTTTACTGAGCCAAAAAGACATAACCGCTGCCTCGCATGGTCTGGATACAATTCGCATCGCTATGTTGCGCTATTTTTTTGCGTAAGTTACTGACATGCATGTCGATAGAGCGATCAAATGGGGCAAGCCGACGGCCCAGCACTTCTTGGCTAATCGTTTCTTTGGTGACCACTTTACCGACTTGTGTCATAAGTAATTGCAACACGGCAAACTCGGTGCCTGTGAGTGTAAGCTGTGCTTGGTTTACGTGCACGGTTCGCGCAGCCATATTAAGAGAAACGCGATTGTGTTCGATGATCTCAGCGATTTCAGCTTGCTTTACAAACTCGACACGGCGGGTAATGGCATTAATACGAGCCAATAATTCTCTGTGATTGAAAGGCTTGGAAATGTAATCATCGGCACCTAACTCAAGTCCAAATATGCGATCAAAATCATCGCCCTTGGCGGTCAACATGATCACGGGAGTCAGGTGAGTCTGGCGTAACTGCTTGAGCACTTCGAAGCCGTCGAGTTTTGGCAACATGATATCAAGTAAAATGACGTCGAAGTTATCTGCTTTAGCCATTGCTAAACCCGATTCTCCTTCAAACGCTTGGCTGACAGTATGATTCTGACTTTGCAGGTATTCGCAAAGTAAATTACTTAATTCAATATCGTCTTCTATTAATAATAATTGGCTCATGAGGCACCTGACAGCATTGTACTTCTTATCTCTAGTGTACTGATAATCACATTGTATTGCAGAACTTTACACACTCTTTACGTTCGCTTGCGTTACTTTGCATTGCAGCGAGTAGACTTATTTATAAGTTAATCAGAGCTAACCCGAGAGAGAAATTATTATGAAACTATCAACTTTACTAAGCGCCATCGTTTTATCTGGCAGTATTTTAGTGTCGCTGACGGCCAACGCTAAAGGTCATTCAGAGCACCGCGGAGACTTTTTACTTTCTAAGCGCGCAGTGGCAGTACTGGATCTAACGGTCGATCAGCAAGCACAAATCAAGTCGATTATTACAGAATTAAAAGCGGATAAAAAAGATAGAAAGCTAGAGCGTAAAGAAAATCGTGAAGCATTTCGCGCTTTAGTCGAAGCTGAAAGCTTTGATGAAGATAAAGCCAAAGCTTTGATGTCAGACATTAAAGCTGAGCGTTCAGAAAAAGTGTTAGCGCACCTAAAAAGCCGTCATCAGATTTGGCAGCTACTGACCGTAGAGCAAAGAGAAAAGTTAACCGAGATGCGCGAAAAGCGCAAAAACAAGCAGCGTCGTCACCGCGACTAACTATCAGTTACAAAATAACTTCAACATAATACCAATCCTCAATAATACTCAATCATTTTGAGGGACTAAAACTGACGCTAACTTCGTTGAAAATTTCTTATTTATAACAACTAAATAGCAAAACTTCCGCCTTGCCTACATGGAAGTAGGTACCTCAGCGATAGCAGGACGCGTAAGCGGCGTTATCGACTAGTTTTTCTTGCCTCAAAATAGACCGCTTAATTAAGAGGATTGGTATAAAAAGGCGACTATCAATTTAAGATAGCCGCCTTTTTTTACATTCTTTCAAGCTTTTTTGTGAGTTATAGAAAGATGTTATTGAAAGAAGTCATCGTTTTTAGCCAACATGGCTTCAATGTCTTCAATCATATCTTGTTTGGCTTGCTCATCGAGTTCTTCGTTTGCAGAGATCTTGCTGGATATCTTGTTATTTTCTTCAGACCATTCGCCTAAATCAATTAACTGACAACGCTTTGAACAAAAAGGGCGGTGTGGGCTTTGCTCGCCCCATACGACATCGGCTTGGCAAGTCGGGCATTTTACAACTGTGGCCATCATCATTCTCTATTGATTTGGTTTGGCCACAGTGTAATTAAAACTAATGCGCTTTGCTACCTGATACTCGCACCTAGGTTTGGTATCTAGAGTTTAGAAACTGGTGACTCGGTTTATTTCGGCAAGAGAAGTCACACCAGCAGCGGCTTTTTTCAGACCTGAAATACGTAAATTGGCGAACCCTGCTTTTGCTGCCATTTCAGCGATTTGAATCGAGTTACCACCTTCCATAATGACTTGTGCTATTTCAGGCGTGATCTTCACCACTTCATATACACCGACACGGCCTTTGTAACCTTCGGTACAGTGATCGCAGCCATTGGCTTTGTATAGCGTTATGTCGTTGATCCCTGCTTTGACAAAACCTTGGCGATTGAGCTCTTCTTCAGGCAAGGTTTCAGGTGTTTTACATTTAGGGCACAAACGACGCGCAAGACGTTGTGCGATGATCAAGCTAATAGAGCTTGCTACGTTATAAGCGGGTACACCCATATTCAGTAGACGGGTTAAGGTTTCAGGTGCTGAGTTGGTGTGAAGTGTACTCATTACCAAGTGACCTGTTTGTGCTGCCTTAATAGAGATTTCAGCGGTTTCTAAGTCTCGGATCTCACCAACCATAACCACATCTGGATCTTGACGTAAGAAGGCTTTAAGCGCATTGGCAAAGGTCATCTCTGCTTTTGGATTGATTTGAACTTGGTTGATCCCTTCGAGGTTAATTTCAACCGGATCTTCTGCGGTACTGATATTACGCTCTGGTTTGTTAAGAATATTTAAACCCGTATAAAGTGATACTGTTTTACCTGAGCCCGTTGGACCGGTTACTAAGATCATACCTTGTGGCTGTGCTAAAGCATCCATGTAGAGTGCTTTTTGTTCTGGTTCATAACCTAACACATCAATGCCTAACATGGCGCTTGATGAGTCTAGAATACGCATTACGATTTTCTCACCCCATAAAGTGGGTAGGGTACTGACACGAAAATCGATACTTTTACGATCTGAGATCTTTAATTTAATACGACCATCTTGTGGTTTACGCTTTTCGGCGATGTCCAAGCGAGACATAACCTTGATACGGGCTGACAAACGCGTTGATAAACTGGTTGGTGGGCTGGCCATTTCATGGAGCATGCCATCGATACGAAAACGAATGCGGTATTTATGTTCGTAAGGCTCAAAGTGTAAATCTGACGCGCCTTTTTTAATGGCATCCATTAAGATTTTATTGATGTAGACAATGATAGGGGCATCATCTTTGTCTTTTTCATCGTTGGTGTCTTGCTGCTGTTGAGTGTCTTCAACATCCATGCCTGAGAACTCTTTAAAGTCATCCTCACTCATGGAAATGCCGCCATTGGCGTCGAATAGTTGATCTATCTTTTGCTCTAACTGTTTGTAATCAACCACCACTACTTCACATTGTAAGCCGGTGCTAAACTCGAAGTTTTCAAATGCACCATAATCTGTGGGATCAGAGGTGGCGATATACAGCTTGCGACCTTTTTTGACTAAAGGCAGTAAATGGTGCTGGCGGATCAGCTTTTCTTTAATAAGCTCTTTTGGTAGCTGCTCAACGTCAAAGTCACTTAGGTCAAACATTGGCACTCTAAAGAGATCTAGGCATTGTTCAGCCAGCTCTTGACCTGTCATCCCACTACATAAACAGATAAGCTCTGCAGTTGACTGTGCTTCGGTCTGCTTTAATTTTAATTGCTCTGCGGTCACACGACCGAGTGTAATAAATTTCCGTAAAAGGGGAGAGTGATGTTCCATAATGCCTCTATGACGACTTGAACTTAGTTTAGCTTAGCAAAAAATATCAAAGCAAAAAATAGACCTAACTCAAAGTATTACTTTTGTGCTTAATGAGTGCTCGGTACGAGCTGCCGAATAATAAAGGCCAATAAACTATTTACGTATTTCAGCTTGTTGCAAAAAAGCGTGGTGTAATTCTTCAACATCTAAAAGGACTGAACTAATTTCACGATGATTATCAAGAACTGAATTGGCCTTTTGTACCTTATCTTCCCGTGACATTTGTGCAGCAATAATGTTCTTTACCTGCTCAGTGCTGACAGAATCCCTGTTTGCTGTACGAGTAAGTTGCACCTCGACAGGGACATCAACCAGTAAAGTATGGTCGCAGAGTGCATCAAGTTTGTTTTCAAATAGGAGTGGCGCACTCAAGACAACATAAGGGCTTGTAGCAGCATCAAGTTGTGCTGTGATATTTTGACGAATAAGTGGATGCATTAAGTTATTCAACCAGCTTTTTTGTTCTGAATCGGCAAAAATAATTTCACGGAGCTTAGCTCTATTGAGAGAACCATCGTCTAACAAAATAGTTTTGCCAAAGTGCTGCTCGATGGCGCTTAGACCATCACTGCCAATTGCTACGACATCTCGGGCAATGACATCGGCATCAACAATTTCAATACCTAGAGAAGCAAGGTGGTTTGACACGAGAGTTTTACCTGCGCCTATGCCTCCTGTGAGTCCTAAAATCCAGTTACTCATACTTGTTTACCTGAAAAACGGGCTGAATTAGCCTAAAAGAGAAAAGTACCAAGTTTGAATCTCGGTGCCATAGATCATTGCTAGCCAACCCGCGATGGCCAAATATGGCCCAAATGGAATAGGTGTACTGTGCTCTTTACCTTGCACAGCTAATTGAATGCTGCCTATTACTGCGCCAACAACACTGGATAATAAAACTATGGTCAAAATGGCTTGCCAACCTAATAGTGCACCAAAAATAGCTAACAGCTTAAAGTCACCATATCCCATGCCTTCTTTACCTGTAAGTAGCTTAAATGCCCAAAACACCGTCCACAAACTTAAGTAGCCTACCGCAGCACCGATAATGGCGTCGCTGGGGGCAATGGTATAGCCCATAACACTGGCCATTAACGCCAGCCAAACTAAAGGCAGCGTGAGCTGGTCGGGTAATAACATGTGATCGATATCGATAAAAATAAGCGTCACAAGTACCCAAGTGATAAAAATATAAAGCAAGCCAAGTTCAGTGGCGCCAAACTGCAATGCAATCCAAAGTGAGGCAAGGGCAGTGCCTAACTCTACTAGTGGATAACGAACAGATATTTTTGCTGAGCAACTGGCGCATTTGCCTTTTAACATCAGCCAGCCCAACAAGGGAATATTATGCCAAGCTTTAATTGGGGTTTTGCAGTGTGGGCAAGTCGAGTTAGGTTTAATCAGGTTGAAAGTGTCGTTGCTTAATTTGGCTTTTTTACTTGAGTTTGACAGTTCATCGGCCAGTGAAATACGGCACTCTTGCTGCCACTCTCGTTGCATCATGATAGGTAGGCGGTAAATCACCACATTTAAAAAGCTGCCAATACACAAACTCACTAAACCAACGGTCAAAAGAAAAAACCACTGCTGGCTTTGCATTAAATAAATTACTTCTTGCATTAAAACGTCACTTTCTAAAAGGTAGAAAACTGGGCTTAAACCACAGAGCCCAGTTGGAAGATAGGTAAATACATGGCAATAATAAGGCCACCAACAAGCACAGCTAATACACTCATAATTAACGGCTCAAGCAAGCTTGATAGACCATCAACGGCATCATCGACTTCTTGTTCATAAATATTGGCTACTTTTTCTAACATGCCATCAAGTGAGCCCGACTCTTCACCGATAGAGACCATTTGCACCACCATATCAGGAAAGAGTTTTGAATTACGCATCGCCCAGTTCATTTGGTTACCTGAACTTACCTCGGCTTTGATTTCGGTAATGGCATTTTTATAAATTACATTACCTGATGCGCCAGCGGCTGAATCTAGTGCATCAACGAGCGGCACACCTGCTGCAAATGTGGTAGAGAGTGTACGCGCGTAACGTGCTACTGCAGCTTTGTGCAAAATCATACCAACAACGGGTAATTGTAATACCAAGCGGTCATTGAAATGGCGCACGGCAGATGAGCGGATCAAGGCCTCTTTATATGAATATATACTCACTCCGATAACTAACAAGAACACCCACCAGGCCTCTTGCATAAATTCAGAAATACCGATTACAAATAACGTAAATGCGGGGAGCTCAGCACCAAAGCTGCTGAAAATATCTTGGAATTGTGGCACCACGAAAATAAGTAGAATCGAAGTAACTATCAGTGCGACCACAACCACCGCAATAGGGTAGAACATGGCTTTTTTGATTTTTGATTTTAGCGCCTCGGCTTTTTCTTTATAAACGGCAACACGGTCAAAAATTTTATCAAGGGCACCAGACTGTTCCCCTGAATGAATGAGATCGCAGTAGAGTTCATCAAAATAACGAGGGTAGGCACGTAGTGATTTCGCCAGTGGCTGACCGGCTTTTACTTCATCGGCAATGCCGCCAATGAGTTTACTCAAACTTTTGTTTTTTGCCCCAGATGAAATCATTTCTAAAGACTGAATCAGCGGTACGCCCGCAGTCAACATGGTAGCAATTTGTCGGGTGAAAATCGCAATGTCTTTGGCGGTAATCTTTTGACCACCGGCACCTATACCAAATAAGGGTTTGGGTTTGCGTTTTACTTTAGAAGGGGTAATGCCTTGTTTACGAAGCTGGGCTTTAACTAGGGCAATGCTGGTACCGGTCATTTCACCTTCGAGTTTTTTGCCTCGGGCGCTTAAACCAGTCCAAACGAAGGTATCGAGTTTATCTGCGGTATCTTTATCTTTTTTCATAAATAACCAAAAAGGGCTGAATTAACAGCCCTTTAAGTTAGTGCGTTAAGATTAACGACAGCTTGCAGGTAGGTATTCTGCTTTGATGCCATCAGTTGCAGCAGAAGTACATTTCCACGCTCTTACTGCATTCGCACCATTAAAATCACCAGCTTCAAATGCCGCAGTGCCCGCAGCGTCTTTGTATGGTGTGAATGTAATAGAATCAAAGTTAGTACCATTTTCTACAAGTGCAGGAATACCTCTAGCCTTTACTGTAATAGCACCAAGAGCAGTTGTTTGAATAGTTTGCACATACTGTGATACCGGACCAGTCGCATCTTCACAACCAAAGCCATTTGCTGCTTCCGTGCTAAGACCAACTTGAGATGCCTCAGATACGGCAGTTTTACAAGAAGAAGCAGCTAAAATTACTTCACTTACTTTAGAGCGAGTCGTGTAATCTTGATAAGCAGGTAATGCGATTGCAGCTAGAATACCGATGATTGCAACTACAATCATTAGTTCGATTAGGGTAAAACCCTTTTGATTTTGCGTCATGATGTGCCTCCTAAAGGAAAAATGCTAACTCACCGCGGTAAGCTAGGTTATTAAATAGTTATAAAGTTTGTATCAATGGATAAAGTTTACACCCATTGTATTGCAAATTTATAGTGCTAACTCATTTAATGGGGCTCCCACTATGATGGCTGATAATTGTTTTAAAAATATCTAAAACAATGCACCATGCATGGGTTGTTAGCGTACGTATCACCCTTCTTTAAGGTTTAACGCATTACCACCATCTCAATTAAAGTTTAGATTTTTTATCTAATTAAAATCTCTAATATTAGGTTATCGGCAATTTTGTATTTAAATAAACGACAAACTTAATTATTTGCTACTCTAATTGTTAAACTTGATATTAACAAGAGTAAATAAGAATTAATTCTTATTTTAAGATCTGGAGCTAATTATTTAATACTGGCAATTTTTTATATTAATTTATATCACAAGGAAAAAATTAATAATTTGTTACCAGCATATCAAAACTCGCTCATTAAATTCTCTTTAAAATCAATTGTCAATATTTATGCACTTATCTTAGATTACAGCCAATTACACTTGCGTGTTATTGAAGCGCATTGATAGGTCGATACTCTGCACATTTTTAGTCAGTGCACCACTTGAAATGTAGTCGACACCTGCTTGCGCGTATTCTGCTAAGATTTCTATGGTCATATTACCCGACACTTCAAGTTTAGCGCGCTGTGCTGTCACTTCGACGGCTTGTTGAATTTGTGGTACGCTAAAGTTGTCTAGCATGATGATGTCGCTACCAGCTTCAATGGCTTGCTGTAGCTCGTCTAGATTTTCAACTTCTACTTCAACTGGTTTAGCTGGGTGATTCAATTTAGCTTGTTTAACTGCGGCTGCAATACCGCCACAGGCTGCAATGTGGTTTTCTTTAATTAAGAATGCATCAAACAAACCAATGCGGTGGTTTTTACCGCCACCACAAGCCACGGCATATTTTTGTAATGCACGAAGACCCGGCACAGTTTTACGTGTATCAAGGAGTTGAGTATTACTGTTTGCTAAAGCTTTTACATAATGAGCTGTGGTCGTTGCGGTGCCTGAAAGCGTTTGTACAAAGTTCAAGGCGGTACGCTCAGCGGTTAAAATGGCACGAGCTGAGCCTTTAGCGATAAATAGTTGGCTATTCGCTGCAACAAAATCCCCATCGTTGACGAGTACTTCAACTTCAACGCTTGCATCAACCTGTTTAAATACCTCTAAAATTAGGTCTTTACCACAGAATACACAGTCTTCACGGGTGATCACATAAGCGTTGGCTTGCTGCGCTTCAGGTATTAACTGCGCTGTGATATCACCATCGGCAGCCGATTGAAAGTTGAGGTCTTCATTTAAAGCTTGTGTGACTAATTCACTGATAAGAGCAGGCGTAAGAAGTTGGTTTTGCATACTAAGCGTCACTTATGTTGTCTAATTGCATTGTGCGAGAACTAAATTTTACTGCTTCCAAGAGTTTAAGACAATCGCGCTAGTGAAATTTCGTAAAGCTTGTTAAGGTTAGCTTATTATTGAAGCAAATGGTTTTAACCGTGAAACACACAGAGTTTTGCTTGCCAAATTCAAGCTTTAGGGTGACGCAAAGGCCTTGTACTTTTTTTGATGAGAGACCGAATGAGCAAGATGTCAACTTGCTGGTGGTTCATAATATTTCTCTGCCCGCGGGTGCATTCGGTACTGAACATGTAGATGCGCTATTTATTGGTAATATAGATTGTGCAGCACATCCTAGCTTTACCGATTTAGAAGGGCTAAAAGTGTCAGCGCACTGCTTTATTAGACGAGATGGGCAAGTGCTGCAGTATGTGCCATTTAATAAGCGGGCATGGCATGCAGGTGTGTCGGAGTTTAAAGGTCGACAAAGGTGTAATGATTTTAGCATTGGTATTGAATTAGAAGGCACAGATACAACGCCTTATACCGATGCACAATATGTCGCTTTGACTGCCTGCACACGTTACATCATGCAGCTGTATCCTGACATTACTCCAGAACACATCGTTGGGCATTGTGATATTGCACCAGGTCGAAAGACAGATCCTGGAGAAGCTTTTGATTGGCAGAAATTTTTTAAGTTGTTAAGTGAATGAGTAAATTATGATTTTGATCTCAATAATTTTAGCGCTGGCCATTGAGCGGCTAGGTGCCCGAGATGCACATTGGCAGATTGATCATTACAGTAATGGCTATCTCAATATGAGTCAGTCGTTATTGCAGAATAATTCATTATTAAAATCGCCATTTGTGTTTGCACTATGGGTCTTATTGCCAGCTTTAGGTGTGTATTTTGTCATGGATTTTGCCGACTTCTTCCTTTTTGAGTTGGCATTAAATACGCTATTATTACTTGTCTGTTTTGGCTGTGCTAAACCACGCGCTTTGTATAAGGGCTATTTAAATGCGCTTACGCGAGGTGACAGTGAAGGGGCAACGTTATATGCACTTCAGTTAGGCCAACACCGTACTGAAGATCAACAAGGTGGTGAATGGGTTGGTCAAACACTAGCTTGGGTCAACTTTAGACATTACTGTGCGGTAATTTTTTGGTTTGTTGTGTTCGGAGCCCCAGGCGCAGTGATGTATGCTGTGACGCGCAGCTTATTCGACCAAGCCCAACAAAGTGACGAAAGTGTGCTTGCTGCACGCAGTAGCATATTGGCCGATATGCTGTATTGGTTAAACTGGTTACCGGCGCGCATTACCAGTTTTGGTTATCTAATTATTGGTAACTTTTCAAAGGGCACAGGCTGTTGGCTGAAATATGCGTTAGATTTCAAAACCCCAAACCGTAAAGTCGTGACCAGTACAGCGCTTGCCGCAGAGCAAATCGAACAGCAATACGCGGGCTGTACTTACGAAGCCACCTGTATGATGCGTTTGGTTAAGCGTAATATTTTATTTTACTTGGCACTGATAGCCTTACTTACACTGTTTGGTGGCGTTGCTTAAAACGTCTTACTGAGACAGCGAGTAATAATTACATAGGAAGCGACTCAAACCAGAGTTGCTTTTTTTCTGTCATTTTTTCGATTAAGTTATCTTCAACCTCAAGTGTCGGGATCACTTCATCGGTAATATCGATAAGATCGCAGACTCCTGCTACATTCCACAATGATTCTTCTAAATCTTTTGCCTTGTGAAGTGCATAATGGCTTACATACTTGAGCTCATTCGCTAAGTAGTCGGTATCTGGACGACCTGTTTTAGATACCTGTAGTTGGAATACAAATAAGATCTCTTTTCTGAGCGCTTTTTTGATAAATAAAAACAGGCTATCAAGTGAGTCTTCATCCCTCAATATTTGGCTTTTGACAGCGTCAGCTAGGGTTTTCTTGTCTGGGTCAAAGCGCATAAATAGGGTGTATTTGAGCGGTTTGTCTTGTCGTGTTTGTTTACGTAGTGCCTCTGAAAGCTCATCTTCAATAAAGTTAGCAGGAAAAACCGGCGCGATTTCTATTTGCTCGTCACCGCTTTGGTTGAAGTGCTCTAAAACTTTGTGCAGCTTAGTAGAGTAAAGGCCTCGACCTACAGCACCAATGTTAAAGTGCGCCGACTCTTTATGTAAGTACAAAGGAAACTGGCACACACTTTTGGTGATCATATTACGCAGTGCTGTCGATAACCCAGGGATCTTTGGCGTCTCCTCACAGGCTTGCAGCTTGCTCTTGTTTTTATCAATGAGTTGCGTAAAAAATTCAATAGCAGGGTGCTTATTTTCAGATACCTTATGTACTTTTAAATTAATGATAGTTTTTGATTTACTGACCGCCATGACTTGATAGCGTAAGTGTTTTAAATCATGTTTCTTAGTGATTTTCTGCAATTCTGGTAAGTCGATATAAACTAAGTCACCTTTTTTCGCATCAGTGGGCGAATTAAGCTCGACTTGAAGGCCCATAACAGACAAATCACGGGTATGGCCTTGGATTACAGTGTGGCTGTCGACATGAAAAATAGTGCCTGTTTTATATAGGTAGCGTTTATGTGCGCGCAGATTTACATATTCTAGCGCTACAACTTCCAATGCTGGCGGAGTGGATGACTTACCATGGCCAAAGTGTTTGAGTAAATTGACTTGCCCAGCATCATATTGATGCTTTTTATATTCTGCGGTGCGACGCGGATCTGTAATATCAGTCAGTAGCATTAGGTTTTGTACGTCTTGAATAAAACCTTGCACGCGAGGTGTTGGCCTTTTATTCAATTTTTCGAGCGACTTTCCGGCACTGGCAGGTAGTGACAGCGGAATAAAAGCATCTTCATGGTAGCTTGGCATGATCTGCACTTTAAAAGCGCGCCAGCTGTCTTTTTGGGCGCCAAACCCAAAGAATAACGAATTAAGGCTTGGCTCTTGCTTTAGTTCGAAATCAAAGGCCGAATAATAGTAAATTTTACCGCCGTTTGAGTGAGTAAAAGTATACAGTACCGCTTCTTTTACTGGGCTATGAAGGCTATTTAAATAGGCCAGTCGCTTTTGATTAAAAATACTATACAAACATGATTTTTTTCTTTCATCTTCAAAGTAATAATGAATGAAAGCATTGTTTTCGTTGGTCAGCACCATTGAAGGAAGTGTGAGTTTGTCATTGATCTTGCTGAGAAATACAAACAGTGAGCTGACTCGTGGTAAATAGTATTGCTCATAGCCTTTGCATACGACCGCATCCATAGTGTTATCTAAATTGATTTTATAACGACGCTTGTTACCGTGTATGAAGCTATTTAAAAATTCATCAAAGCCCTGATTGTTTTCAACAAATGTTCGCTTTAAGCGTACAAATTGAAATTCATTATTTACCGGCTCTACAGCAACGACTTCGTATTGAATGCCGTCTTTAAGGCCAAGCTCAAAATCTTGTTCAAGTCCTACTAATCGAATGCTCAGTAATTGGCCTTTTTCAAAAACGGCTTTCGGGTGCACTTTGATCTTTGCACCGCTTAATGAAATATCTGACGTGTTAGCAGAAATAATATTTTTCTTAGATATCTCAACCGTTATCTTGATTGAGTAATTCATTCGCTCTTCAATGCGACTTTCATAAGAAGCGAATTTGATTAACTTCGCCCCATGTGTAACAGAGGGCGTTGGTGTGTTAGCATCATCTTGCGCTTGCTGCTGTGCGCGTTTCTGCATGACTCTAAAGTTATTATCGGTATTCATGACAGCTTCATATACCGCAAGGGTATACTTACCGTGTTTAGCAATTTCTTGCTCAAACACTGCGATGGCTAAGTCGTCCATAAAGTGCTGCTTGCCATCATGAATATAGGGTTTTACTTCACCAGAAACCTGCCCGCGTAAATCGATAAATCGTGCGATAGGTTGAGATAGGCGAGACATTTCCATTTTGATCAAAAACTGATCTGGCTTAGACAGGTGGGCTGTTTTTTGCGCAAAGAGCCCATCAAAGCCAGGCGAGCCTAACTGTTGCTTGAGTTCTTCTATCAAAGGTTGATATTGTTGCAGCTTGTCTTCAGCCATATAAAACCATTTTACTTACCGTGTTTTGTAATCGTGCAAATACCGGCATTAATTTTTCTTTTAGATTTCTTAGTTAATACTATGACAATAATTAGACATAGTTAACTTATTCTTGAGCAATAAATGAGTAAAGTGCCAGATTTATATGACAAAACTGAATATAATTTTACTCAGTAAGTTTTAAAGCAAAAAGTGTGCCTTAGTATGGGAAAGAAAAAAACAGCATTTGTATGTAGTGAGTGTGGTGCCGAATTTGCCAGGTGGCAAGGGCAATGCTCTGAATGTAAGGCTTGGAATACCGTCACTGAATTTAGGGTGCCGAGTGTTAAGTCAGCACCTCGCAGCTCAGCGATGGCAGGCTATGCGGGCATGGTTGATGCTAAGGTGCAGACGCTTGATGAAGTAAACCTTGAGAGCTTACCGCGTTTTTCGACTGGCTTTAAAGAGTTTGATCGTGTGCTAGGTGGCGGTGTTGTTCCCGGCAGTGCAATTTTGATCGGTGGTTCACCGGGTGCAGGTAAAAGTACCGTTTTACTGCAAACCATGTGTTTACTTGCCGAGTCGATGAATACTTTGTACGTCACTGGTGAGGAGTCACTGCAACAAGTTGCCATGCGTGCCCACCGTTTGGGGCTACCAACTAACAAATTGAAAACCCTTGCAGAAACCAATGTTGAGACAATTTGCCAACTGGCTTTACAAGAAAAGCCGAGCATCATGGTGATTGACTCAATTCAGGTGATGCATATGAGCGATGTGCAATCGGCACCGGGCAGTGTCTCACAAGTACGTGAAAGTGCCGCTTACTTGACGCGTTTTGCGAAACAGAATCAAGTCGCCATTATTATGGTAGGTCATGTAACCAAAGACGGCACTTTGGCGGGCCCCAAAGTACTAGAGCACTGTATTGATTGTTCTATTTTATTAGAAGGCAGTAGTGACAGCCGTTTTAGAACATTACGCGGTAATAAAAACCGGTTTGGTGCAGTGAACGAATTAGGCGTGTTTGCTATGACAGGGCAAGGTCTAAAAGAAGTATCTAACCCATCGGCTATTTTCTTGAACCGGGGTGAAGAGCAAACACCGGGTTCACTGGTTATGGTCATTTGGGAGGGCACACGCCCGCTACTTGTTGAAGTACAAGCCTTGGTTGATTATTCCCAGCTAGCCAACCCGCGTCGCGTTACCGTTGGTTTAGAGCAAAACCGTTTAGCGATGTTATTGGCTGTATTGCATCGCCATGGCGGTTTACAAGTGTCAGATCAGGATGTGTTTGTGAATGTGGTCGGTGGCGTAAAAGTATCTGAAACCAGTGCTGACCTTGCTTTGATCACCGCGCTGGTATCGAGCTTTAAGAACTTCTCACTCGATAGACAATTGGTTGTTTTTGGCGAAGTTGGACTTGGTGGCGAAATTCGCCCTGTACCAAGTGGTCAAGAAAGATTAAGAGAAGCCGCGAAACATGGTTTTAAACGTGCTATTGTACCTAATGCCAATAAGCCAAAAGAGCTTATTGAAGGGATGGAAGTTATAGGCGTGAACAGTCTAAGCGAAGCCCTGGACGCGTTATTTTAATCAGGAAGTTAAAACATGAAAAAACCGCTTATCGCGATTGCTGTTATTGGCACAATAGCAGCGGGTTACGGTGTAACTCAATATAAAGCCAATGAAAAACTAAATAACGAGATTGCCAAGCAGATCTCTGTTTTTGAAGAAACATCAGGTTTTTCTGTTGATTACAAAGAAGCAAATTACTCATTGCTTAGCCAAGAAGTCAGTCTGAAAGACATTCAGTTTAAAGGCCCTGAAGGTGAAGACCTTGCAGTGATTAACCAAATCATCATTGAAGGCTATGAAACTGACAAGATTAGCCCATATACATCAATGGACTTACAAGGTTTACGTTTTGCTCAGCCTCTCATTGAGCAAGCACAGCAAACGGCACCGTCAGAGTTATTAAATGCAAGCTACGACATCACTTCAAGCTTAAAGTATGACGAAGCAAGCGGTAAGAGCGACTTCGATATTGGCTTTGTTGCCGGTGAAGTTGCCTCTATGGATATGGCCTTCTCATTAGGTAACTCAAAGTCACTGATGGAAGTGTCTCTAGAGTCGCAAAAACTACAATCTCAAAGCCCACTCACTATGGAGCAAGAGCTTCAACTTCAAAGTAAAATGATGATGGCAATGCAAGAGCTGCAACCGCAATCATTCAACTTTACGTTTAATAACAAAGGCCAGTTTGACACGGTTGTTGAGAAGCAACTGTCTGCAGTTCAATTAGATAAACTGACGTTTGTACAACAAGCTCAGATGCAAGTAGATATGCTGCCGCTTGCTGAAGATTCAAAGTCTGAATTAATGAACTTTGTAAATGGCTTAAATAGCTTAAATATTTCAATGCAACTAAACGAAAACAAAGCAGTATCGCAACTTGCAATGGAATTGGCAGGCCTAGCTCAGCAGCCTGAAAAGTTAGCAGAGTTCCTTAACTTACAAGTTAAAGGTAGTTAAGCAACCGTATTATTTTGGCTTAACATTAAAAAAGGCTTCAGATGTGAAGCCTTTTTTGTTGCTGTTATTTTTATACCCAAACCACCTCAAGATACGAGGTTCAGCGAGAATTGATTGGCTGTCAGACAAGGCATCGATTTGAAGGTCTAGTGGTTCTAAATCGAAAATTGATAACGCAGTATGGAAGCCAATCAAACTCGCCCAAGGGAGCGTGCTTTCAGTCCTATTTCATCGTCAAAGAACTTGGAAAGGACTCGTCATTACACTGCGTTCTTTTCCTTGAACTAGAACAGAAGGCTGCGCTCTGAATCATGCATCTTGAGGAAGTTTGGGTATAGTTCTAATCTAAGCTGTTATAGACACGCTTGTTTTCTTCTTTGCTCAGTAATAATACTTCTGTACCACAGATCATATCTTGTAGCGCACGCTTTTGTTTAAAGTCAACCAGTACCAGTAAATTACCTAAGCCTAATAGAGCAAATAAACTACGCGCCATGGCTTTCGGCCAAGATAGCAGTTGACCATCAGGGGTTTGAACTTTTAAACGCCATGCTCGCATACCAATTGTTTGACCGCTCTTAGTCCAGAAATAGCTGAAAAAAATCATACTGACTAAAACTAACAATATGCTGCGAAGACCGTATAGAAGAGGAGTGGATTGAATCAGTGCAGACACATCTTCATGATCACCTAATGAAATCATACCTAACGAAATAAAGCCCTGAATAATGAGCAGATAAGCCACGGTAGTTAGCATAGCAAACGCGATCACGACTAAACCGTCATACATTAAAGAAGCAAGTCGGCGCATTAATCCAGCGCGAGGAAATTCAGACATCGTAGCCAACACTTAAATAAGAAAATAATGCAGCTATTTTACACAAAGCCAGTGAAAATGGCGAAACTGCTGTTTATAAAAGTTAAGCGATTAAAATATCAGCAGTTAAATGGAGCAATAAAAAAATTGCTTGCTCCCACTAGGGGATGTTTGTATAGTGTTTTGCACAGAGATGAGGGCACAGAAAAAAAGCCTAAGCTCAAAGTGGTTTTTCTTTATTTTCTCTTGGTTAGAAGATCAAAGAAAAATTATGCCAGTGTGATGGAATTGGTAGACATGACGGATTCAAAATCCGTTGCCTTCGGGCGTGGCGGTTCAAGTCCGCCCACTGGTACCACTTTTTATATAACCCTAACCGTTTGGTTAGGGTTTTTTTATACCTGAAATTCACTATTACCTTATTTTTTGATGTTTAACACTGGTGAACTCGAGCGCCACGCAGGTGGCGCTAATACAGGTTCAAGTCCGCCCACTGGTACCACTTTTTATATAACCCTAACCGTTTGGTTAGGGTTTTTTTATACCTGAAATTCACTATTACCTTATTTTTTGATGTTTAACACTGGTGAACTCGAGCGCCACGCAGGTGGCGCTAATACAGGTTAACAGTCCGCCCACTGGTACCACTTTTCTATAACCCTAACCGTTTGGTTAGGGTTTTTTTATGCCTGAAATTCACTTAACAAAAAGCCGCGATAAATAACGCGGCTTCATCTAAACTTTTTAGCTTTTAGCTTTTAGCTTATAACGTCTCACTATACTCAGTAAGTACTTGCTCAACCCAGGTCGCAATGCGCTCATCACTTTTTTCGTACTGGCTGTCTTCATCTAAAGCCAAGCCAACAAAGTGTGATTTATCTTCGGTCAGTGCTTTTGAGGCTTCAAACTCATATTCATCGTTATTTGGCCAGTAGCCTAAAAAGGTCACACCCTGTGGTGCGATTTTATCGTGTAGCATGCCTAGGGCGTCTTGGAACCACTGGCCATAACCTTGCTGATCGCCCATACCGAATAGCGCGATGGTTTTACCTGCTAGGTTGACGTTTTCGATGTCGTCCCAGATTGATTCCCAATCTTCTTGTAGTTCACCAAAGTCCCATGTCGAAATACCGAAGATTAAAAAATCGAAATTTTCAGCGTCTTTTAAGTTCACATCTTTAATGTTGAACATAGACAGGGTGTCTTTGCCGATGATGTCTTGAATTTTTTCAGCGGCCATTTCGGTGTAACAGGTGGTTGAACCATAGAATAAGCCAATTTGCATGCGGTTTATCACTTCTTATAAGGCTGATATGATGGGGTAAATTTTACCTGATGACACTTTAAATTGATACAGGCGACCAGTGAGCGATTTAGCAGATTTTGAAAATGACATAACCGAGCAAGAAGATGTGATAGAAGCATTTATCGATGTGCTTTTTCTTGAGCATGGCTTGAGTGAAAATACCTTAGCTGCTTATCGCACCGATTTAGAAAAGTGCGATGCTTTTATGAAAGCAGAACAAGGCAGAGAGAATCTACTTGAAGTAACGCAGCAAGATATTGAGCAATATTTGGCACACCGAGTCGATTTGGGTTTAAAGCCTCGGAGCACTGCCAGAGCGATCAGTGCATTAAAGCGTTTCTATTTACACTGGGTGAAAGCGCAAAAAATTTCAGCGTCACCTATGGTCAATATTGCTCTGCCAAAGACTGGTCAGGCAATTCCGAAAACACTCACCGAAAACGAAGTTGAAGCCTTACTTGATGCGCCTAATGTTGAAGACCCTATGGGGCTTAGAGACAAAGCCATGTTAGAGCTGTTATATGCAACAGGTTTACGTGTCACTGAGCTGGTGGGTTTGCGTATGGAGCAAATTAATTTGCGCCAAGCCGTAGTGTTAGTCCGTGGTAAGGGCGGCAAAGAGCGCATGGTGCCGATGGGAGAAGAAGCGCAGCACTGGATAGAGCTATTTATACAGCAAGGTCGCGCTTTAATGATTAAGCATGCCACCGACTTTGTTTTCCCATCAAAACGTGGCATAGGTATGACTCGTCAAACTTTTTGGCATAGAATCAAACACTATGCTATTTTGGCAAACATAACGTCGCCATTATCGCCACATACGTTACGTCATGCCTTTGCAACACATTTGTTGAATCATGGTGCTGACTTACGAGTCGTGCAAATGATGTTAGGCCACAGCGACTTATCGACGACACAAATTTATACTCATGTAGCGAGTGAAAGGTTGAAATCGCTGCATCAAGAACATCATCCTAGAGCTTAAAATTTGCCATAAATATTGCCTGAGTAACTATATAACTCTGGCAATATGAGTTAACACTTTTAGTCGCCCGGACATGGGCCCTCAAAAGAAAACAATTCATTACCATTTAAATCGTAATAAGTATGTTTACATAAAGAACCCCCGTCACCCCCTCCACTTAGGGGAAAGTGATTAAAACTTGGCCCTTTATAACCAGAACCATCAGGGGTTGAATATTTGTTTCCTGTTGGGCTAGAAACTGTTTTAAGATAAGTACTATCAATAGCTTCCGCCAAACACTTTGAGATATCATTGGATCTCAAGATATTTTCAGCTTTACCGCTAGATTTTATCTGGTTTAGAGGGTAACCACCAATAACTGTTCTCATTTGGTTTGTACTTACTGAGATTCCTCCGTTTTTTGAAGTTAAATCAAAAACAACTTCGTTTTTTGCACCTTGGCCGAAATATTTCGTTTTGTAAGTAAAGTCAGTGATTATGTTCTGTGTAATATCAACATATTCAACCGTGCCCCCAATCCCAAATGCTCCAAGGGCGCCTTGAAAATTTGCTCCTATAATTCTTATTCCTTGAAAGTTGTTTTCGAAATTTTCGTCTTTAAACGCTTTAGCATTAGCTTCAACTTGTAAGTTAGATTTAGCTACTATGCTACCTGCTAACTTCATCGCTTTCATCTCAGGGCTGTTGGCACAGCTACTCATTATTCCCAATGAGTTTTCATCAATAATGGGGTGAATTGATTGAGATGTGTTAGCAGAAGAGGTGTACGTATTGATTTTAAAGTTACGATTAAGGCTACGGGTTACATTTGTGAGTACTTTATAGCCATTGGCCGTACTAGTCAGTAATGTACGTATTTCATTTGGCACATTGTTTAGGTCTTGAACATATGGGGTTAAATCATATCGAGGCTGGCCCTGATTATTATGACCCACTTTAAAAGCATAGGTTTTATC